>LFCU01000024.1 GCA_001044195.1 Candidatus Achromatium palustre
AAAGTGGCAAATTTATATAAAAGGCGGCGGGATCGCTTCGCTCTCCCGCCCTACATCCAAAGATTCACCGTAAAAGTTCATCCGCCGTACGCGGTACATCCAAAGATTCACCGTAAAAGTTCATCCCGCCTTACGCGGTAATCGCCTGTTAATTTTTCAGTTTTTCTAAATAGGCACGGATTTGTTCTTTAGTTAAACCAGCAAGGCGTTGTTCGTTTGTTAAACCAGCCAGGCGTTGTTCTTTAGTTAAACCAGAAAGGCGTTGTTCTGGTTGGTAGCGACTTAAAATTTCTTCAGGTTTGTGGTAACTTAAAAATTCTTCTACTGGAGCGGATTTTATTACCGCTGTCATTAATTCTTGGCCTAATTCCATAACCTTATCTGGAGTCCATCCCTCTGTTGGTAATGTGTGAGGCATAAATATTCTCCTTAATCCTAAGGTAAATTGTTCTATGGCTTTAGATAGCTGCTCAAGTCCGCTGTTACTCATAGCTGCAAATGCTGCATCTTGTTCTTTACGTTTAGTGGCAAAGCATTTAAGAGCTGCATTGTGTGGTGTGGCTTCTAACTCGTTCAGCAGTAATATTTTGATGCGTTGATTATATATTTCGGTGCCTTGATAGACTCCTGGCCACTCAGTAACAGTGAAGCCAAATTTATCGTTCCAATCACCTTGCGGCGTTCTGGCGATTATTAAAAAACAGGCTACATCGTCTAATTGATGCTTGCCTGCTTCACAATAAAAATAATCATAGGCGTTTAATTGGCGGATAGCGGAAAGTGTAAGCCCTTCAGTGTATTTAAATTCAAGCAACAATTGCCCCGCATCAGTGTGGCGCAAACCGTCTGCTAACCACCGCCGTTGTTCTTCCGTCCATTCTAAACTATCACGCCGTAACAATACAATATCAGCTTTGGGCGGATCAGTTAATAGTTGCACTTCACTTAATACTTGTACGTTAAAGTGTTCCAAAATAAGTGCCAGCAATCGAGCTAGTAATACATGCCAGTTAGTGTTATTCATTAATTTAGCATCGTAGAGCAGGAGAATCCCGCTTTCTCAAGGTTATATATAGCATAAGTTGTATACATTTTATGGCGGGATCACGTTGTTCTCCCGCCCTACCGTGCTACATTACCGCCGTACGAGGTACCGTGCTACATTACCGCCGTACGAGGTAATATAGATGTATACCCAAAAAAATCGCGAGCAATCGCCCCTTTAATAGCAGCACTCACAAGCCTCGAATTATTGCCTTGACGCTCGCCCACTCGCGTCACGGCAATAATTCTCTGCTTGCTCGTTGCTGCTATTACCTGACTTGACTTACCTGGACCTCACAGGCGCGAAAGCCCACGAAGTTGCTCCGGGAACCAGGCTCGTGCCTGTACCGGGAAGCAGCACGCACGTGGCCTGCGTTGCTGCGCCAGGAACCACCACGAAGGACGTGGGCCGAGGCACCAGAAAGTAAGCACTTCATCTCAGAGCCATCATAAGAAGATGTATAATCTGAGCAAGTCCACTCCGATACGTTTCCTACGGTATCGTATATACCCCAAGGATTAGCCGCAAAAGAACCTACAGGAGAAGTATAGTTGTATGAATCACCACAATAATCACCATCACAATTAGCCCGATTATGGCCAATCTCATTGCCCCACCAATATTTAGTAGAAGTCCCAGCACGAGCCACATATTCCCACTCTGCTTCAGTAGGCAACCGATAATTTTTACCAGTCTTCCGACTGAGCCATTCAGTATAGGCAACTGCATCCAGCCAAGTTACACAGACCACAGGATGATTATCTGCTTGGGTAAATGTTGGCTGCATAAAATCCTTACATTGAAATTCAAAACTTACCTTACTACCCTTATAATTGGTATCCTGCACAAAAAGCTTAAACTGCCCCACAGTGACCTCATATTTGCCCATTTTAAAAGCCTTGATATAGACCTTATGCTGTGGCCCTTCATTGCCACGTCGGCCCTCCTCGTTATCAGGAGAACCCATCATAAAGCTACCACCTGGAATAGATACCATTTCTGGTTCATAAGGCTTACGCAATCTTATCGCTGCCTTCTGTTTGGCCTTCTCAATACGTGCCAAACGATCTGCCTCAATCTGCTGTATTGAACGCGCCGCTTCAGTCCGCAATTCATCATCCTTTTGCGAATATGGGTTATTTTCACTTATGGGATAACGTGCTAAAAACCATTGCCAAGCCTTACGATGCAAATTCGTAGCATTAGGGTTCTGACGCACAAGAGCTGTAACCTTATCAAAATCTGCCTGCATCTTTTGCTGCCACCGTTGCCATTTTGCCCGTTCCCGATCCTCCTCAGCTACAAGAACCTTTAACCAATTATCATCTGTTGAATGACTATTATCAGTAACAGCAAGTGCTTGCTGACGTTCAGCCTCAGCCCGCAATTCCTCATCCTTCTGTGAATATGGATTATTTTTACTAACAGGATAACGAGCTAAAAAGCCTTTCCAAGCCTTACGATGCAAATCCGTAGCATTGGGTCTCCTACGCACAAGAGCTGTAACCTTATCAAAATCCTCCTGCATCTTTTGCTGCCACCGTTGCCATTCTGCCCGTCGTTCCTGATCCATATTACCATGATTTTGCCAGCAAGACCTATCTGCAGCAGATATAGATTGCAAATCTACAATTTCCCTTTGAACCATCAATTCCCGTGTGCCATATTTGGTAAATGAAATCGCTTTTACAGTTAATCTGCCACTACGATTCCAACTGCCGGTAATAAAAATATCAGCTTTATCTACTAAACTTTCATGCGTACAGGAAGAGCCGCTATTAGCAATGCTACATTCATTCTCGATAAAACCTAACCCTTGACGCGGCACTATCTCAAACTTATTTCCGGTTAGATTATTCATCTCATGGAAATATTGCATAAAGCCTTCGGCTAAAGATGTGGTCAATGGATTACAACCTTTACGAGTTTCCTCATTATGAAAATTAGAGATTCCTACCCGTAACGGTTTGCCATGGTTTGGTATGCTTTTTAATCGCCAAAAAATAGCTGTATTTATCCGATAAAAGACGTAATTTAGATTTTGGCCTTGGCCATGACTTATTGGGATTGCTAGAATAGACAACAGCAAGAAGGTAGAAAGCTGCAATGTAGTTTTTAGGTTGATCACTGTTTTATGGTACATTCATTTAAAACCTCAAATTAAAGTATTATTAACTATTGCTGTTGGTTATAAATTGCGATTTGTAGCGCGTTCCTTAATAGGATTATAGCTATATAGTGTTAGTTTAGATATATGTTTTAGAATGTCAAGCATAAATCCAATTAACAAAGTGAACTTACACATTTCAAGCCATGTAAGATAGACACGGCCACATCGCTCCTACGTGGAATCATAAATTTATCATCGTTGTTTGGTTTGCGTAGACAAAAGATATGAATGTTTGCCCACCCTACTTACTGAAACCGTGAGACGTTGCGTGGTGGCATTTCCGACATGGTTTCAGGTGGCGTTTCAAAATCTACAATATTCTCTTGCAATGACTCAGAATACTGATCTGCCTGATAACTAAAGTCTTCTGGTGGTATTGGATTAAGAATAATCCTTTGCGATGATTTAGGCTTTACAGATGTCTTAGGTGCAGGCGATGTAGATATAGTTTGGCTTACAGGATCAAGTGCAGTATTATCTGATACGGTATTATCTATAGCAGGTGTTGAAAGTGTATACCAATAAAATAATAATGCACCCAATCCAGAAAGAACAGTTACCAAATTAGCAAGTGTTGCTAAAACTGAACGTGATTCGGCCACAATAATTGCCTCTATAATCAAAAATGGTAAAAATTGCCGATTGCTTAAGCCTAAGCCAAGTATGGCAACCAACGGCTGTATCGTTTACTTACACACACCAAACAGATAATGGATTTAATAATTTACGTGAGCACAATGCGGCTGTGCCCACTCTAGCTAGATAACTATAAATTTACAAGCTATTAATCGAACCTGCGGCGACGCACATGAGGGGCTTGATACGGATCATGGCGACCTGTAAAATCACGTTCCTGAGCCAAATCACGAT
>LFCU01000025.1 GCA_001044195.1 Candidatus Achromatium palustre
TAATGCCTAATTATATTCGTGCTTTCGTACCCGGTGGGACATTTTTCTTTACTGTTACATTGCTGGAACGGCAACGTTGTTTGTTGACCGAATATATCAACGATTTACGTAAGGTGTTCTATGATGTAATTCAACGGTATCCATTTACAATTGATGCAGTTGTCGTATTGCCTGATCATATCCATTGCATTTGGACCCTTCCTGCTAATGATAGCGATTTTTCTAAACGTTGGTACGCTATTAAATCTAGATTTTCTGCTAAAATTCCTAAAGGTGAAAGACTTTCTGAACGTCGTATTAAAAAAGGTGAACGGGGTATTTGGCAACGGCGTTTTTGGGAACACGTAATACGTGATGCAATGGATTTGGAACGCCATATTGATTATATTCACTACAATCCAGTCAAACATGGCCATGTAATTAACGTCATTGATTGGCCTTATTCCAGCTTTCATAAATATATGCGAAATGGAATTTATCCTCCAAATTGGGTAGCAAATGACAATGTAAAAAATTATGAGATGGAATAAAATTAAAAAAACGGCGGGATCGCTTCGCTCTCCCGCCCTACGAGTTCATTTAAGTAATAATTGTAAACTGGATATATGCATTGTGACCGTTTCCACACTCAAGGGTAGAAACGGTAATATAATCTTAGCCTAACAAATGTTTGAGGTCAGTGGCATCTAGCAAATCTTCCGTCCATGCTTCTAATTGCTCAATACTTGCCGTTTCAATACGTTGTTCAGCCCATTTAGGGAAGGTTTTAAACCGCCGCTTGATAAGACGCTTGAGTGTGGTTTTAGTGCCTTCAATTTTACCTTTAGCTGCTCCTTTTGCTAAACCTTGAGCTTCACTCTTAGCTTTAATTGCTTCAACACTTTCGTAACCTTGACGTTGTAACAAATTGCGCAAGGTAACCTCATGTGCTACTTCACGGTTATACAAAGCATCTACTGGAACTGGATTGCGTAATACTCCAGGGGCGGTTAATGTTTGGCCTGATAAGACACGATACATTGGTTTGCCTGCTTCATAGACCTCTACAAAATAGGGGCCGTTTAAGCGTACTACCCAGATATATTTTGTGCCATAAGCGAATAACTCTTTAATTTTTTTAGCTAAATCATCTTCATTTTGGCCAGTATCAGCATATTCTACTGCCAATGGTGGAACTCCTGCTACCCAACCAGGTGCATTTGGGACATTACCAACAGCAACATCTGGAGCACGTAATATATCAGGGGCTGGTGCAAAGCCAGTATCTACCCCGGCTGATTCTACATCTGGATCAGTTTCTAGTACTTGAAGACCATAACCGGTATTTCTTGAACCACGTCCTCCTGTTGGCATACAGTGAATGGGATGTCCAGATGATAATTCATAAGGGTCACCAGAACTTAAATGTTCGGCCCGAAATGGACCTTGGTAATTGTAAACGGGGTCATTTGCCATAATTAAATGCTCATTTAAGTAGAATTGAATTGCTGATTCTATCGGTTTATGTGGGTATAAAAAATCAATAGTTTATAGTTACTGTCATAATAGATGCAACTGTAGACTTGTTTTCGTGCTTACCACCTATCAGTTTACATGTAGGATGGGTAGAGCCAAAGCGAAACCCATCATTATTGATGCGCTTCGTACCTCAGCGCATCCTATGTATAAAACTGATAGGTGGTAAGGTTTTCGTGTTAGAGTGCATGGTCTTCTTTTTAATTCTGATAGCTATGCCGAAAATTAAAAAGCCCTGATTAGGGCTTTTTTTTGCTATCGACTTAGTGTATGATGAGACCGTTGCTGTGACTGTAGAAGCAGTCACACCACAAAAGCGTGTTGTCGTAGCAACGATGCTAACGGTCTATATATAAGTATACCAGACTATTGCCTCCTGCGGTTGACAACTATTTCTCAATACCTTAAGTCTTAAGCGGAATAGTTGTATTATGTTTGAAGATCAAAATATTCCCGTTGCCTTTTTAGATGAAAAAGGCGATGCCTACACTACTACTCTTATTATTGCCAAGGGTACAGGCGTTGAACATGCTAGTGTAATTAAGCTGGTGCGCACGTACCTTACAGATTTAGAGGAATTTGGGCGAGTCGATTTCAAATCGACTCGACAGGAAAGGGGTGGTTTTCCCATAGAATACGCGGACTTAAACGAACCACAAGCCACCTTACTGTTGACTTACATGCGTAATAATGAGGTAGTGCGAGAGTTTAAAAAACTCCTAGTCAAAGCCTTCTATACCCTAACTCACCAGCAAAGAAACCTAGGTACCATCGGCTCTCACTGCACATTTACCATCCATAATTGGCCAGGAAAAAATGGTGAGTATGGTGAGTTTGACCGACTTGATACTCTTACTACTGCTATCTGCGATTCCACTCAAGCTTTAAACCAGCTAACTGCACAACTGGCAATAGTTAGTCAACAATTTAAAGAAGTAACTCTAGCTAAATCACCAACACCCGCACCAGAATTACTAGCATTTCTTAACGCTTGGTGGGATTGTTTAGCAGATCGTAATCTATTAGCTAGTGATATCTGCCGTATCGTTAATAGTCACCAATGCCTAGCATTAACGCAAACTGCAACCACACTATTTAATCTTGAGGGCAAGAATTTAACCAGCAAGAAACTTGGTACAATCTTGCGTCTATGGTTGCAACAAGATCTTAACGACTTTTGTATCCTCAACACTGGCACTAGGATTAAAGGCAGCATTGTCTGGCGTTTAGAACGGACATAATAAAGCTAAAATAAGGTAAGCAAACAATATAACCGTTTGCTTATCCTATTGGACTTTGGACAAAATGGTACCTTAATTTAAAATAATTAATTGGTTAAATAAAATCGCATAGTATTTATAACCTACTGATAATACAGTATTGTATTATATTTGTCCAAAGTCCAATATTTTTATCAAAAGGCAGGATTTAAGTTGTTGCTCCCGCCGTATGAGGTTTTTACTGGCCAGGTGAAAAGTCAGGATAAAAAACTGGATAAGGATTTGGCTGGGAATAACTTTCCGTGATACTGTAATGTATAATTGCATAGGTTAAACAAAAATCGGGAAGTTACTTTTAGCCAAAGCCTAAAATCCTATTTAGTTGAGTATAATTATAATTTTAAGGTTGGCAGATGAAAAATAATGCTATATTTTTATTAATAGTTACTGTGAGCATAAATTATGCGTGGGCTGATACTAATGTTGCTACGGCTAATGTGCAAGGCAGGGTAATTGCGGATTTGACTTTGACTGTTAATAATGGAGTTGATGTCCCTGATGTGGTGGTTCCTGATAGTGGCAATACTTCTATAGTAACTTTAAGTTGTGATGCGTCTGGTATTCCTACGATAACTTATAGCAGTGGAGCAAATCCTTTTGCTCATGGCAGTGCGGAGGCTACTACTGTTAGTGCTTCTTCTCTTAACTTAGGTCCTGGCGATGCGACAGGTACATGTGGTAATATAACGGTAACGGGTGAGCCAAATTTTGTATATCTAATAACAAATACAAATTTCACTGATACTGATTCAGGTTCTGGAGTTACTTTAACTGGGAAATATTGTAATAGCGATGGTACTTTGGATGGTTCTGGTTTGGATACTATTTATTGTGGTGCTCAACTTACGGTATCAGATAGTGCTACTCCTGGAGCCGCAGGTTCTATGAGCTATGAAGTAACGGTAGTGTATGATTAATAAATACTATACCTATTGTCTTATGCTATTATGTTAAAGTATTTTTGTGATGATGATCATAAAAAATTTTAAAATTGCTTGAAATGTTTTCTGTTGTAATCTACCATAATTATTGTTAGGTTTTATTTTAGTATAACCTACATATAAAGAGTATATAGATAATGTTTTATCGTATAATATTATAGAAGACAGCAAATATATCGACAGTGCCCTATTCGTATCTGCTCGTGCCATCTCTCGTTGGTTCCCCTTAGATCTAGTAATAAATCTGCGTACCCAAACCTTAGAGATTCATCCACGCGAACCTATTCCTTTAGAAAGTCGCAGCATGCGTGCACAGCAAGGCTTTGGTTCTATTAAGACCTTCCGCAGTACTCTACCTCGCCATTATGCTCCGTATGCTGGAATAGCACTGCCAGCTACAGATTTAAACCTTTCCATTGGCATTTCTGAACGCGGTCAAGAAAATTATACTGCTAGCGGAACGCTACGTGCCTTTGGTGACTTTGCCTTTATGAATGGCAAGCTATTTATCTCAGCCGATAAAAACGATATTACCAATGCTTATATGAGCCTAGGACGTTCTGATCCAGATGGGACTCTATTAGGACCACTTGGTGCTACTGCCTGGGAAATAGGCGATGTTACAGCTACCAGTGTACCTCTGGTCTCTAGCAGACAATCTGGTCGTGGCATCCATCTTACCAGTCGCACAGCTTCCTATGTAGCAGAATTTGACCGTATTACCCTAGAAGATGTGTTACCAAATGGCTATGAAGTAGAACTCTATCGTAACGACATCTTGATGATGGCACAACGTACTAGTAGGCCTGATGGCAAATATCGCTTTGACAATATAATCCTCTTACGTGGTCAAAATACCATTCGTCTTGAATTTTATGGTCCCCAAGGACAACGCTATACCGAAACTAAAAGCTATTTTGTTGGGCATAATCGTCTCCCCAAGGGAGCTGTACACTACGACATCTCATTCTTCCAAGCATCACGCCCTCTCTTTATCACAAATAATTATAACAGTAGTAATAAGTACAATCGGAATGATATTGGGGCTTCGATCTCATTGGACTTTGGCTTAAGTCGTTCCTGGTCGATGACAAGTAGTTTTGTCCGAGTTCCCGTCATCATGGATCAAAATACTGAAGACGAACGCTTTGACACCCGTCTTTATAGTGGTTTAGGCTTACGTACTCAACTAATGGGGATTGGCATTGCATTAAATAGTGCCTTTGATGATCTTGGCGGCCAAGCCTTTGGCATCAATGCCCAAACTCGTTTTAACAAATGGGACCTATCCCTAAATCATCAAACATATCATTCTGGATTCTCCAATCAAGTTATTACTACCACTGACCCAGATAACGTTAACACTAACAACCTGCAAACCTCAAGCTCTTCGAGCCGATTACACCGCAATTTTTCCCTTGCACGATTGAATATAACGTTTGGTATCCAAGGTAACTATACAACATATAAAAACCAAAATGATAGCTGGGATTTTGGCAATGAATTAGGTATCAACTATCGCGGCGTGTCACTAAACAATAACATTCGTTATAATGTTGGCTCTACAGATGAATATACCCAAGGCAGTATCAACCTAAATATCAATCCAGGCAAGGGATTTTCGCTACGTGGTTCAGGAAATTATAACTCCAAAAACCCAACGACATTTGATAGCTAAGTAATAGTCCAAAAATATTTTAACATTTTTACTTGTCAATGTATAAAAACATACTATAATGTAAATAGTAATAATAATATAAAAGATAACATAAATGGAATCAATACTATGCTATCCATAAAACCGCTATCATCCTCAGAAACTGAAACCTTGACAGCGATGCATAAAAATCATTCTGCTCCCGCAGCTAGAACACGAGCACACGCTATATTGTTAAATAATAAAGGATTTAATATCAACAAAATAACAAAAGTTATTAACGCATGTAGACAAACAGTTGCAACGTGGATACATAACTGGGAAGATAAGGGAATCCGTAGTTTAATCGATTTACCAAGATCAGGACGGCCACGTATTGTAAATAACGATAATGAGGCAAAAACCATTGAATTAGTTCAACAATCACCGCGTTCTTTGAAAACAGTTTTAGCGCAATTGTCTGAAAAGTTCGGGGTAAACATTAGTCTGTCAACATTAAAACGTATGTGTAGACGTGCAGGATTGAGATGGAAACGCATGAGAAAGTCATTGAAATCAAAACGTGATCCTGCTTTATTTGAAGAATGTCGCAAGAAATTAGAAGAGCTTATTGCGCAAGATAAGGATGGAATTATTGATTTGTATTATTTTGATGAATCAGGATTTTCATTAGAA
>LFCU01000026.1 GCA_001044195.1 Candidatus Achromatium palustre
TGACTGTTACTGTCAATTTGTGGAAAATCCACAAAGTAATAAAATTTCCCCAAAACTAATCAATTTGATTGATAATCTCTTATTAGAGAAGCTCAACATTGGAGAACTACTAACAGCTATAAATCAATTTAGGATGGATTTAAATGAAGATATAGATTTAGATAATAAAAATAGAGTATAATTTGTATAATCTTTTCATCTGATTACAACATAGGTAGCCAAAGTTGGCTAAAGCAAGACAGAATACTCGATCAATCAGAGGCTATATACCCTCTGACTACAAGAGCAATGTAAATCTGAAAAGCATATAAAGAAGCATTAGATGCTAAAGATCTAGAGGAAGAATTCTGAACTCAAGCAGTATTTCATGGCTCCACAAAATGGTTGGCTAGACGGACCTGCTATAGTATTGGAATTGCTGTTAGGTATCAAGCAAGCTGATGCCATACTTAAATATTTTGCTAAGAAGGCAGTGCGCTAATTATCACAGAATGATTAATAGTCTGTAATTACACCTGAATTTATTATTTTATTATGGAATATTTGACATCAAAGGCTTTAAAGCTTAAACTATTCGACAAGATTATCTTATGGATTGCTCAAGGCTTTGGTAGCGGTCGCGCTCCAATCGCCCCCGGAACATTTGGCACTATTCCAGGTGTTGCTTTATATGGGATTATGACCTATATGCTGCCTTTGCAATATTATATATTTCTTACCGTTGGGTTATTCCTAATCGGTATTCCTATAAGTGATAAGGCATCTCAGATCCTACAGCAAACTGATCCACCATCAGTGGTTTGGGATGAAATTGTAGGGTATTTAATTACAATGATTGCAATTCCACCAACTATCACAAATATGCTTTGGGGCTTTGGCCTATTTAGACTATTTGATATTTGGAAGCCTTGGCCTATAGGTTTTATTGATCACAAATTCAAAAATGGCTTTGGAATTATGGCCGATGATTTGGTAGCTGGTGTGTTTGCTTGGGGGATGCTGTTTTTATTCTCTAATATAATATTTGTAACTTCTCAATAAGCTATGGCATCTGATACACATTCTGGTGCTGAAGCAGGCACTGGTTCAGTCTAATTCATCAACTAACATTATGTTATTTAAAAAACAAGTCTTATTATGCTATCCTCTAAAATCGTCTCAAAATTTTGTCCTAGATAGTGTGATAGTGTCAATTTGAAAAATTTGCTTGTAAATTTTCTATTGAGAGACCTTACAACTATTATAGAAATAATGTAATATAATTATGATGTTATGTTCAAACATCAGACTGAACCAGTCCCAACTAGTTCCTACTGTCAAACCTACGCTGCTACATGCTGTTTTCGATATAAATCTGCATAGAAACCATCCTCTTGTAACAGTTCCTTATGATTGCCATCTTCTACAATATGCCCATCTTCAAAGACCAAAACTCGATCAGCTTGCTTAACTGCACTGAGACGATGGGCTACAATAAGAGTAGTACGTCCCTGTAAGAATGTTTGCAAAGCATGGTGTAAACGCCGTTCAGTAACTGTGTCTAAGGCTGAAGTAGCTTCATCTAAGATCACCAATTTAGGATTGGTCAAAACCATCCGCGCTATTGCCAAACGCTGCCTTTCACCGCCAGATAAACGCACTCCATTACGACCAATTAACGCATCCAAACTTGCTGGTAAGGCTAGAATAACCTCCTTAAGTTGCGCGATTTCTAGTGCTTGCCAAATCAAAGAATCTGCAATAGGGCGACCAAGGGTTAGATTCATGCGTACCGTGTCATTAAATAAAACTGGATGTTGTAATACTATCGCTACATGATTACGAACTATATTCATGCCAATCTTCTCTATTGGTTGTCCTTGATATAAAATGCATCCTTGGTGTGCAGAATATAAGCCTAATAATACTTGTACAAAAGTAGTTTTGCCACCACCACTAGCTCCAACAAGAGCTACTTTTTGCCCGTTTGGAATCTCTAACGATAAATTATGTAGTATCAACGGGCCATCTCCATATGCAAAGGCTAAATCCTGGACTTGGATCGAAACAGTACGCCTCTCAGCAAAAGGATTATGTAAGTGGGGATATTGTGGTTCTAAAGGAATCTTAATTAGATTATTAATCCGCTCTAGTGCAGCATCAGCGGTTGTCCAAGCATATTGCATACCCAATACTTTTTGCATTGGAGCCATCATGAACCATAGATACGCAAATATTGCCAACATCTGGCCAATACTAAGTCCAGAGTAAAGCACCATTAGCATCGAGATGCTTTTGAATAGATCCATTCCCAACAACAATGCCATAAAAGACATACGGCTGGCGGCTTCACTCTGCCAAGTAAAGTCTACTGAATGATCGCGAATAAGTTCTGCACTATCAATAGTGCGTTGTACATAATAACCTTCTCGATTGTTAGCACGAATTTGCTGGATGCCATCCAAGGTTTCTGCTAAGACTTCTTGAAAAGTTTGATAAGAAAGATTTTGTTGTGCTTTTAAAATTTTTACCCGTCGTCCAAATATTGTAGCTATATATATTATTAGTGGATTAAATAACAAGATAACTAACGCTAGTTGCCAATGCATCCACAGCAATACAAATGTCATACCAACAAGTTTTAAGATTGCTACGATAAATTTACTGGCAGTATTGCCTATAAAGCGGTCAACTGTATCCAAGTCAGTAACCATAAGGGAAGCTACAGTACTACTACCAAGGGTTTCATATTCAGCCATTGAGACTCGCTCTAAACGGCGTAATAGCATTTGGCGCATCCTAAAGATCACATCTTTAGATATATGGGTAAATTGCCATAATTGCCAAACTTCCATTATCAAATGACAGAAACGCAACAACAAAATTACTGTTAAGATAATTCCAATATATAAAAATGCTCCATGCCAAGTATTAGGAAAGATACTGTTGATGAACATTACTATTGTTCCAGGTTGATTGAGTACCACTTCTTCTACAAGAATCGGAATCAACATAGGAATCGGTACAATAGCTAAGGTTCCTAGTATAGCAATTATATTGGCTAAAATTAATTCACGGCGGTGTGTTAAAATCATATCTAGCAATTCGCGCCAGGTGAATGGAGTACTGCGATAAAAGTAAGATGTTGACATATTTAAATTATCTTAATTTAAGAATATTTTTAAAAAATAGTAGACATTAGGCATTATTCAAAACCTTCTACCAAGCCAATAACGATAGCACCAAACTTGAGGTTGCGGATAATGTCTAGTATTGCAATACTTAAATTTAAAGGACACATAATGTCAAACCAACCACCCAGGATGCTTGATACATCATTAATGAATCCCAACATAGCATCTATAGTTACGGCTTGTGAGCAATTAGGACTTAAGTGGCAGACTATTGGTAATAAGATCAATGCTATTTATGTACAGAGTGAAGAACCACTTTGTTTTATCAATATGACAACACCATTTAACAATAGCGGTTTGAAACAACTGGTTAAGGATAAGGGATTATTATACGATTTTTTAGCTGCTGATTACATCATTCCCAAAACTACATCTTATTTGGATCCTAACTGCAAATCATCCTGTAGGCACCATCTTGAAATTTATGCTCAACCAGCAATTGTAGAAGATATTTTGCGACGATATGAATTACCAGTAATCGTAAAGATGAACAAAGGAACAAGTGGCCAAAATGTGTTTCGATGTCAAAATAAACAACAGATTCTTGATGCTCTAACAATTATCTATGACCAAAATAATCGTTACTACGATGTTATTGCTCTCTGTCAAGCCTATGTTGAGATCAAACAGGAATGGCGGGTAATCGTAGCCAATCAGCAGATTGCTTTTGCCTATGAAAAGATAACTCAAAATGCCACATTTGTCGGCAATCTAAGCCCTCTACATTGGGAAGGAGCACAGGCTATGCCTGTAGAGGATGCAGATCTTTTGGACCGTTTTGCCGCTTTTATACAACCCATACATAGCAAAATGTATTTGGCTTTTGTAGGTCTTGATATTGTTATGGATATAAAGGAACGTTTATGGTTATTGGAGATAAACAGCAGTCCATCTTTTAGAATCTATCTTACGCATAATCCTGACCGCAAAGATCAAGTTATTAAAATGTACAAAGAGTTATTGGCCCATAAAGTAGGTTTACCCGTAGACTAGAAAAATACTGTAGCCATCATAAACAATGAAATGTTTATGAATAACCGTTAAAAAAACATTAATTCTTTAGGAGAATTACCCATAAACGTTTGCCAGTATTCTATAGCAAGGAAAAGCCCACCTGCAACGTAAATATCTCGGCCTAATTTTACGGCTGTATCAACTGAATGCTCTACTGCTTCCTCAATTGTATTACATGTTACAATTCTAGCTGCTTTATTTTTTTGGCGCACAAAGGATGCGATAATACCAGGATCTTCCCCATGATGATATGCTTTTGTACATACGATATAAGAGAAATTAGGCGTTAGTATGTTTAGTATGTCCTCTATGCTTTTAGTGCTAGATACTCCGGTTACCAAAACGCCTAAATCATTTGATGGTATAGATTTGTTATTCAATTCTGCATACGAGATCAAGGCGGCACTAACAGCACCTGGAGAATGTCCTACATCTATGGTAATTTTGGGAGCTAAAGATATAACTTCCAGCCTACCATGCCATTTTGCATTAATAAGACATTGTTTGGCTTGTTCTATATATTCATTTACTCTACTTTTATGTGCCTCCATTAACCATGATAAAGAAAGAGCAATCGCAACACCAGCATTGTGTTCTTGAAATTTCCCTGGAAGATCAATACATGCTCTTACTATTTTATTTCCTATATTGACACATAAATGTCTCCTATTATCGTTATGCATTTTATCTATTGCTAATTTAAAATCTCTGCCAATTGATAATACATTCGTACCTTTAGATATATTATAAGCTACTACCTTTTTATGGACATCATCCGCTAATTCGCCTAATATAAGCCTAGAACCACGACCGACGATATCTGATTTATCATAACCAATCTGTTCTAACGATTTGCCTAGTAGGGCTGTATGCTCATAATCTAACGAAACAAGAGTTGCAAAATCACCACCAAAACATTTGGTTGGATCAAATCTGCCCCCAATTCCTGCCTCAACAACTACTACATCTGGCTTGTTATTAAAAAAGTGCTTCGCGGCAATCAATGTAAATAGTTCAAAAGCACCAATAGTATCTTCAGCATTCTGCTTCTCATATACATTCTTTAGTCGTATCGCTTCATGGGTTAAAAAAACTAATTCGTTATCTGTAATTTCTTCATTATTAATTTTGATCCTTTCATTGAAACGAAGAAGATGTGGTGAAATAAATACACCAACCTTTAATCCTGCGCTGTGCAATAAAATCCCGATGAATGTGGTAACGCTTCCTTTGCCATTTGATCCAGTAACGTGAATCGTTCTATTTCTAAAAAACGCAAGATCTATGTCCCACATCTCTGCTAATGCATAAAATCTATGCAAGCCAATACCAGTACCGAATTTAGGTAAAGAGATTAATTCGTTAATCGTGGTCAAATAGTTCGTTTTCGACATATTGTTTTATAACATCTCTTTTAGCAGTTTTACCCAAATTTCAACTGCTATATTAATATGTTGCGTTTTGAGTAACGATGCAAGTGATGGATTGCCATTCACTTCCACCACAACCAAGTCTGATAAGTTGCAATCATTAGATACATCCATGATATCGACACCGCAAATTCTCAAATTTAGTGCTGTTGCACATTTTAAAGCTAAATCCATCAATTCTTTTCTTGGCGTTGTTGTAAATTCATGAATTACCCCACCTGTACTGACATTAGCTCGGTATTGAATCTTTAATTTTTCACCAGTAGCTAGCACTGATGATAGTTTCATACCTTTATTATGAAGACTATCCTTTAATGCACTTGCAGAAATTAATGAAATCCCAGAACCAATTAGGGTATTGTTATAGGCATCAATATGCTCTTTTATTGAAAGATTTCCATCCCCTACTATAAAATCTGGAGCTTTTTGGTAACTAAATAGTACATTGTTATCAAAACAAAAAACTCTATATTCTACTCCGCTTATAACATTCTGTACGATAATTGTCTCATACTTTGTTTTGACTCTCTCAATATACTGTTCAAGTGCTTTTTTAGAGTTAACTCGTTCAGCATAATCACCTTTTGAACCGCTGTTGGGTTTACAAAATACTGGATAACCTATCTTATCAGCATATACAAATGCGTCTATGTATTCATGTCCTGGGCTACGCAAATTAATATGATCATTTGTAACAAAAAAATGACTCCCAGGAATGCACGGATATCCTAAGGATGTTAGTATCCTTGTGGTATGGGATTTGTCTGATGCCAAACCAACTGAAGTAGCAGAATTAATAGGATAGCTACAAACCAAACCAGAACTCAAAAATACCCATTTATCACCATTTGTTATGCGTATTAGGTATCCATTGCCTTCATCAAAGTCATCATAAATATAACCAAGTTTTTGTGCGGCAGCTTGTACGAGCAGAGATTGTTCTGGAATATATTTAGCTATCATCTTCAAGTACTTTTTTTAATATCAATAGCAGAAGAATGTCTTTCTAGCCATCCAGTAAACTGTTTTTTCTGTTTTTCCTTGAGTAAATCTAACATTTCCCTTCTAAACGGATGCAAATTAGCTGAAGAAGGATAAATATCAGGGCGTGTAATTTCGAGACAAGTTTGTCCAAGCGCAATAAAAGGTAGTAATAAACTTTGATTGTCACTGTAACAAGCAGATGAATGATGAAATAAACGGACTAAACGTCCTTCTAAATCAGGGAGTTCTATACATCTGTAATCAAGATCCTGCATATAGTGATTAGTAGCAGAATTTTGAACATCTATATTAGTCTTGGGAAATACAAAAATAGGATATTGATTGAGCGGAGGCATGCCTTCATTTAATTTGGTAGGATCAAATAATGAACGCCAAAACAGTTGTACCAACTGAGAGTTCCATGTTTGTACTCCTGCAATCATATCTCGGTCAAGATCATGAAAATAGGTTGACAACATAACACCATATTTCTTTTCTTGATTTCCTGTAGGAGATAGGACTGTAAATCCAAAAAAATCAAAAATTGGAAAAGCTAATTTGTCACCTTCAGAATTTTCTTTGCAAAACACGGAAACAACTGAAATAGTAAGAAAATTATTGTTCTGATCATACTGCCCTAATGTTTGAAATAGGGAGTTCGCACGATGAATAAACTGTTGTACTTGAGTTTCATTTTTTAAAACAATATCAGTAATTACATTATACCTCTCCAAATTATTATAGAAAGCCCTAAACGAGATAGAATTTAAGCTATCTAAAGGAATCTCGCGTAATTGAAAAATCATATTACATCACCATTAATACAGAATGGGACAAAAATTATTAGTATGATAAGCATACTTTTATATACGATACCATCATAATACAATAAAAATTAACAATTTGGTTTAATTCTACTTTGTCACATTGACAACCGTAGTTTGGGTTGATAGACTAACCATCAACTCAACATTTTATGGTGTGCAATGCGCACCCTACATATAATAGAATTAACAGTTCCTAAAATATTTATGGCGATCTTAAAAACAATAGTACTAACTAGCATTTTATTTTTAATACACCTAAATTTATATGCGCATTCAGGAATTCCCAATAGGGCTAGTGCTCTAATTGCTAAAGAAAAGGCAAAAATGATGAGAAGTGGTGCCAACAAACCCCAAAAAAACATGGTTAGTATTTCTCCTAGGGGTTCAAAAAAATGCGCATTAAATGTAGGTAAAGGTACAAAAGATACCAAAAACATAGTTGTAAACGCTAAAACAATAATTTTATTGTGTAGATAATTAAACCATTTACTATAACAATCGCATAAAATGTGCGTTTACCAATTACATAGCACAATAAGGTGCAAAATCTCAGCAATTCGGAGTTGAAATTTTTCTGATTTTACCGCTTTCTGTGGGTAGTACTATCCTACGTATAAGTAGCTTGTGTCTCATAATTTTATCTAGTATTATCAAATATTTATATACCCACAAAAAGCGGCAGAATCAGCAGATTCTATAAAATTCAGTACCGTAACAATAGCTTCAGCTTCAAGGTTGATACGAGGCTGTGATCTGTCATCAAGTGGTCTTTGAATTGAGCAAGTATCAAGGTAAATTAACATTGAAAACTATCTAATAATTGCTCATTTAATAAAATAATAAGCATAACTCGTGGGTGCGATTAACAAAACATAATCGCACATAAGAGATTTATCCAATTAATGTTTGAATGGTAGCAGTTGTAAGGTAGACAAACGGTTGTATCATTTACCCACGTAGACCAAACAACAAAAACAGATTTATGATTCCGCGTAGGCACGATGAGGCCGTGCCCATCCTATCTGGATTTCGCCGTACGAGGTTGTTTTCAGCCAGTATGTCGAGAAATTGGGGGTGATTTAGTTCTAATGCAACTTGGCAGAAATCCTTCAAGCAGGAAAAGGATATATCTTTGCACTTTTATGAGAAAAATGAGCATAAAGTTCGGGGGCTTTTTCTCTTAAAAATTTTTCTATATTTTCATGTCCATTTTGCTCACACAAAGAAATCAAAAAAGGAACGATGCAATTCGGTTTATTATAAAAATTGGAAACATAGGGTTCTACTATTGCCGAAAGCAATTTTTTCCCTCTTGGAAAAAAATTGCTTTCAATATTATTTATCATTTCCTCAAAAAATTCTTTAAAAGCTTCTGAAATTCTTCCTTCATTATTAGCAATCAAATCAAATACTAATTCCAATTTCAGTGGCTCCCATAAATGAAAAAGTCTGTGACGAGTTTTTTTCCATGATTTGGGAATGTATTTTTTTGAATAATTTTCATTTTCTTGGTGCATTTCAAACTCAGACGATGTTTCAAAAATAATATTTAAAATTTCTTGTTTTTTCTCTTCTTGAGTCTCGTTCCTGAAATAAGAAACATTTTTTGCATCTCGTATCGAAAAAAATTCATTCACCAAAACATCAATACGATCCCAAAAATCCTGAGGATTGGGATGACGACGATTTATTAAATCCAGATGATAGGGAATGCTGGTTATATAATGCTCATTAAAAAAGAACTCCGGTTGTTGTTCTGCAATTTCTTCATCAAGACTAGCAAAATTATTCAAAACTGCTCGTCGATCCATTCCTATCAAACTTGGAATCATGCTGAGAATATTTTTCCATTCAGAGCGATTCTGTATCATTTGATCAAAATCTTCTTCGGGAGCATTTGGATCAAATAAGACAACATTTTCAGCAATACTTCCTTTTGCAATTTGTTGATGCAGATGAAGTTGTTCTTGATACCGATCCATCTCCATTTTGATAGAGTCCAATACTGGCTTGATGGATGAATTATTCTGAAGAAACAGAGAGAAAATTTGTTTTGCTTCAGATCCTTCGTATACCTCAGGTATCAATTCTCCAATTTGCTTGGTCCAATTAGCAAAATACTGTCCCACATCGAATTGCTCGAAGCATTTCCTTATATTAGATTTACAATAACTTTTAGTGAAATCAGACCTATAAAAAAATATTTCAGTTTTTTGGAAAACTTCTTGAACCATCGTAATAATTTCATTTAATACTCTTTTGGTAATTCTTTCAATATTTCTTTCATTGGTAAATGGTGTATTATTTGTTTTCTTGAGGAGCTCAGAAAGATATGCTCTTTTTTCTTGAAATTTTTCATTGACCTCAGAGAGGTCTGGTAAGGAGGACAATTCTTCTCGAGATTCAGGCATGGGAACAGTAAGAAAAAGGAAAGGAATAGTATTAAAATTAAAATAAGAAGGCAAATTATTGTTTATCTCTCTTAATGGTACTGGTTCAGTCTAATTACTGGATACCTGGATTATACTACACTAACCCAACTAAAATTACAAATTAACATATACTTATGGATTTAACACAAATACGTTGTCCTAACTGTCGTTGTAAGTAATAGCTCGTAGGGCGGAAGAGCGAAGCGATCCCGCCTCTTTTTTTAAATTTTATTCCATCTCATAATTTTTTACATTGTCATTTGCTACCCAATTTGGAGGATAAATTCCATTTT
>LFCU01000027.1 GCA_001044195.1 Candidatus Achromatium palustre
GCCAAGGTGTAACTAAAGATTATAAAGAGGCACTAAAGTGGTTTCGTAAGGCTGCGGCACAGGGAAATGCTGCCGCACAGAGTAATATTGGTAATATGTATTACAACGGCCAAGGTGTAACTCAAGATTATAAAGAGGCGCTAAAGTGGTATCGTAAGGCTGCTGTACAGGGAAATGCTGCCGCACAACATAATATTGGCTTTATGTATTACAATGGCCAAGGTGTACCTCAAGACTCTAAAAAGGCATTAGAGTGGTTTCACAAGGCTGCTGCACAGGGAAATGCTACCGCACAACATAAGATTGGCTTTATGTATCACCATGGCCAAGGTGTAACTCAAGATTATAAAGAGGCATTAAAGTGGTTTCGTAAAGCTGCTGCACAAGGAAATGCTACCACACAACATAATATTGGCTCTATGTATTACCATGGCCAAGGTGTAACTCAAGATTATAAAGAGGCACTAAAGTGGTATCGTAAAGCTGCTGCACAGGGAAATGCTGAATCTCAAGGCATTATTGGTGTTATGTATGCCAGCGGCCAAGGTGTACCTCAAGATTATAAAGAGGCACTAAAGTGGTTTCGTAGAGCTGTTGCACAAGGAAATGCTGAAGTTCAAGCTGCAGTTGGTGCTGTGATTGGTGATATGTACTATGAAGGCCGAGGTGTACCTCAAGATTATAAAGAGGCACTAAAGTGGTATCATAAAGCTGCTGCACAGGAACATGCGGTCGCACAACGTCAGATTGGTATTATGTATGACAACGGTCGAGGTGTACCTCAAGATTATAAAGAGGCATTAAAGTGGTATCGTAAAGCTGCTGCACAGGGAGATCCTTTAGCACAACGTAATATTGGCTCTATGTATTACCATGGCCAAGGTGTAACTAAAGACTATAAAGAGGCACTAAAGTGGTTTCGTAAGGCTGCTGCACAGGGAAATGCTGCCGCACAATTACTTATTGGCATTATGTATAACTACGGCCAAGGTGTACCTCAAGATTATAAAGAGGCACTAAAGTGGTATCATAAAGCTGCTGCACAGGGAGATCCTTTAGCACAACGTAATATTGGCTTTATGTATGACAACGGTCGAGGTGTACCTCAAGATTATAAAGAAGCACTAAAGTGGTATCGTAAGGCTGCTGCTCAAGGGAATGCTGATGGACAACGTTCTGTTGGTGTTATGTATGACAACGGCCACGGTGTAACTCAAGATTATAAAGAGGCACTAAAGTGGTATCGTAAAGCTGCGGATCAAGGGGACATAATGTCTCAAATACTAATAGGGATAATGTATGCCAGAGGTTTGGGAACGCCTAAAAATCGTCAACGTGCTGCTCAATGGTTCAACAAGGTTCCAGAAACTCAGATTACTAACGATCCAGATCTTATAGTGTCCCTGGCTACAGGTTGGTGGTATAATGGCAACCTTGAAAAAGCTAAAGCATTATATCAACAAGGTTTAGCAAAATTTCCTCAGCATAAAGGTTTGCTTAGCAATGATATGGAACTAGCCTTTGTTGAAGGAGATACCACCCGCTCACAAGAACGCCTTATTACCCTACTAGCCCTATCAAAACCAAAGGAGCAAGACTATCAAATAGCCTTATTTTATGCTTGGTTACAAAAACCTAGTCGCGGTACAGCAAATTTATTGGCTAGCATTCGCCAACATCCAAAATCTTTTGTTTCTTGGGATTTTTGGGCTACATTGCCAAAAATAAAATCCTTACCAGAACCGACACGCAGCCAGGCATTACTGTTTATAGACTTCTTCGCCCAAAAGATAACTTTGACAGAGTTAGAAACCGCCTTACAAAAAAACAACTAATGTAGCTTGTCAGAGGCATCCTTCATTTGCTTCCAAAAGTAGTTTACACTTTTTTAATTTGGAATAGGATATTCGCACCAGTATTGATAAGGAATGTTTGGAATATAATCAATCTATAAATTGTAAACAGGAAATGAAGGATGCCTTGTCAGAAATTAAATTTAACAAAATGGTATGCTAAATCCTTGATTACACTGGATACAGATATAAAATAGACATTATCCGAAACCAGTCATTCCTGCGAAAGCAGGAATCTATATCTTAACAATCATCTTATGTTTGTTAAGGTGGTAGATGGTTTTGGATAATGTTTAATCATTATCGGAAAAGCTATAGTTACAAATTTTTAATTCTCTTCAGGGGGTTACACCAATATGAAAAAAGCCATTTGCCTAGTTTTATTACTAAGCCTAACCTGGATAACTTTCCCAATCCAAGCTATAAAAGCACCACCAATCTTTAAAAGTATTGGCAAACATGCTAGTAAACGTATTGAAATTAATGAACATATACAAAAGCTTTCGGACTATAAATCCTGTTCATCATGCAGCCAAGCTGCTGCAAGAGCTTTGGCCAAACTTGATTGGCAACCATCTCAAGACGAAAAAGGTGCATATTTTTATATTGCACAAGAGGAATGGGAAAAATGTGTTGCTATAGGAGAACCAGCCGTAAAGCCTTTAATTGCTGTACTTAAAGATAGTGAAAGTGATGTGCGTAGAGCTGCTGCTGAAACACTTGGCAAAATTGGTGATAAACGTGCTGTAGAAGCTTTAATTGCTGTACTTAAAGATAGTCATTGGCTGGTACTTATAGCTGCTGCTGAAGCACTTGGCAAAATTGGTGATAAGCGTACTGTAGAACCTTTAATTGCTGTACTTAAAGATAGTCATTGGCTGGTACTTATAGCTGCTGCTGAAGCACTTGGCAAAATTGGTGATAAGCGTACTGTAGAACCTTTAATTGCTGTACTTAAAGATAGTCATTGGCTGGTACTTATAGCTGCTGCTGAAGCACTTGGCAAAATTGGTGATAAGCGTACTGTAGAACCTTTAATTGCTGTACTTAAAGATAGTCATTGGCTGGTACTTATAGCTGCTGCTGAAGCACTTGGCAAAATTGGTGATAAACGTGCTGTAGAACCTTTAATTGCTGTACTTAAAGATAGTCATTGGCTGGTGCGTAAAACTGCTGCACAAGCTTTAATCGCACTTGGTTGGCAACCTTCTCAAGATGAAACAGGTGCATATTTTTATATTGCACAAAAGGAATGGGAAAAGTGCGTTGCTATAGGAACTCTTGCCATAAAACCTTTGATTTTTACGTTGAAAACTCATGATGCTGATATACGCCAATTTGCTGCACAGACTTTAATAAAACTTGGTTGGCAACCTTCTCAAGATGAAACAGGAGCATATTTTTATATTGCACAACAAGAATGGGATAAATGTATTGCCATAGGAGCACCAGCCGTAAAACCTTTGATTGCTTCCTTATTGTTTCGGGAGTCCGATCTTTATCTTTTTGGAGCAAAGACAAATACTGATGTAAGGCAAACTGCTGCTGATACGCTTGTTAAAATCGGAACTCCAGCGGTAGAACCTCTGATTGTAGAATTAAGCGATGGGATTATTGGATGCCGTCATCATACAGATACATGTACTACTATTATTAAAATATTAGGTCAGATTGGGGATGCACGAGCTGTAAAACCTTTGATTTTTGCGTTACGTACTTATAAAAAAAATATACGCCAAGCTGCTATAAATGCGTTAATAAAAATTGGTATTCCATCTGTAAAGCCTTTAATTGCTATATTAAAAGACAACAATGCTAAGATACGCCAAGCTGCTGCACAAGCTTTAGTAAAACTTAGCTGGCAACCTTCTCAAGACGAAGCAGGTGCATATTTTTATATTGTACAACGAAAATGGGAACAGTGTGTTGCTATAGGAGTACCTGCTATAAAACCTCTGATTGCTACACTACAAGATACTAAAGATACTGATGTACGGCAAGCTGCTACTAATGCACTTGTTAAAATTGGAACTCCAACGGTAGAACCTTTAATTGCTGCCTTAAAAAATAACAATGCTAATTTACGCATACGCAAATCTATTGCCAATACACTTGTTAAAGTTGGAAATATGGCAGTAGTACCTTTAATTGCTTTACTGAAGGATAATAATTCTAATATACGCCAATCTGCTTCACAAGCACTAGGGAAAATTGGTGATCAACGAGCAGTAAAACCTTTAATTGCTTTACTGCAGGATAATAATTCTAATATACGCCAATCTGCTGCGCAAGCACTAGGGCAAATTGGCAATAAACGAGCTGTAAAACCTCTAATTGTTTTACTGCAGGATAATAATCCTAGTGTACGCCAATCTGCTTCACAAGCTTTAGTTAAAATCGGCTGGCAACCATCTCAAGACGAGATAGGTGCATATTTTCATATTGCACAACAAAACTGGGAAAAGTGTGTTGCTATAGGAACACCTGCTATAAAACCTTTGCTTTCTGAGCTGCGAAACAATAATATGAATGCTGCTGATGCACTAGGGAAAATTGGCAATGCGCAGGCTATCGAATTTTTAATCGTTATGTTAAATGATAATAAAGCATCTAGGGCTGCTGCTGCAACACTCACTAAATTTTCTCCCTGGCATTTGATTACGCATATATCGAATTTTGCAAAACACCTATCCTGGTCGCCATACTTTTTAAACAAGCAGTTGCAGCATATTTATGGTTATCAATTAGTGAAGTTTATGCCGCAATGGTGGTTATGGATAATTACTTCAATTGCATTTTTTGGAATTGGAGTGATAACAACAATTAACGTCTTGCATATACAACCAACATTTAGCTCATTCGAGGTTGCACTGGCAGCAGGTGCTATAACATATAGTGCGTTAAGTTTAATTGTTAATTCGCAAGCGATTATAGCTTGGGGATGGATAGTAGTAGCAATTCTTTTCTTGATACTTTTAGTTACACATATGAAAAAGAGCGAAGTTATTCCTTGGGTAATTATATTTGCACTTCAGTTGTTGATGTTTGGCGGTTTTATTTCCAGCCTGACGGTGTTAGAATATGACATATTTACATGGATAGCAACATTAATAGGTATATTGTCAATAATTGCTGCATTTGTAATCATTCCGATAGGAGCAATTCGCAAGGATAAACCTATACTATACACGCCAATTTTTGTGGTTACCTCTTCTTTGGCTATAGCAATTGCCTTTGAAGAAAATATAAGTTTTAACCTATTTTTCGCTGTACTTCTCGAAAACATCATTGGCGTTATTATCAGTATAATTTTCCTATCATTATTTATTGGAACTTTCGTAATATTCACTAAATACTTTATTCCTCAGTTTCAAGTCCCTAAGTGGGTAGAGTGAAGCGAAACCCATCATAAAATTTTTATACCGATTAAAGTGATAGCAAAATGCCTTGCCTAGCTATAGTTTATAAAATGGATTTGATGGGTTTCGCTTCGCTCTACCCATCCTACCGTGCTATCAGAATCCATGATCCATAGGACAACCATCTTGAAATTATATTGGTTGCTTGAATTGTCCAACCTACTGTTGTTTTATGTTTTTTGCCTGTTTCGTCATTGGATTGCTTTGATGGAGCGAGTATGGTTAAGAATGGCAATGCCCATGGGCGTTCGCTCCAAGGCAATGGTATTAAACTTA
>LFCU01000028.1 GCA_001044195.1 Candidatus Achromatium palustre
AGAGATTAGGGCCATAAGGTTTTGTCCTCTCGATTATAATGATTAGTGTCTTAAAATTAGTTCTACTTTGTCACATTGTGATCGTTTCCACGCTCCGCTTGGGAACGATATAACCTACAATTCTAATATGACAAAGTAGAATTAATCAATAATAAAGTTTTTAAATTATTTGGCAGTTCCGCGTGGGCACAATGAGGCCGTGCCCACCCTACATTTAATCAGAATTTTTGGTAATTAGATGCTCGCCAACTCGCATCACCTTCATTATATTAGTTTGGCCTTCCACACCAGAACGATCACCCTTAGTAATAATTACTAGATCATTATTGTGTACTGCATTGCGACGTAATAGTTCTTCAATTAGGGCTTCATTAACTAAAGCGGGACTGGTACTGGATACATCAAACTCAATAGGATACACCCCACGCAACAATGTTACTTTAGTACGAGTTGCCGCGTGTCGTGTTAGGGCATAAATAGGAATGCTAGAACTGATACGCGACAGCCATTTTACCGTAGAACCAGTTTCAGTAAGAGCCGCAATAGCCGTAACCTTAAGATGATTGGCTGTATACATAGTCGCCATTGCAATTGCCTCATCCACTCGCCCAAATACTGAATCCATACGATGCGTTGAGGTACGTACTTCTAATTGTTGCTCGGCTTCCCAACATACACGGTGCATGGCTTCTACCGTCTGTACTGGATATTTACCAACGGAAGTTTCAGCAGATAGCATTACAGCGTCTGTGCCATCCATTACCGCATTTGCTACATCTAAAACTTCAGCTCGCGTGGGAATTTGGCTATTTATCATAGATTGCATCATCTGGGTA
Source organism: Candidatus Achromatium palustre (assembly GCA_001044195.1). Taxonomy (GTDB): domain Bacteria; phylum Pseudomonadota; class Gammaproteobacteria; order Chromatiales; family Chromatiaceae; genus Achromatium; species Achromatium palustre. Next base: position 837 of record LFCU01000028.1, read on the forward strand.
GCGGTTATGACTACAGAGTTCATATTGCGAGCTAATTTTATGAGGCGTTTTTGTTCCGCTGGTAATTTAGCATCCCCAAGTTCTACGCCAAGATCACCTCTGGCAATCATAATAGCATCGGCTGCTTCTATTATGGGTCTAATTCTCTCTAAAGCCTCAACTCGTTCTATCTTAGCGCAGATACCGCCAGTGCCACCAGCTTCTCGTAACAAGCGGCGTGTTTCTGTGATATCAGCTTCAGAACGTACAAAAGATACTGCTAGATAATCAGCCTGGATACTAGCTGCAAAGGCTAAATCAGCACGATCTTTCTCGGTCAAGGCTGGAGCGGAAAGTCCACCACCTAGTTTATTAATACCTTTATTGTTAGATAGGATTCCGCCTACTACCACTTTGCAGCATACTTGGTGACTTTGAATTTTTTCAACCCATAACTGGATAGCTCCATCGTCAAGTAATAAGGTATCACCACAGCGGACATCTTTAACTAGGTTTTGATAGGTAAGTCCGACTCGTAGCTGATCTCCTGAATCTAAGGGACAGTGGCTGTCTAAGCAAAACGCAGCTCCAGCATCAAGAGTAATAGATCCAGTAGCAAAACGACCAATACGGATTTTAGGACCCTGGAGGTCAGCTAATACTCCTATTTCGCGTCCTAAATGCTGCGATTTTTCGCGTATTATATTTACACGATGTTGATGAGCGGCGTGGCTATCGTGGGATAGATTGATACGAACCAGATCTACTCCAGCTCGTAATAATCCATCTAATATCGTTGGATCATCAGTAGCTGGTCCTAAAGTGGCAACAATCTTTGTGCGTCTTGGCATGGTTGGCTTAAGTTGAAATATGAATGAAATATTATTGTTATACTACACACCGTTATAATTTTAGATTTTATGATAACTATAAGTAAGGCGTAGAGCGTCTATGATGCGTTCCCACGCAGAGCGTGGGAACGATTAAAATGATTCAAAAGTTATGATGGTGCGCAGTATTCCTAAAATTACCATGTATCATTGAGAAGCTACATACCGATGTGCCTCTCAGCACATTCTAAGTACTAGATAGAGATACACAATAGACATTATCCGAAACCCTCTACCAGATTAACAAACATAAGGCTATTGTTAAGGTATAGATTCCTGCTTTCGCAGGAATGACTGTTTTCGGATAATGTCTAATATATAGTATTATATATTGAAAATTATATATTTTTATGTAATTTATTTTTTTAGTGATATAAAACCTTTACTAAAAGACTTATATTGATGCTACCATTTAAAATTACAATAAAAACTGATTCGTTTTTCTAAAAAACTTAATAGATTATAGAGTAGCTTGTTAATGGATATCGCAGCACCTCATTCCCAATTCGAGTTAAAGGCTGGTACCTTTACATTACCGCTTTTACGGTTATTAGATACTAATATGGATGCAATGGCCGAACAACTATCGGATACTGTAGAACAGGCAGAAAATTTTTTCCACAATACACCAGTAGTTATTGACCTTAATGATATATCAGGTATTACTGTAGAATTTCCCATGCTTGTAGGATTAATCCGAGGCCACGGTATGATTCCTGTGGGAGTACGTGGTGGTACGACAGCGCAGCATGAAGCGGCTGAGATGATGGGTTTGGCAATCTTAGCAGACAATCGTCAATCCTCTCGTACAATCTCACGCCATAAATCTGATAGCAAATCTGGCTCTCGATCTAATTCTCAATCTGATGCTCAATCTAATGTAGTACCAATCAAACCAGAAGCACTAACTACAACATTAGTAAATAAGCCAATCCGTTCTGGACAACGTATTTACGCCCAAGGCGGTGATCTGGTGATTTTAGGGCAAGTTAGTTCAGGAGCTGAATTAATGGCGGATGGCCATATCCATGTATATGCTCCATTACGCGGACGTGCTTTAGCTGGTGTTAAAGGCAATGAAAATGCTCGTATTTTTTGTAGGGATTTACAAGCGGAATTGATTTCCATAGCTGGTCATTATCGTACTAGTGAAAATATTGATACAAGGTTGCGTGATCAACCAGTGCAAATCTATCTTGAAGACCATATTTTACGCATTGAAATATTTTAATATACTTAACTTAAATATAATACTTAAAATAATATACTAAAATTAGAAGATTAAACCATACTATAATATTTTTAGGAGACGCAACGTTGGCTAGAATTATTGTAATAACCTCAGGCAAAGGTGGAGTTGGCAAGACAACCACAAGTTCCGCTCTTGCTATGGGACTAGCTCTACGCGGTCATCGTACTGCTGTAATAGACTTTGATGTAGGACTACGCAACTTAGATCTGGTAATGGGTTGCGAACGCAGAGTTGTCTATGACTTTGTAAACGTATTAAATTCAGAGGCTAATCTGACTCAAGCCTTGATTAAAGATAAACGCTGTGAAAACCTCTTCATACTACCAGCTTCACAGACTCGTGATAAATCATCTTTAAAGCGTGAAGGGGTAGGCAGAGTCATGGAAGAATTAAGTAGAGGTTTTGATTATGTAGTCTGTGATTCACCAGCAGGTATCGAACATGGTGCTATGATGGCTATGTATTATGCAGATGATGCCATTATTGTTACTAATCCAGAGATATCCTCAGTACGCGATTCAGATCGTATGCTAGGAATTTTAGCAGGAAAATCCCGTCGTGCTGAAACTGCAGCCACACCAATTCGGGAATATTTACTATTAAGTCGCTATGATCCTGAACGGGTGCAACGCGGTGACATGATGAGCGTAGACGATGTACAGGAGATTTTATCATTAGAGCTGCTTGGAGTAGTTCCTGAGTCCAAAGCTGTACTTACAGCGTCTAATGCAGGTACTCCCATTATCTTAGATAAAGAAAGTGATGCAGGCCAAGCCTATAGTGATGTTGTCAAACGATATTTAGGTGAGCGTTTACCACATCGCTTTATAGAGACAACCAAAAAGGGTCTTTTAAATCGCTTATTTGGAGAATAAACCATGGGATTACTAGATCGGTTTCGTAGTAATACTTCAAATCAGCAGGTTAGAGGATCTGCTGTGGTGGCAAAGGAACGTCTGCAGATTTTAGTAGCCCATGATCGAGCGGAGCGTAATCGGCCACCTTATTTAAATCAACTAAAAGAAGATATCCTAATAGTGGTGCGTAAATATGTGAATGTTGATTTAAATGCTATTCAAGTGACTTATGAACAGGATGAACGCCGCGAAATTTTGGAGCTTAATATTACATTTCCAGACACCAGTCATAGCCACAATCATGATGCAAAATGAGTATGCTAATATAACAACTAATATAACCCATTAACAACAAGGAGAATAGTAATGGGAAACAATACATTAGAAATAGATAGTAGCCCCGGGCTTGTTTCAGAAATATCTACACATACAGCTCCAAATATAGACAAAAATGCTAGCTCGGATGCCACAAATAATTCTCAAATTTCTCAAGGAAAAACAGATTTACAAACCGCATTACTAGCCGAACGCCGTGAAGCAGCTTTAATGCGCAAAGCTTTAGAAGAAAGAGATAGGGAACTTAATAAATTAGCTGATCAATGCCAAACGTTAGAAGATGAACTAGAAGATCGCAATAGACATATAGAGACAAGCCAACTTGGGAACCAAGGTTTATATGCCTCGGATACTCCAGAACAAGAATCACGCTTTGCTCCATCTGGTCTTATGGCCGATCCTAGCGAACTATTTAACGCTGCTGCCGCTGATAATTATGAAGAAAAATCCAAATTCCATATACCCTGGAAATGGTTAGGAGGTATTTTGGGGGTAGTTATAGTAAGTCTTTTAGGAATATTAGCATGGCCATACATTTCCAACTATCTTAAAACTCTTTCTCTCCCTAAACTTGCGCAGAATAATACTGGACAACAGCCTACGACTAAAATATCCACACCCAAGATACCTACACCTAATATCTCTAAACTAACAAATAACAACACCCAACAATCCAAAATTGCAACACCGAATACTAAAACATCACCAAACATAGTTAAAAAACCTAAACCAATACCTCAACCAATCAGAGATCGATTACGCAACGGCGGTCAAGGCCCCCAAATGATAAAAATCCCATCAGGACGCTTCTCTATGGGCAACAAACAAGGATTTGGAAGTTTAGGAATCCAAGAACGTCCCGCACATGATGTAAATATCAAGACCTTCTATATGGCACGCTATGAAACCACTTTTACTGAATATAGTCGCTTTGCCAGAGCAACAGGTGCTAAATTACCTAATGATTCAGGCTTTGGCCGTGATAATCATCCAGTTATAAATGTAAATTGGAATGATGCCCAAGCTTATGTTAAATGGCTATCCTCTGAAACGGGAAAAAACTATTATCTACCAAGTGAATCACAATGGGAATATGCTGCAAAAAGTGGTACTACAACTGAATATTGGTGGGGCAATCATTTAAAACGTGGGTATGCCGTTTGTTTTGGCTGCGGCACCGCTTGGGATAATCGGAGTACTGCGCCTGTAGGCTCCATAAGACCTAATGCTTTCGGTCTGTATGACACATCAGGGAATGTTATGGAATGGGTCCAAGATTGTCATAATAAAAACTATAAAGGCGCACCAGATAATGGCCAACCTTGGCTGAGTGGCAATTGTAAAAAACGGATAATAAGAGGTGGTACCTTTAATAAACCCATTAATTTTGCACGTAATAGTGCTCGTTTCCATTTACCAATACGGGCACGTTCTAATATGTTAGGATTTAGAGTGGCTCGCGATTAACAACCTATTTAATTCTATTAAATCCCAAACACCATAACATAATGTTAGATCCCAAAAAGCTCCGTAATGATTTACTAAACTTATCTCAAATACTGGCGCAACGCAACTTTACACTAGATATTGAACAATTTCAAACCTTAGAGACACAGCGGCGTGATTTACAAGTTCAAGTACAAGAATTACAAAATGAACGTAATATACGCTCTAAAGCTATTGGCCAGGCCAAAGCTAAGGGAGTTGATATAGCACCATTATTAGCTCACGTAACAGAACTTGGCGAATCCCTCAAGGCTTCAGAAACTAAATTGGAAACCATACAAGCCCAGATAAAGGATTTGGCTCTAAGAATCCCTAATGTGCCTTTAGATACAGTTCCAATTGGTAAAGATGAAACGGCAAACCGTGAAGAACGGCGGTGGGGTGAACCACCTCAGTTTGCATTTACACCTAAAGATCATGTGGATGTAGGAAGTAAAAATAACGAATTAGATTTTCAAGCCGCTGCCAAACTAACTGGTGCTAGATTTACCGTAATGAGTGGCTTTATAGCACGATTACACCGTGCATTGATTCAGTTTATGCTGGATATCCACACCCAAGAACATGGCTACACTGAAGTCTATGTCCCTTACCTAGTAAATGCTGATAGCCTATTAGGTACTGGCCAATTACCCAAATTTGCCGATGATTTATTTAAGCTTGCAGACTCGCACTGCTATTATCTTATCCCAACTGCAGAAGTGCCTGTTACCAATTTATTACGCGATACCATTCTAACTACAACCGAATTACCCAAACGCTGGGTATGCCACACCCCATGCTTTCGTTCTGAAGCTGGAGCCTATGGCAAAGACACCAGAGGAATGATCCGTCAGCATCAGTTTGAAAAAGTTGAATTAGTTCAAGCTGTACAACCTGAAGCTAGTCCAGAAGCCTTAGAATCATTAACCAATCATGCTGAGACTATCTTACAACGTTTAGGTTTACCTTATCGAGTTATGGCATTATGTACTGGAGATCTAGGCTTTGCATCTGCCAAGACTTATGATTTAGAAGTATGGCTTCCAGGACAACAATGCTATCGTGAAATATCCTCCTGTAGTACTTTTACAGATTTTCAAGCACGCAGGATGCAAGCCCGATGGCGTAATCCTAAGACAGGGAAACCAGAGTTACTGCATACCCTAAATGACTCTGCCCTCGCAATAGGTCGAACTTTAGTTGCTGTTATGGAAAATTATCAAACGGCTGATGGACAGATCACAATCCCTGATGCGTTAAGGCCATATATGGGAAATATTGAGCAATGACTGAGGTATTGGTTAATATTTGTAAGGTGGGTAATCGTAGATAGGGGCTAGGGAGCGCACTGCGCACCATAAAATAGCATACATGCGTCCTAAGATGTTGGGTTGTCAATGTGACAAAATAGAAGTAGTCTTAAAGAAACAAATGAAGGATGCCATACTTAGAAAAGTCCATAACTAGTTTAGCCCCTTTTAAGTATTCAATATTTTATCGTTCCCAAGCTCTGCGTGGGAACGATTACGTGTAACTCGATTATCCAGTTTTCTAATATTGACTTTTAAATTAATTTAGCTTCGTATGATAGATGTAGGGCGGGAGAGCGAAGCGATCCCGCCTTTTTTGAAACTAT
>LFCU01000029.1 GCA_001044195.1 Candidatus Achromatium palustre
CTCATCCCAGATTCGCCGCTATCCCTTTTAGTATAAAAGGCTAGAGTGTCTATCTTGCCCTTGCGTACCTCATATTCCTCTTCGTATCTTAAGAATTGGATTCCATTGTAGGTAACTATATTATCAGGAGCGATAGTAGATGCTTTTTTATTCCTATTACGAATTTTCGGCATAACTACCTTAAATATCCAATTTTCAAATGGTTCAGAAGTTTCAAAGGTGCTTTTAGTTGTTAGCTTATAGACATCAAGTTCAGGAATAATCTTAGTCTTAGGATCTAATGCTCTAAGCTCTTGATTTTGTTGGACGGCGCGAATCGCTCCGTCTATATCTATCAATGACTTAGCTCGTTTGCAGTGATTTCTGATAGCATCTCGTGGATTGGCATATCCCAAAGCTTTTGCGATATCTGAGGCGATAAACCAGATGACATCGTCTATCAGCAGTATTCTGATCAAGATGTTCTGAAATACAAAAGTTATTAATTCTATTGACATAAAAATATTTTCTAAAATATGTTTTAGATGAGCTACTTTTTTATTATATTTTCAGTATAGCTTATAAAATATTATTTAGATAAATGTCAAAATTATTTTAAAAGTTATCTAAAATGATCTAATTAAATCGTAGAATGCCATTACACACCATAATTTATTTTACGTTTAAAGAGAAGGTGCGTGAGTAGCACTCGCATCGGCACCAGAAATCATTAAGCTGAAGCAGTTGGATTGATGGGGGTAGCTTAGGTTTTACCCATCCTACGTCACTATTGGCAAGTGCTAATCATTAAAATGAAATTAGCTATAGAGTGCGTAGAATAATGCCACCACCAAGACATATTCCATCCTTGTATAAAACTATTGCTTGCCCTGGAGCTGGAGACCATTGTGGTTTGGCAAAAGTTATTTGATAGTGGTCTGATGTTATGTGATGAATTTGACATTGCTGTAAGGGCTGGCGATGGCGAATCCTAGCCTGATAATCTGTCTTGGCTAATAGATGCGCATTGGTTAATAGATTATGTTCAGTATTTATCCAATGCCAATTATCCGCCTCTAATATTTTGCTCCACAACTTATGATGCTCACGCCCCGGCACTACAAATAAGGTGTTAGATGGCAGATCTTTAGCGCATACAAACCAGGGAGCTTCTTTATGGCCTGAGATACCGCCAATACCTAAGCCTTGTCTTTGTCCCATGGTATAATACATAAGGCCCTGGTGTTCTCCTAGCAATTGGCCTTCTGGTGTTTTGATTGGCCCTGGGTTTGGTGGTAAATATTTGGCTAAAAAATCCCGAAATCGTCTTTCACCAATAAAACATATTCCAGTGCTATCTTTACGTGTGGCATTTGGTAAACTAGCCTGGTGGGCGATTTCACGCACTTTAGTTTTAGTAAAATTGCCTAATGGAAAGTAGCTTAAGGCTAATTGCTGTTGTGTTAGACGATGTAAAAAGTAGGTTTGATCTTTGTTTGGATCTTTGGCGGTTAGCAGATAGATTTGATCATCTTTAGTTGCTGAATTAGCATAATGTCCTGTAGCAATCGCAGCAGCACCTTGCACTAAAGCATGATCTAAAAAGGCCCGAAATTTGATCACACTATTACACATAATATCAGGATTAGGAGTACGCCCACGTTTATATTCGGCAAGAAAATAGGTAAAGACTTGATCCCAATATTCTGTAGCAAAATTAGCGGTGCGTAATTCGATGTTAAGGTGTTTGGCAACTGCTTGAGCGACTGCTAGATCAGCAGAAGCTCCACAGTGATTAGCAGTATCATCTTCTTCCCAGTTTTTCATGAATAAGCCTTGTACCTGCCAACCTTGTTGTTGCAGTAACAGTGCAGCTACTGCTGAGTCAACACCGCCTGATAGACCTACAGTAATTTTACCAGGTTTATCCATATTTTATATATACTGCTGTTCCTAAAAAATTGGATAAAGTTGGACATCCAAAAATTAGGTAATTCGCTCTCTGTTAATAACTGATTTACAGTATGTAACTAAAGTCCTGGTTGAGCAATCCCAACCGAACGGTCAACCTTTGTTGACAACATTATGCATTCATACTTAAAAGCACCCGGAATTACCGTAAAAGGTATTTTGTTGATCATCCTTGGACAAAATAACTTTGCGAACTAATAAGTTACAATAATATAATGGTACGTGAAACCTTCACGCTTATGGATAACCTATCCACTTAATGTACAATACATGATGATTATTCTTAAGTCAAATACTTTGAATTATATTTTGCGTTTATTACCCATAATGTCCAATTATGGGTAACTTTGTCCAACTTTTAAATAGCAGTTAAAATATCCTCGTCATAATCTAGAACTTTAAATGGCTATACCTGAAGCCATTTGTCTAAAACAGAACAAACTGACTCAATCCCATATCGCTTCATAGCTGAAAAAGTTTGTACTGTAATTGCTATAGGTATAGACAATTGATTAAGATGTTGCTGCACCTTTTTGGATTGCACTAATGCAGGGCCTTTTTTAAGTTTATCAGCCTTGGTTAATAATATATGTATCTGTATAGGACGTGTTGTACACCAATGGATAAGATTTAAATCATAGTCAGTCAAAGGATGCCGAATATCCATAAGTAAAATTAATCCTTGCAAACATTGACGATACGTCAAATAATCTGTCATACTATCCTGCCAGCGACGTTGCAATGCTAGAGATGCTGCCGCATAACCATAACCTGGTAGGTCTACTAGACGACGTTGCGAGTCGAGACCAAAAAAGTTTATAAGTTGAGTACGTCCTGGGGTTTTACTGGTACGACTTAGACTTTTTTGCTCACATATAGCATTGATAGCACTAGATTTTCCCGAATTAGAACGCCCAACAAATGCCACCTCAAATCCTTGATCTGGAGGGGCTTGGTCTAGATAAGCAGCACTAGTTAAAAATTTAACAGTGCGATATAAGTTTTTGAATTCCATTATAAACTCACAAGTTAAAATTTAATGCTTGCAAATTACCAATTAATTTAATAATATTTTCTTAATCCTTAAAACAAATAATTAACAACCCCTGGAATTATCTATGACAACGGTAAGTGCCAAGCCTGCTGAGGTACGCCGCGAATGGTATCTTGTAGACGCAACAGATAAAGTCTTGGGACGACTTGCTTCCGAAATTGCTCGACGCTTAAGAGGTAAACACAAGGCTATCTATACTCCCCATGTAGATACGGGAGACTATATTGTAGTAATTAACGTAGAGAAATTGCGCGTTACTGGAAATAAACTAAAAGACAAGATATATTATCATCATACAGGCTATATAGGCAATATGAAGTCTATATCTTTAGAAAAATTGCTACAAAAAACTCCTGAACTTGTTTTACAGAAGGCGGTGCGTGGTATGATACCACGCAATCCATTAGGACGAGCTATGCTTAAAAAATTGCGTATTTTTAAAGGCCCAGAGCATACACATCAAGCCCAACAGCCACGTCCCTTGGAAATTTAATTCTTTAATGTAAGATGGATAATATGCATGATTGAGGTTCAATATGGTACCGGGCGGCGTAAAACTGCTGTAGCCCGAGTATTTGTTACTGCAGGTAATGGGCAAATTATTGTGAATAAGTTGCCATTAGATCAGTTTTTTAGCCGTGAAACTGCCCGGATGGTAGTGCGCCAGGCTTTGCAAGTAACTGGAATGGATGAGCAGGTGGATGTAAAAGCCACTGTAACTGGTGGTGGTACTACAGGGCAGGCTAGTGCCATTCGTCATGGTCTAGCTCGTGCTTTGACAAAGTATAATGAAGGCTTATATACTAGTTTACGTAATGCAGGATTTTTGACTAGAGATGCCAGAGTTGTGGAACGGAAGAAAGTTGGTCTGCATAAAGCTCGTAAGCGTCCACAATATTCTAAACGCTAATTTTATGTTAGCAAATTTAATGTTATTGGTCTATACTTTGTGTTATAATAAATTTATATTTAATATTGTTATGTTATAAAGTATAAATTTATTTTTTATATTAAAATGCTATCTTTTGTAGCTTAATATCTTGCAATTTATTAAGTAAGATATTATTTTAAATATAGGAATTTTGGGGGATCGTCCAATGGTAGGACAGCGGACTCTGACTCCGTCAATCTAGGTTCGAATCCTAGTCCCCCAGCCAAATTAAGACCCGCCTCAAAGCGGGCTTTTTTATGTAATCTATGGCGATTAGCACCTACTTTTGTAAATTATCATGCAAAATTAACAAATTTTTATTACAAAAATATATTTTATAAAGTTGCGTAAAGTTCTAGACAAAAGCCTCTTCATTCATCACAATTTATAACTACTTACCTAATTCCTTAATAGCTTGTATACTAAACCAGTTAAATTACTAAATTATCTAGCTATAATACAAATATCATTTTACAACAAACAACTTACCTGCGAATTTAAGCAAAATGGCGCTAATTCAGGTACTAAATGGTCCTAATCTTAATTTACTGGGCCTACGTGAACCTCAACATTACGGAAATGTTACTTTAGAAAGTATCAAATTAAATTTAGAACAACTTGTTTCTAAATCTGGACATAGATTGCAATTCCTGCAAAGCAATGCAGAATACGTACTTATAGATGCACTCCACAACTCCTTACAACAAAAAGTTGCGTTTATTATTATCAATCCAGCAGCATTCACCCACACTAGCGTAGCATTACGTGACGCACTACTGGGTGTAAAAATACCATTTATTGAAGTGCATCTTTCAAATATTTACGCACGAGAACCATTTCGTACACATTCCTATTTTTCTGATATTGCTGTAGGAATAATCAGTGGGCTTGGAGCCTATGGATATGAATTAGCCCTACAAGCTGCTCTACAGTATATTAATCATCAACAACCAAACGAGTAAACGATGGACATCCACAAAATCAAGACACTTATTGAAATGCTGGAACAGTCCAATCTAACAGAGATTGAAATTCATGAGGGCGAAGATTCGTTACGCATCAGCCGTGCTTCCCTCGTTCCAGCTTCGTTTACCCCATCTACACAAGTATCAACACCGCTTATGCAACTAGCATCATCCCCAGACGATGCTACTGAAAACAATAAAGCAACCGCTAAGGAACCAGAAGAAGGCCCAGTAATACGCTCTCCTATGGTAGGTACCTTCTACCGTGCCCCTTCACCGACTGCTAAATCATTTGTAGAGGAAGGCCAACCCGTCAAAATAGGAGATATCCTATGTATTATTGAGGCTATGAAAATATTAAATCAAATAGAAGCTGATGCCAGCGGAATCATACGGAAAATATTAGTAGAAAATGGCCAACCAGTAGAATATAACCAGCCCTTATTTGCATTAGGATAATGTTCTATAGAATAAATTTCTATAGATAATTTTTTATAGGATAATTTTTTATTATGTTTGAAAAAATCCTAATTGCCAATCGTGGGGAAATTGCCTTACGTATTCTAAGAGCTTGCAGAGAACTGGGTATTAAAACAGTTGCAGCTCATTCTGAAGCGGATCGAGAACTCAAACACGTCTTTCTAGCAGATGAATCCGTATGTATTGGTCCACCACCATCTACTGATAGTTACCTGCATGTACCTGCTATCATTAGTGCTGCTGAAATAACAGACGCTATGGCGATCCACCCTGGTTATGGCTTTTTATCAGAAAATGCGGATTTTGCAGAAAGAGTAGAATCCAGTGGCTTTAAATTCATTGGCCCCCGTCCTGAAACTATTCGTCTAATGGGCGATAAAGTTTCAGCTATTAAAAGTATGCAGACCGCTGGAGTTCCTTGTGTACCAGGTTCTAATGGTCCATTAACTAATAATAAGCGGCAAACTTTAGAATTAGCTCGTAAAATAGGCTATCCAGTAATCATCAAGGCATCTGGTGGTGGTGGTGGCCGTGGTATGCGCGTGGTACATGCAGAAGCGGCCCTCTTATCTGCTATATCTCTAACGCAAACTGAAGCTCAAAATGCCTTTGGTAATAACATGGTATACATGGAAAAGTATTTAGAAAATCCACGGCATATTGAATTTCAAGTGTTAGCAGATGAACACGGGAGTGCGATCTATCTTGGCGAACGTGATTGCTCTATGCAGCGACGCCATCAAAAGGTCGTAGAAGAAGCTCCCGCTCCAGGTATCAGCCAAACTCAAAGGACCCGTCTGGGAGAATTATGTGCTGAAGCCTGTCGTACTATTGGCTATCGTGGTGCTGGTACTTTTGAATTTTTATATGAAAATGGCGAGTTTTATTTTATTGAAATGAACACCAGAGTCCAAGTAGAACATCCCATTACTGAGATGATTACTGGAGTAGATATTGTTAAAGAACAAATACTTATAGCAGCTGGAGAACCATTGCGCTACAAACAGGCAGATATAACTTTACAGGGACATGCAATAGAATGTCGTATAAATGCCGAAGATTCCAAGACATTTATGCCAAATCCAGGCCGCATTAAACAATTTCACATGCCAGGCGGCCCAGGTATCCGAGTAGATTCACATCTATATAATGGCTATTTAGTGCCACCATATTATGATTCTATGATTGGCAAGCTGATAGCTCATGGGGAAAATAGATCGGTTGCTATAGCACGAATGGCTAATGCGTTGCGGGAGACTATAATTGAGGGGATTAAGACTAATATACCTTTACATCAAAATATCATGGCGGATGCTAATTTTCAAGCTGGTGGAGCTAATATCCATTATTTGGAACAAAAGCTTGGTCTTAAATAGGATATAGATTGGGTGCCATTCCTTTGGTAAAAACATCAACGTAAGGGTTTGGCTGATAATAACTTCCCAAAATGGATTATCGTAATTAATTTTACTGTACTAAATTACAGGTTAAAAGTTAGGGCGCAGACCCCACATATACGTCAACTTAAGCGCATAACATATTGAAATAAAGATATTTTTACTTAACTATATAAAGGTAAATCAATTACTATGGACTAGAAGTCCATAGTATTGGGTTGCGACTGACGGACACGTCTAATAGCATGAATTTACAAATAGAAATTTTTATATTACTCGACTATCCAGTTTTTTTGACTTGACAAATTCAAGGACATAGTATCTGGTACCGAGGTTCTGCCTCGGCACCAGAATGTAATTTATTGAAATATATTGTTTTAATATTTTTTGATAAAAGTCAAGCATAAAAAACTGGATAGCCAAGTTATAACTATTTTCTAATTCTACTTTATCATAATTAAAACTGTATTGGGTTGACGGCCTCATCTTCAACCCAACATCCTAAAATAATGTAATATAATTATGATGTTATGAATAAACATCATACTGAACCAATGCCGCTATTTTTGGGAGCGATTTATAATGACTAAAGAACGAGAATTAGAGCTATTAAAACGTATTGCTTCCTTAGAACAAATCATTAAAGAGAAGATAGAAGCAGTACCTGCAATACCTACCTATAATTTTAGCAAAATAACTATTAAAGAATTAAGAACATTATGTGATTTAGAAAGAGTATATGACCAACAAATATTTGAGCACTGGTTAAACTGTGATTTAGTAATAACAAATGAAGAAATTCAATTTTTAACCGAATTATTAGAAAAAGAAATTAATCTTATTAAAGTTTATAATGAAGAAGATTTAAAGATTCATTTTATTGCGCCGATTTTAAATAAAATAAACTATAAATCTTTTCAACATAAGATCCGCGATTTTTATGAAGAAACTTTAACTTATGAAACTCCACAGTTTATCTTAACTGGTATCGTGGATTTCGTCGTAGCTACAGGTTTAGAATATCCAGAAAAATCCTATTTCTTTATTCAAGAATTTAAAAAAGGCTTGCAATATTCAAATCCAGAACCGCAACTTTTAGCAGAATTAATTGCAGCTAGCGAATTAGACGATGTGTACAGTATAAAAGGGGCGTATATTATTGGAGGTAATTGGAGTTTTGTTATCTTAAACAAATTGGCTCAACATAAGTATCAATATGCCGTTAGCAACAATTACGATAGTACAGATTTGAATAAACTAATTGGTATTTATAAAAGCTTACGCTTTATTAAACATGAAATTTTGGGATTGGTTCAGTCTGATGTTTGAACATAACACAATAATTATATTACATTATTTTTATAATAGTTGTAAGGTCTCACAATAGAAAATTTACAAGCAAATTTTTTAAATTGACACTATCGCACTATCTCTAGATCTCTAGGATAAAATTTTGAGACGATTTTAGAGGATAGCATAGGATTCAGGATTTTTTAACTTGTGCATTTCCATGTAACGTATTGGAATTACAAGATAATTTTTGTTTAGTAGACGTTTATCAAAAACAATTTTCATCGTTATTTGAGTAGTTATTCAATCTATAGGATAGTAAAAGAAACCATAATATGATGCTTTTTTATCATCCATCCTAATAGATTTGGGCATTTGAAAATCGTTTTTGATTACTTGCTATGAATCAAAAATTGTCATTAAATTTCAATATGTTATTGGTAAATGCACAAATTAAAAAATCCTAAATCCATAAGTTATAAACTTTCATTCAAAATTAGGTCATAGCAATGAGTAATGGTATCTTTGGGAGCTTAAGTGGAGCCTATTTAGCAGCGGCTAAAAACACTTTTTATTATATTTTAGTAGCACCCTGGCTTTTAAAACCCATAGTCTTGGTTATTGCGATATATTATGCAATGGCGTTAGTAGGTGTAGCATGTATCTTTGCCATATTTATTGCATTAGATTGGCTGGCAATGCTTACCGATTCTATCCGTGGTTATTTCTTAAGGCTTATGGAGCATCAAAGCGAGGCTATTGAAAATTCTTTATTGGCATTTTTGTTTAGACCTTTGTTGTTGATGGTGATTACTCCTTTCTTTCTCTTAGCAGTATTTATCCCCAAATTTTCATCTAGCAATGCCTTGACACATCTTGCAACTAATGAATTATCTGACATGCTAAGTGGTGCTGGAGCCTTCAAAAAGATTAATCAGATCATTTGGAAAGCTGCAAATAATCTATTTGTCTATGTTGTTAAAGCTCCTCTAGTGTTAAAGCCGATCGCTGCTCTTGTAGCAATATTTTATTCTATCGTACTAATTTGTGTTGGTGCGGCGTTTTTTGTTTTAATTCCTATAGATTGGCTAAGTCGCCTGATTAGCAACATAAGGTATGGGATTGTCCGCTTTGCTAACAGACAACAAGATTCGATCCGCCATTCTATGTTTAGCTTTTTATTTGCGCCTATCCTGTTGATTATCTTAGCACCATTATTTTTGCTATTGATCCTATTGCCTAAATTTACTACAGATGTTGATATTGAAGTATGATCGATTTATAGCGCATTAAAAATTACCTAACAACCAAGCTCACCAGCAAAATAAAGCGTAATGAGAAAAAAACGCAGCTTTATTTTGTCTGTGCGTAGCACTTTGTTAGCCATTCTCATAACAGCGATTGCTGAAACAAAGGCAAGTTTTCATCCAAATCACTTATAGCTATAGCATCCAATCTCTCTAATGATTTAGCGCAATATTCAGGATTTGACTCAAAGCCAATAAACCTTCGTTTTAGAATTTTTGCGGCAATAGCTGTTGTTCCACTCCCCATGAATGGGTCAAGAACAATCTGGTTTTTTCTTGTAGTTAACTTAATTAGATACTCGATCAGTGCCAATGGCTTCTGTGCCTCGTGAATCCTTGCTTCATTTTTCCCAAAACCAAATTCAAGCATATTGGTTGAACTTGAACCGTTGAGCTGGCATTTACCAATGTTCATGGCACCAACTTCATTTTCAAGAATATTGTCAGTGATTGTTCCACCAATCGTATAAGGCTTCATAAACCATGCAATCGGCTCCCAGATTGGAGCTAGATTCCCCAATCTCCAACCTTCCCACTTTTTTGCTTCTTCTACTAAGCCTCTGCGCTCAAGAACAATACTGACTCTTTGTGCTCTATGATGTGCGGAGGGTTTTTTCCATGCTAATGTGTCCTTTAATAGGAAACCGCTATCCTCAAACGCATTGATAACTCGATGAATTGTTCTTCTTGCTCCAAACACAAACAAGAATGAACCGTTTTTCATTTTAGGGTAAATCTTAATAGCCCAATCCTTACACCACTCTTGATACTCCAATCCAATATTTCTATCGGATTGCGCCCAACCATTGATTGGTTTACCTCGTCTTTTAAATCCTGATTTGCTATCTTGAGCTGGCGACTTTCCAAGCAATGCCGAGTTGGTATTGCTATGTAATACATCCCAGTCATCCAAACTAATACCATAGGGAATATCTGATAAGAACAGGTCTATGCTATTCTTTTCGAGATCAGGCAAGTGCTCCAAGCAATCACCCAAGGTTATTTTGTTCACATATTCACTCATCGTAAATATTTCAACCAAGACCAATAAGGTCGTTATCAACAACAGAATGTATAGCCCAAATTTTGTTATCGAGATTGCTTGCCTTTAGGACTTCTTTAATCGCTTGCTCTTTTGTAAACCTCATTATCCGCTCTCGCTCAGAAGCTAAAAAACCAAGGGCTTCATCCCTGGATATTTGGATCGATTCTACGGAGGCTTGCTTCTCTTCTTTCCAAATAGCCGCTATCTTGCCATCAAAATCAAGACTTTTTCGGTTAACTGCCTGCCAATAAATATGAGCATCCTTTGATGGATTCATTGACTCCACAGTTTTAAAAACCTCATGCACTAATTCCATTGATTTGGTAGTACTACTAGCTTTTGCATATCGTACAAAAACTGCCAGATGAGTATATGTGATAATACAAACAGATCTTGCACCTGCCTGCTGATAAATCTGACTTGCTCGTGTAGGAAGTTGGTAAACTGGACATACAACCATTGCGTATAATTTACCATGCTTCCAGTCATCCATTGCCTGGACTTTAAAATCCTTTTGATTTTTAGCTGTATGGCTTAATTCTACTTTGTCACATTAAAACTTAACTTATTAATTTCCAAAGAATTGATGCAAAGTATTGTTTTCAATAAAATAAAGGTCTTATTTGGTAATCTGACAAAGTAGAATTAATCTGAATGCTTTTGCATCAGCTACAAAGCTGTAATCGTTATTAAAACAATCAACATCAGCAACATCAGCTCGTTCTTTCAAAACCAAACTGTTAAATCCAATCATTTTATAGGCTTCATGTATTACAATATCAGTATATTTTGAATAAAGCTTTTCTTCGCTAGTATCATGACCATAGTTTTCAGGGATGGCTCCACATAGCCGCAAATGACCTAGTAATGAATTAATACCGTTATCTTGAATTTCCTTGCTTATTTGATCCCCAACCTTCTCTACGTCTAAGCCAAAATCACCGCTCAGCCTGCTGATTTCACCAATCCAATAATTTCTTGAGTCGACTTGTTTCTTGGTTATTATTTCTATGTTCGTGCGATTCATATTGGTGATTTTTTTATGGCTAACATATAACTTACCTGTTTCCAAAGAATATCATCTTCCCTCTCAGAAAACAATTATATTAGCCAATTACGGTGCGCATTGCGACCATAAATTAACGTTTAATTTGATGTGCAAAAATAAAAAACTGTGGTTTTTAAATCCTTATTTATTAAAAGGTGCGCAGTGCGCATCCTACCTGGCTATTTAATTTCATATATTACAACCTTTAGACCACTACTAGATTTCATTTAACATAATGTAATAAAGCATGACATGCAGCCTGAGCAGTCTGGCGTACATTTGCATCACTATCTACTATTGCAACATGCAACAGTGATTTTATAGCATCAGGATTACCTATGGTGGCTAACGCTATGCTTACTGTACAGCGCACGTTGGGCTGTTTATCTTGTAGTGCCATAATCAAAGGAGCTACAGCACGTTGATCACCAATTTCGCCTAATGCAGTAGCTGCTGCTTGACGTACATCGGAAGCTTCGTCTTGTAAAGCTAAAATCAAGGGTTTTACAGCCAAAATACCTAACTTAACACACTGTTGCCAATTTTGCTGTGTCATATGAAAATAAGCACCAATTCTATCCTGTTTAGGTTGCCATCCATGTTGTATTAATATTTGTGCTGCATTCTTTCGAATATAGGAATCTTTATTTTGTAATGCAAGAATCAAAGAATTTATATCCATATCTTATATCTATAGCGAAATTGCAATATTTATTTGATGTAATATTCATAGCCAAGTAGGGTGCGCGGCACTGGTTCAGTCTAATTTATCAACTAACATTATGTTATTTAAAAACAATTTT
>LFCU01000030.1 GCA_001044195.1 Candidatus Achromatium palustre
AAACATATTGGCCCGTACGAAATAGCCAAGAACGAATTGTGCTAATGGCTGGTATGGGTTGATTTACAGTGGAATCTAAAACATCATCTGTCGACTTTATCGCATCTAAATTTATCCCAAGTATCCGAATTATAGCAATGATTTCTAGGTTTTATAGACATTGAACTTTCTTCTTTAGGTAAGTATTCACCTTCAATATATTCTTTGCTATGGCAAGTATCATTTGTTTTTTGACGTTTTAAACGTTTAATCTCTTGTTTAGCTTCCCGAGCTTCTTGTTTCCATTTGTCACGACTGAGTTCTAAATCTCGTACCCTTACTTCCAAACCCCTTATTTTCTTTTGTTTAGTTGCCGAGTTAGTGCGCCATAGATCACGGCTATTTTTAAAGCAATTGGCTAACCGACTGTCTGAGCCTTTATAACCTTTCATTTTTTGTGCCTAATTTTGTTAATTTTTAAGTCTTATATTGTGCATGAAGAATTTTGTGTTGTCAATAGGGTAGGTTGAACTGCCTAGAAAGAGGGTTTTCTTGGAAAGAGGTGCTGATGATCCAAAAAGCAGCATAAAATAATTTTTATTTAAATAACATAATATTATCCGATGAATTAGACTGAACCAGTCCCCATTCATCAAATTAATGTTTAAATGGTGGTAAAGATAATGGTGCGATTATGCTTCACTAATCGTACCTACAACTGACAAAGCTACTTATACGTAGAATAGTATTACCCACAGAAAGTGGTAGAATCACAATATCTATCAATGTTATTGGATATTTATTAATATGCTAAAAATACGATTTTATATAGTAATAATATTGGAGCTAAATATTACAATAGCACCTGTAGTAACTTATGCCGATAGTTTTAATCCTATAAGGATGGTAAATCCTAGTAATTGGTTTGATAATCGTGATAATTATTATGATCGTGAATATCCACCAGTACCACCACCGGGGTATGGGATTCCATACCATGCTGTACCCATAACCCCAGTACCTGTAACACCAGCTATACCAGTAACTCCAACCATACCCATAACCCAAGGTGTACCCGTAACGCCAGTACCTATAACCCCCAATGTACCTGGATATGGTTATTATCCCAATTATGCAACCCCTGGAACTTTGGTAGCACCAGCCTATCCCACAACTACAAGTCCATATAATTCTAATAATTATTATGGTAATTACAGTAATACTCCAAACTATCCTGCTTCAGCAAGCCCTAAACAATCTCCATCTCGCGCTGAGATGGCCCATCGTATAAAACAGCTTGAAGAGCGTTTGGAAGATATGGAGGCTAAGAATCGCCAAGCTGTTCAAGCTCCACAACCTGTATCACCACCACCCACAAGCTATCAGTATTATTCTGGAGATCAAACTCCACAAGCTACTACTCAATATCCATTTCGACCTTTAAACAATAAACGTTGAAATAAACAGTGCCTTCAATCTGGTGCCAAGGTTCTGCCTTGGCACCTTGTGTAGCCAAAAGAGAAAAAGTATTTTCACAATATGTGACAACCACATGTTGGATGGGGCTTTAAAGAAATAGATATTAGGATGCGTTGAGGCACGAGATGCTATAGTTTATTTAATGCTAAGAATACGCTGAAATTCAGTTGCTGCGCATTTGACACAAGGCTTTATTAAAGCTGGAGCCATAAAATGTTGTGTTTCACCACAATTTTGACACACTAAAGTACCTGGCCCGGTAATTTCACCTGCCTTATAAAGTGCTGATTGGCGCAATTTTTCATTAAACGCATGTAGTTGAAGACTAGCCTGATCTGCTACATTGCTAAACATCTTGAAAAGATGTGCCTCCACCTGTTGCACATCAAATTGCCACCACTGATGTAATTCTTGGCCTGTTTCAGTCAAAAAAACTGCCGCATCATGTAAATCGCGTTCTAAATAAATAGCAATTTTTTCCACCTCTTCTTGAGTTAGCTCACTTAATTCTATGCACTTTTCTCGAACAAATTCTAGATCATTTTGTAACGCTAACATACGATTACCTGGTTGTCCTATGAGAAGATGTAATTGTTCTAACATCATAAGGTAAGCGGTTGTTAGTGGATCTTTTGGTGTTTGTGAGTTCATATCATTATTCAACTTATTCTAGAAGATTTTAGTTTTTATAATTTAGATATTGACACAATAATATATTCTGAATTATAATATAATAATTTCTTATGTTTTTCGTTTATCTTTAAGAGGATCAATTGAATGCCCTATATTTCTAATCTCTCTAGTCTACTAGTACGCTTAAATATAACGATTATTGGTACTTGGATACTATTAGCCTCTAATATACATGCTGCAACAGCCAAAAATCCATTATACCATATACCACCAGAAGCCTGTAAACAATGCCATGAAGAGATCTATGAACAATGGCGTACCTCTATGCACGCTAATAGTTCAGCAATCAAAGACCCTATTCATGCCATGTTCTATCAAGCCGTTGTGGGTGATCCCACTAAAGAGGGTATGAAGAAAAAAGGCAAATTTCCAGTTTGTCTAAAATGTCATGCCCCCATAGCTGCTTTAGAGAAGACTACGAAACTGGATGCTGCACCAGCCTATACTAATGGTATCGGCTGTACATCCTGTCATAGCATCTCTGGCTTTATTGGTACTACCAAACCTAATGGCAAACCCCGTTATGGTATCGATGCCCATATAATAGATCAACACTTCTTACATGGAGCATCAGGAAACATCTATACTACCAAACGAATGCCAGAAAATGCGGCTTGGCCTACTCCAATCCATCATCCGCAACCTTTAAAAGGCAATAATGCTGCACTATACCAAAGCAATGATATCTGCTTAGGATGTCATGACAAGCGTAGTAATTCTAATAAAACCTCCCTATGCACCACTGGAGAAGAATATGCGGCTGCTCAGGGTAAAGTGAATTGCCAATCTTGCCACATGGGCATAGTTACAGTTCCTAAATTAAAAAATGGGCATATGGTACCAGGTGAATTTGTAAGTATTGCAGATCATCGTATGGGCGGCGGTCATGATCCACGTATGGTTGCTCGTGGTGTAGCTTTAGAGATGAATATTGATGTGGCACAGACTGTTATTGCGACAACTATTACATTACGCAATAGATTGCCACATAATTTTCCAACTGGAGCACCATTTCGTAATTTATTTTTGAAAGTAGCAACTTATGATGCATCAGGCAAAGAGTTGTGGAAGAATTATCATGTACATCCTATTAAGGACGATCCTAAGGCAGCTTTTTGGTATGTTTTAGGTGATGCTAATGGTCGTCCTACTTTTCCACCAAAGGCTACTCAAGTACTTGCGGATACACGCTTAAAGGCCAATGAGATGCGGGTACTTAAATACAATATTCCTCGAGTATTAAATACCGCTATTGTGCGGGCTGAATTATATTATGATTTGTTATTACCGCCTATGAAGGCAATGGCAAAGGGTAAAATTCCTGATAATTTGTTACTTCCTAAGTTAGCGGCTTCAGCCGAGATAAGACTGTAAAACTGTAAAACTGTAGGTGCGATTAGTGTAGCTAAATCGCACCTAAATTTTGCATCGTTCCCACAGAAGCGTAGGAACGATAAAAGGATTGTGGACTGTAAGAGCGTGGGAAGGGACGATATCTTATATTTTTGGCTTTATTGTTTGAATAATGTGCGATTACGCATTGCTAATCGCACCTACACCTGCACCTATAGATCAGCATTGTCTAGATCAGTATTGTCTTTAACAAAATTTACAATATGCCGATAAGTGGCAGCACCACAAAAACGTGACTTTAATTCTCCATACTGAAACAAGAGGATAGAAGGAAAGCCCCTTACAGCAAATTTACCTGCAAGTTTCATATTCTCACCTTCATCCATTTCTACCTTGGCAAGTCCCACAGTTCCTTTGTAGTAATCTATGGCCTGATACAAATTAGGGGCTATGGCTTGACATGGTAAACACCATTCAGCCCAAAAATCAGCAATTATAGGACGCTGGTGAGAGGCTTGAATCACTTTTTCTTCCCAACAGTCTAAGTTTACATCAAAAATTGCTTCTGGATATTGGATTGTATATTTGGCCATGATTGCTAAACATCTATTTTAGGAGAAACTCCAAAGAAATGAACTATCACCACAATACTTGATTATGGAAAATACAGCAACTCATGCCATACGTTATTGAGAAGTTACTGAAAAAATAATCTCTAATAAATACTTGACCTGGTTTCCCTACTACTGATAAGCTATTTTTACCAAGTAATATACTTGGTTTTATACATCCCCTATTATGCTATTTGAGGAATAACAATTATGAGACTTTCTACTAAAGGGCGTTACGCAGTAACTGCAATGTTAGATTTAGCACTGCATGGAGATAACGGCCCTCTGACTCTTGCGGATATTTCATTAAACCAAGGTATATCCCTTTCCTATCTAGAACAATTATTTGCAGCCTTACGTAGCAAAGGTTTAGTAAGAGGCATTAGAGGGCCAGGCGGTGGATATTTTTTGGCAAAAAAAACGAAGGATATATCTATAGCTGAAATTATTTGTGCAGTAGATGAATGGGTAGAATTTACACGATGTGCAGGTCGTGAAAATTGCCAAAGTGGGCAACGTTGTTTAACCCATAGCCTGTGGAATGAACTAAGTAGTGAGATTTTTGATTTTTTGGATCATATTAGCCTAGCAAATTTAGTAGAGCGTGGTACCCAAAATCAAAATCAGCATCTTAGCTATTCAGGATCACAAATAACGTCATCTAGCATGGCTGCTTGATGATTATAAGGTGCGCAATGCGCACCCTACGGTAGACCATAACATCGTATCAACAAAAATCCCGTAACCGATAACCTGTACCACCACGATCAGCAATAATAGCCAAAAATAATTCAGCCGTTGCTACAGCATCATTCAAAGCATTATGCGCCCGATAACGTGGTAAATTATATCTTTTCCGAAGATTAAATAAGCGTAAATCATGAGCATGAATTGGACGATTGATACGCTCATAATAACGCCGCATTAACGCCATAGTATCTATAGTGGGAATTACTAGTGGCGCACCATAAAAACGTTGGCACACTATAGAAAGAAAACTTTGCTCAATATGTGCATGATGCGCTAACAGTACGGCACTTTTAAGACGATTTAATACCAATGGTAAGACTTCTGATAGAGGCTTACCAACCGTTGCCGCTTGATCATCTGTGATCTGGTGTAATACTGTAGTAGCCTCTGGAATAGTATTAGTAATTTGGATAATCTCTTGCCAAGCAGTATCTAAATGAATACCACCATTTTTCACAGTTACCATGCCAATATTGAGAATGCTATCAGTTCTAGGATTTAATCCTGTAGTTTCAATATCAACTGCTACCAAATCTACATCCTGCAATAGGGTGTAAGGCCCTGGAAATGGAGCTATTAAAAAATCTTGCAATGGCCCATTAGCACGGTGTAACGCAATGCGACGTTGCAAATTTTTTCTATACCATCTCAAAGTTCCCACTATGCAACCATACGCCCCAATGGATAACGATCTGCTAAAACATTTTGCATAGTTTGAATAATTTTAAAGGCATCTTTGAGATGGTTACGTTCTAAAGTAGATAATTTGGCAGGTGGTAAATAATTATCTGCCATACTACCTTTCTGAATCTGTTGGGCTTGATGCCGTATCCGTAAACTTGCAATCAATTCTAGGGCATCACGTAAATTGTCAGCCATTTCTTGGCTTAAAGCTCCATTTTGATAAGCTGCATAAAGCCGTTCATTAGTGCTTACTGCTGATATTCCTGTAGAAAGAGCATAAATACGGGCTAAATCAGTAATGGGGACAATGCCTCTATGTTTTAAATCTAAAGTGTCGTCATGTTTACCATCATGAATCAAGGTAAAATCCCGAAAAAAACCTAGTGGAGGGCGATGTGATAAGGCATTGCCTACTATGTGGGCAATAAAGATACTATTTCTTTTGCTATGTGCCAATACGTCCTGTTGAAGATTGTTAAATAACTCCATACCTCCATAAATTGGCCTTAAGTCAAAGAAAATTGTAGCTAGCATCAATGCCTTGGGTTCTAAACATTCAATCCAATCATGAAAATACTGTTTCCATACTCGCAATGGCTGTCTCCATTTAGCGTTCTGGGCCAGTGTATTGCCAGGACAGTAGGGAAAGCCGCAAGCATTGAGTCCTGAGTTTACGAATTGGCTGAGTGCAATAAAATAGGATTCAGAGCAAGATTGTAAATTATAATCACTATTAGAGCTATCAGAATGATTACCATTTAAATGATCACTTAAGATTATGGCATTATCCTGATCAGAGACTATAGTCTGCTCATGCCGAGCTTGCGATCCTGCCGCTACCCAAACATAAGGTATAGGCGGTGCTCCAAACTTTTGTTCAGCCAACTCCAATAATCTACATGTCAGAGAATCGGTTATTTGAGCAATAATCTGACCAATGTGCAAAGCCGAAGCCCCAGAATTAGCTAAGTGCATCTGCAACTCTGGTAACCTTTTAGCACTACTTACTAATTCATCTAGTGTCGCTGCTTTACGAATATTTACGGCCAAAAAAGCGGAGTTAGCACCTTGATAGGTCACGATATCGGAAACTGTCAACATCCCGATAGGTTTAGTAGCTTCCAAAACTGGCAAATGATGGATATGTAACCGAGTCATAATCATAAGTGCTGTAGAGAGTAAAGTTTTTGCTGTTATAGTTTCAACCGCAGCACTCATGATAGATTGCACTGGAAATTGTGATGAAAGTCCTCTTGCAAGACAGCGTCGTCTTAGATCACTATCAGTTAAAAGGCCAACTAGTTGCTCATTTTCTAATACCATTAGAGATGATACATTATGTGTTGTCATTAAATGTGCAGCTTCCTGGATAGAGGCTGTATGAGTTATAGTAACTGGCGGACGTTTTAATAATTCTCGAACTTCAACCGCCATGACGCAAGCTTCGTGCAGATTATCAATGGCCTGTTTTAATTTTTCTGAAATCGCATGGCTAAAATATCGATTGAATTCTGGGATTTGATGCCGTAATTCCAAAAATTTTTTGCAAGAAAACAAATATAACAGCGTATCTTCGATGACTTTGCCTAAGCGCACTATTTGAGGTTTTGCGGTATTATCGTTTGATGAGCACAAATCTGGAAATATCCCACCTTCACCTAATTTTTCATCTAAATTGCCTTGGCTGTCTTGTAATTCTAAGACACCACTGCGTACAATTATTATAGTGTTTTCAGGTGTTTGTAACTCTGGTGTGGGAAAACCTGTGCCGCGTCTTAAGTAACGGATAGTTATAAATTTAGGCAAAGTATCCAACAGTTCGGAAGGGAGTAACCCAAACGGAGTATGGTGCGCAAGAAAATCGCGGATTTCTAAAAGCTCAATTTCCATAAAGTTAGTGTAGGGTAAGCCACAGCAAAATTTCTCAATAACCTATGACAAATTAAATAGGGTGTGCCTTTTATAGATGAGATCAGCAGGCTAAAAAAATTATAAAAAAGTTTTTGACTTACATCCAAAGTTTATGTTATTTATAGATCAAGTTGTGAACTTAAGGGGCATTTTTATGATGAAAAAATCTTTTATGCAATATACAAACTTACGTTTGAGTAGCTATTGCCAAGCAAGATTAGACATTCTATTAACTGTAGTATCCATATTAACTATAGTAGCTATATTATCTAATACTGTATCTGTTGCCATAGCTAAATCACCTGTACCTAAAGATGCAAAGGCCATCAAACCTACAGAAGTGCGTTGGATTTTTATATACAAAAAACCAGTACGTATGCGCAATTTAATGACACATCAAGAGCGAGGCGAGTATAGACGTGCAATGCGAGCCGCCAAGACTTGGGAAGCGCGGCAACAAATTCGGGAATTGGTGCATACGAGATTAAATCAACGTGCTATGGAATGGGGAATGTTTATTGTAATTCCTAATCATAATAAACATTTAATGCGAGAAGAAAGCGATGCACCTACGCGAGAGTTGGAAACTCCAGAGTTAAAGCCAACCGAACTGCATCCAACTAAAGAAGCTGCTAACATTGCGGTGGCACAATCAAAAGCAGCTACTGTGCCTACATTACAACATCAATCTCTTAAATCCCCAACGCCTAAAGAGCCTACTATAGTACCAATGACATCTATTAATCGTCCTACAATCACCCCACACTCAATACATCCCCAACATCCTATGCATCCTGCACATCCAATGCCCCAACCACCTCATCATTGAAGCGGTAAGGTGGGCAAACGTCTGTATCGTTTGCCCATGCGAAAATTATCAAACATGTTCATAGTAGGTGTTAGTATGCAAAAAGTCAACAACTGTTTTAACCCCCAAACATCATACCACTTTCTATAACTTACTGAATTTCATAGTAAAAATTTTTAATTATACATTATTAAAATCCTGATTCTACCACTTTCTGTGGGTAATAATATCCTACGTATAATTAGCTTTATAAGTATTGATAGTATACACTTATCATACTTTTCTTGGCCATAAGTTACTTTTGTTCATAATTTTATATAGTATTATCAAATAGTTATATGCTCACAGAAAGCGGTAGAATCAGGATTTGTCCAAAGTTCAAATGGGAGGAGGTTTCGGATAATGTCTATTGCATTATGGCACCATGATAATAACAAAGAAAGGGGGTTGTAAATAATTAATTACTATGGACATCCTTCACTTGTCGGTTGACACTTTTTAAGGATATTAAAAACTGAAAATATTTTTTATTCCTAAAAAGTGTTTATATATCAGACGTTTCACGTTAAGAAAAATTTATTTTATTTGTCGTTATCTTTCTTAAAGTGCAAACTACTTTTGGGTATTGGTGAAGGATGCCTTATCAACCAAGCGATATTTTACGCTATTATGAACCAGAACAATTTCTTGCTAATTTGACTGAAGAACAAAACTCGCGCCTATTTAAACAAGATAAAAACTTAATAATTTTAGGAAAATATGAATACCATGTTAAACCGTACTATATTGATATTATCATTTCTCATCACTATCTTTTTGAGTGGTTGTGCTGCTACTAAGAATAAGGAAGGGCTTACTAACCATTCCGATCCAACTGCACAAAATAAACCAGCAACTGCTACAGCTACAAAAGATTCAACTTCAAGATCTTCCCCTCAAGAAACGGTTCATACAGCACCGCAAACAACTAGTTCTGTAGATACAACAACCAGTGTAAGTCCAGAATTGGACAGGGCAGGTGTATTAATTGGTCAAGGCAAATACAAGCAAGCATTTCCTCTAGTTCAAAAAGCCGCAAACCAAGGTGAGGCATTAGCACAAAGTGTACTTGCAAAGATGTATCTGGAAGGTAAAGGCGTAACTCAAAATCCCGGCCAAGCATTTAAATGGGCGAATAAAGCTGCCAAACAAGGCGAACCTAATGCGCAATATTTACTTGCTACTTTGTATATACGAGGTATAGGTACTAAACAAAATCCAGAATTAGCAATGCAATGGCTACATAAGGCCGCAACTCAAGGCCATAAAGACGCAGCTTTGCAAATGGCTACTATTTTGAATAATCAAGTGTTCAATTTATGGCAACATGGCAAATATGCTGAAGCACTTCCTCTTGCTAAACGTGCGTTAGATATTCGAAAGCGAATTTTAGGTTTAGAACATCAAGATACGGCTCAAAGTATTTTTAACTTAGGAGCACAATATCATCGTTTAGGCCAATATACCAAAGCCGAATTATTGTATAAACAAGCACTAAAAATCAAGTCAAAAATTTTGGGTTGGAAACATCCAGATGTAGGCCAAAGCCTTAACAATTTGATGAATTTATACTACACTCAAGGCAAGATGGCACAAGTATTTTCTTTAGCAAGTAAAGCAGCAGAACAAGGTCAAGAGTCAGCCCAGCATATACTTGGGCTGATGTATTTACAAGGCATAGGTACAGAGAAAAATCCAAATTTAGCCATGCAGTGGTTATCTAAAGCTGCTGCTCAAGGCCATAAAGATGCTATTGCCACAATAGCTCAATTAAAAGCTAAACAAGAAAATTCTACTACCAATTTCACTCAATCCCAAAATCCTGCTTTACAGAAAGCCAAAGAATTAAATGACCAAATGCTAAAGCTTTACAAACAAGGCAAATATGCAGAAGCTATTCCTTTGGCCCGGCAAGTCTTGGCTATTAAAGAAAAAGTCCTAGGTCCTAAGCATCCAAATACTGCTACTAGCCTTAATAACTTGGCTTTGCTTTACAAATCGCAAGGCCAATATGCCAAGGCAGAACCGCTGCATAAAAGAGCCTTGGCTATTAGAGAACAGGTTCTAGGCCCAAAGCATCTTCATACTGCTATCAGTCTAAATAATTTAGCAGGGCTTTACGAATCGCAAGGCCAATATGCCAAGGCAGAACCGCTGTATAAAAGAGCCTTGGCTATTATAGAACAGACACTAGGCACTACGCATCCTCGTACTGCTGATAGTCTTAATAACCTGGCAGCACTTTATAGTGTACAAGGCCAATATGCTAAAGCTGAACAATTGCAACAAAGAGCCTTGGCCATTCGTGAACAATTTCTAGGTGCTAACCATACCCGAACTGCTGAAAGCCTTGATAACCTGGTAGGGCTTTACTATGCACAAGGCAAATATACAGAAGCTATTCCTATAGCTCAATGGGCTTTGGCCATTATGGAACAGACACTAGGCACTAAACATCCAAATACTGCTAAAAGCCTTAATGGCTTGGCATCGCTTTACCATTCGCAAGGGCAATATGCCAAGGCAGAACCCCTGTATAAACGGGCCTTGGCTATTAATGAACAAGCCCTAGGACCTAAGCATCCAGATACTGCTGCCATTCTTAATAATTTGGCCGCATTTTACTATGCTTATGACCAAAGACAAAAAGCCTTATACTATATACGGCGTGCTAGTAATATTTATCAAGAGCGTATTGTAGATAATAGTCTAGAGGTTAGCAGTGGTGGGGATAATGAACGTACTACTTTTAAGGTTATTTTTAGTTGGCACCTTAGTATTGCCGCCGCTCGTGTAGCTGAAGCACCTGATTTACACCAAGAATTAACGGCTGAAAGTTTTGCCATCAGTCAATTGTTTCATGATGGTTCGGTAGGTAGTGCCTTGGCCAAAATGGCAGCAAGGTTTGCCAGTGGTAGCAGTGCCTTAGCTGATTTAGCACGAGCCAAAGAAGATGCCCTAAACATGTGGCGCAAAGCTGATGCAAATTTAATTACTGCTATAGGTAAGCCTAATAATCAGCAAAATCCCACACTGATTCAAAATTTACGTACTCGGGTGCAGGAACTAAAGACTAAATTAGATGGCTTAAATCAACGTCTAGCTCAAGAATTTCCTGACTATGCCGAATTGACTATTCCTAAGCCTACATCTATAGCTCAGGTGCAAAGACTGCTAAAACCTGGTGAAGGCTTGGTTAGCTTTGCTTTAGGTAATGAAAAATCCTTTGTCTGGCTAATTACCTCTGATCAAGCTAGTTTTCGACAGATTG
>LFCU01000031.1 GCA_001044195.1 Candidatus Achromatium palustre
ATGGAAAATGGATTGTTCATAATTTTATTAACGTACAGTATACAACAAAGAAGGTACCAGCGGTTGATACTGGCATTTTGGAAAGAGGGTTTTCTTGGAAGGAGGTGCTGATGATCAAAAAACAGCATAAAATAATTTTTATTTAAATAACATAATTTTATCCGATGAATTAGACTGAACCAGTCCCCAGAATGCATACTACCCATCTACTGGATATTGAACATCGCATAAAAAATATATGAAACTCTTAGCAATCGATACAGCTACTGAAGCCTGTTCTGCTGCTTTATGGATAGACAGACAAATATACCAACGTTTTACAGAACAACCTAAAGGCCATGGCGGACTAATCCTAAAAATGATGGAAGGATTACTTAATGATGCCCAAATAAACTTAGAAAATTTAGATGCTCTAACCTTTGGACGTGGCCCGGGTGCATTTACTGGAGTACGCATTGCTACTGCAATTGCTCAAGCTATTGGATTTGGAACCAATTTGCCAGTGATTCCCGTATCTAATCTGGCGGCATTGGCTCAATGTGGTTATCGCAAATATGGGCTACTAAGAGCAATTGCCGCGCTTGATGCCCGCATGGGAGAAGTCTATGTTGGAGCTTATGAAATTCGCAACGATCTAGCTAATCTTGTAATTGCAGAACAGGTAGTATCCCCGAGTAAGTTTACCTTACCCGACAATAATATATGGAATGGAATTGGTAGGGGCTGGAAAACCTACAGGGAGCAACTAGAAACTAGCTTAAGTGAAGTAATATTTACTGTACACCCAAATGATCTGTGCGAAGCCCAAGATCTATTGCCGCTGGCCTTAGATGCCATAAAGAGTATTAATGTAGCATCACCAAAAAACGCTCTACCTGTTTATTTACGTAATCAGGTCACCGCTAGGTGACCTGTTTAAGGAAAGGTTGGGAGTTTAGGCTTGGATTGGTGGTGGGCGGTGCCCATGTTTACGTTCAATATGAAGAGGATGTGGCTGAGTGCCATGATGGTGATTACAGTGGCGTTCCATACAGCTTGTCATGTAATAAGATAATGTGGTACCTGCTAATGCAAACATGCCAATGGCTCCAATGATTCTTTCTGTTGCATCAAATTCGCTATAGCCTAAGGTGAGCCAAGTTAAAAACGCTGCGAATATGGCAATAAACAAAGCTACTAAATATGGCCAAAAGGCATATTGGCATTGGGAACAAATTTTTATCATTGTAATTTTGCCTCTACTTTAATTTTAACTTAAAAATGATGGGGGTTCGCTTTGGTTCTACCCATCCTCCTACATTTTTTTAAAAAATTAAAGGGGTAGATACCTTGTTCTTGCCCTTAGAACAATCATTTACTCTGATCCTACAAGAGTAAATTATGGATAGTACGTTAAAACATTAGCGTTATCCAACTAGCACTTTATCCATATTCTATGAGTATATCATGTTTTATTAAATTTTTACAATATTATGTTATATATCACATTATCGCTATGATTAATTCATCCTATAGCTTGCAAAATGATCCCCATTGTGCTACGAAACGCTCCTTATTGTTATGGCAACGTTTAGGTTTACAAGACTACATACCAATCTGGAATGCCATGCAAAATTTCACCAAAGATCGTACTGCTATAACACCAAATGAACTTTGGACCTTAGAACATTGTCCAATATATACTTTAGGCCAAGCGGGGCGTTCTGAACACTTACTAAATCCAAAGACGATTCCAGTCATTAAGACTGATCGTGGTGGTCAAGTAACCTATCATGGCCCAGGACAGATAATTGCTTATGTGCTTTATGATTTGCGACGTGATGGTATGGGAGTTAAGACTTTGGTACATTACTTAGAGCAGGCGGTGATAGAGCTATTAGCGACTGAAAATATTGTTGCTATGAGAAAACCTAAAATGCCAGGTGTCTATGTAGGAGCTTGTAAGATTGCGTCGGTAGGATTACGCATAAAAAATGGCTGTAGTTTACACGGTATCAGCCTAAATTGTTCTATGGATTTAACTCCGTTTCAAAATATTAATCCTTGTGGTTATCCCAGTTTGATCATGACGCAAGTTGTGGATCTAAAAGCTACATCAGTTGATTGTAAAAGGCTTGAATGGCAATTGGCCATGCAAATAGCAACGCAAATGCAGGCAAATTTAGTACCAGTCAATTAGTTCTAATTTGTCAGATTAGAATTTTAGGTTATATCGTTCCCACGCAGAGCGTGGGAACGATTAGTGTAAAGTACTTTTGAAGACAAATGAAGGATGCCAATTAATTTGCCTTAAGTTATTGCATTTATCCATCATGTACTAGGTTGTTGCTGGAGCATTCGGATGAATTGGTAAATAAATGGTAAATGTAGTTCCTTCACCCTGTTGGGATTCTACCTGTATACGTCCCTGATGTTCTTCCATAATTTGGGTACAAATTGCTAACCCGAGGCCAGTACCTTTTTTTGCACCTTTGGTAGTGAAGAAGGGTTCATATATAGTATGTAAATTATCCTCAGAAATCCCTTTACCATTATCCTGAATCGCAATACTGATTCCCTCCTCCTCTGCCGAGGTGGTTATAACGATATTTCCAGGATTGCCTTGTTCTTTTATTGCGTCAGCAGCATTGTTTAGTAGGTTTAATACGACCTGGTTAATCTTTGATGGGACGCATTCGATCTTAGGTAGGTTATCACCATATTGCTTGGTTACCTTGACCAGGTCTTTAAGGTTATGATTACCAATGCGTAAGGCACTTTCGATACATTCATGCACATCAACAGTCTGTATTTTGGCCTGATCCAAACGGGCAAAATCGCGTAGACTAAGCACTATCTCAGAGATTTGATTTACGCCAAGTATAGCATCATCGGTTAATTTTCGCACTACATCGACGAGTTCTTGTTCAGTAAGTTTTTCAATCAAGCTGGAGAGTTTAGTTAATGCTTCATTCACCTGCTCTTCAGTCGCATCTGCATTCTTGATGATCGATTCCAGTTCTTGCCCTGTGGCCAATAACTCAACAATTTGACCAAGAATATCATCGGAGAAGGTGAGGATGTTATTCTTAACATAACTCAGAGGGGTGTTGATATCATGAGCAACACTGGCCACCATCTGACCTATCATTGCCATCTTTTCAGATTGCACCAGTCGATTTTGAGAGGACTCGAGCTGTGTTAGAGTCTTAGAAATTTCAGCAGTACGATCCTGTACTTTCTGTTCTAGCTCATCAGTGTATTCCTTTATTTGAGTTACCATGGTATTGAAGGTGGTCGCTAGTACACCTAATTCGTCCTGACTTTTTATGTGTACTTCGGTAGTGAAATCATTGGCCCGCACCTTTTCAGCACCTTCACACAATGCTTGAATTGGCTGACTAATTTGATTAGCAATATATAGGGACAGGAATACCGTCAGAATCAGCATACTACCAAGAATTAGGAGTCCAAGCCATTTTAATTGCTCTAAACTATTGGCCGTGCTAGTCACATCAAGGTCTAGCCCTAAGACGGCAAAGGTTTTACCTGTTGTATCTTTAAGAGGAACCCCTATTGATAGGAGAGTACCCCATTGTTGAGAAACAAATTTTTGACCACGGACAGCTTCGTTTGAAAGAAATGTTTTTTGTAATACTGGATCAGCACTTACATCCCGATAAATAGTAGCAGGGCGAAGTCCCTGATTATAAGACATTTTTTTGTAATCAGCATCAGCTAGAAGTACTACATAGGCATAGTCGGGAACTCCTACCAATGGTACTGCTAGGTAGCTAAATTTCAAATGGAATGGATCGGCTCCGACATCATTAGGCAATTGTAGCAATGGAGACATTGGATAAGGCCGAACTATTTCACGGCTTGCCTCTTTTATTTGGCGTAATCGCTGCACCAGCATTTGAAAATCTGGATTTTGCATATACCGTTCTGCGACTTTTGGATCCAAGCTTTCCAAGCTCTCACCCTCAGGCACAGCATCAATCTTGGCCTTATCAATCTCCAAAGCATCGCGCCGAGTGGCCACTGTGAGACGCTTTATGGCTGCCCGTTCTTCAGGTCCAAACAAATATATCGCTGTTTTTCCCATATCTAAAAGGTGATTGCCTAGCTGATTTAACACCAAATCATGGATACGGGCATAGAGAAAATACCCACCTAATCCCGCTACGCTGAGCGAGACCAGAATAAATAAAATAGAGAGTTTGTATTTAAAGGAAATCTGCATTGTTTTATGCTCCTTAGTTATTAAGGCTTTTGGGGATCTCATTCTTCAAAAAAATTTTTAAATATTATATAGTTATCCTTCATTTTTGGTGACCACCAAAATTCTGATCTACCGCTTTCTGTGGGTATCTACTAATTGGTATAGCTATCAGAATTAAACAGAAAACTATACACTCTAACAGGAAAACAAGTCTACGGTTGCATCTGTTATGACAGTAACTATAAACTATTAATTTTTGACCCACAGAAAGCGATAGAAGCAGAAAAGAATGCCTATTGTAGGATTATTTTTTGTTTGATAACCATATTTCGTACGTTAAGTGCTTATGGCACATCTCGACTTTCTGCTTACCCTCTTAAACCTATCTCATCTAATAGTTAGTTACACATCTTAAGCATCGATTACACTAAAAGGTTTTCTTCCAACCAACCGAAAATTTTGCATCATCATCAAAGGCAACAAAATGTCCAGCACCACCGTTATTTTGATCGTAGCTTATACTGAACGAACCAAAGAGACCAAAATCTCTACTCAAAGCTATTTGCCAATGAGTGTAATCGAACTTAGTATTAGTGGTATCAGAAACGTCAAAGTCATAATATCCCAAAGTGCCGCTCAATTTGATATCCATAGGCAAACCATAGGATAGCTTGCCATAATAATACAAATCGCCTTCTCTATATGGCTCACCTGTAGGAGGTTCACCCATCCAAGTGTATTCCATCCCTATAGTTAATATCTTCCAAGTTCCAGAGACTCCAAGTTCTGAGTAATTCCAGTTATCAGCATTTTCATCTGGATAAGTATAATAGGTTAACTGAATATTGTAGCCGAAATCTCCCATCGTTTTCCCAAAACCAGCGTATATATCCCATTCATATCTAGGACGGTCTACAGGATCAGGATTACCTGTGCCAGAGAAATCTATGGTAGATGCCCAAGTACCTAGAAAAAATCCACTGCTATGTCCGTAATCAATGCCTCCTTGAACCGCCGCATGATTTGCGCTTTGACTAACACCACGTGCTAGATAATGGGAAACTATACCAACATTAAATGATAGAGGGGAATCCTCTTCGGCTATGGCTAGGCTGGTAGTAGCTATAAGCGTTACTAGAGTGAAAGACAATATATTGAGTTGCATCTGTTTGTACCTCATTAAATAATTTTGCATCCTTTATCTTAACTGGACAGTCAAAAGTTTCCAAACAAGGCATCCTTCATTTGTTTCCAAAAGTAGTTTACACTTTTTTAATTTGGAATAGGATATTCGCACCAGTATTGATAAGGAATATTTGGAATATAACCAATCTATAAATTGTAAACAAAAAATGAAGGATGCCTATTTATAGATAATTTATTTTATATTAAATGATTTAATAGATATGTTCAATCGTAAATAAGTTGCAATCTTCATCTAAATAGTATAAGTATAATAGAAAAATTAAGCCAAGTCATTAGACTGAACAAGTATTGGAAAAATACATGAATATTGCCGAAATTGCAGCTAGACGTTATAGTGCTAAAGTCTTTGATCCCCAAAAACCTCTTGATAGCGCATTATTAGAACAATTACAGAGTTTACTACATTTAGCTCCATCTTCTACCAACTCACAACCCTGGCATTTTGTTGTGGCATCTAGTTATGATGCCAAAGAGACGATATCCAAAGCCACTGTTGGCCCGTATGCCGCTAATGCGTCCAAAGTGCTTACTGCTTCTCACGTAATAGTCTTATGCGCTCGTACAGAACTTGAAGAACCTTATCTGCTACAAGTCTTGGAACAAGAAGAACAAGATGGGCGTTTTAAGACATCGAGCCTTACTAAAGAAGCTATGCATCGTGGACGTAGCTATTATGTCAACATGCATAGTCAAAAATTAAAGGACACACAACAATGGATGGAAAAGCAGGTTTATCTTGCTCTTGGTGCGTTGCTGTTTAGTGCAAGTGCCTTAGGTATTGATTCTTGTCCTATTGAAGGTTTTGATCGCTCTATTCTAAATACTGAACTAGAGTTAACTAAACGCAATCTTACTTCTGTAGTGATTGTAGCATTAGGCTATCATAGTGATAAAGATTTTAATGCCACGTTGCCTAAATCACGTTTGCCAATCGAAGAATTATTCACTTATATTTAAAATTTCTCAGGAGCTCAATTTGTATGTGTGGCATAGTAGGTGCTATAGCCAAACGCGATGTTATCCCTATCCTCATGGAAGGCTTAAACAGACTTGAATATCGTGGTTATGATTCAGCAGGACTCGCAGTAAGAAAAGAATCTGGCAAATTGCATCGTGTCCGAGCTATTGGCAAAGTTGCAATGCTTGAAAAACTCTTATCTGAACAAACATTACAGGCCAACTTAGGGATTGCACATACCCGTTGGGCAACTCATGGCAAACCCGCTGAACACAATGCTCATCCCCATGTCAGTGGTGAACAGGTTGCAATTGTCCATAATGGTATTATTGAAAATCATGCTACTTTGCGGATGAAATTAGCTCGTCAAGGATATATCTTTAGCTCAGAAACAGATACTGAAGTTATAGCGCACTTGCTAGCTAGTTTTTTAGAACAAGGCTTAGATCTTTTTACTGCTGTAAAACAAGCCATACCGCGTTTAAGCGGGGCCTATGCCCTTGCAGCTTTTTCTCCTAAGGAACCAGAACACTTAATCGTGGCACGTCTAGGTAGCCCCCTTGTTATCGGTCTTGGTGAAAGTGAACAATTCTTAGCGTCTGATGTTTTTGCATTATTACCTGTTACCCAAAATTTTATTTTTTTAGAAGAAGGTGATATTGCCGAATTACGCCATGATATGGTCACAATTTGGGATCAAGATGGAACTATAGTAGAACGTAAGCCATACAAATCACAACTTACTAATACTTCTATAGATAAGGGTCCATACAATCATTATATGCTTAAAGAGATCTTTGAGCAACCAATGGCTATTACGGAAACTTTGGAAGGTCGGATCCACAAAGGCCAATTAATAGAAGATAGTTTTGGCCATAGAGCTAAAGAATTATTAGATCAAGTACAATGTGTCCATATTGTGGCCTGTGGGACTAGCTATCATGCTGGATTAGTAGCCCGTTATTGGCTAGAAGAAATAGGTGTACCCTGCACCGTAGAAGTCGCCAGTGAATTTCGCTATCGTAAAGTGGTGGTACCGCAAAATACCCTATTTTTAACTATATCTCAATCAGGAGAGACCGCAGACACTCTAGCCGCTTTACGCAACACCAAGCAGCAAGGATATTTAGGTAGTTTGGTAATTTGTAATGTTGCCGAAAGTTCCATAGTGAGAGAATCTGATGTTGCTTTAATGACTCGAGCTGGTACTGAAATTGGTGTAGCTTCTACTAAAGCCTTTACTACTCAATTAGTTGCGCTACGTCTCATATGCTTAAGCTTAGCACGTCGCCGTGGTATGTCAGCAGAAAAAGAGCGTATTTTAGTAGAAGAACTCAATGCACTGCCCAGACAAATCGAAGTAGCTTTACAATTAAATAAGGCTATTACCAAGATGGCAGAGGCTTTCGCAGATAAACATCATGCACTATTTTTAGGACGCGGGTGCTTTTATCCTATTGCCTTAGAAGGTGCCTTAAAACTAAAAGAGATCTCCTATATTCATGCTGAGGCTTATCCTGCAGGCGAGTTGAAACATGGGCCATTAGCTCTAATTGATGCCAATATGCCAGTAGTCTGTGCATTGCCTAAGGATCAATTATTAGACAAAATCTTATCTAATCTGCAAGAAGTACGAGCGCGAGGCGGTAAATTATTTTTATTTAGTGATAAGCAGATTACTATAAATTTAGAACATTCTCAAAATCTTACTTTAGCTGATATTTCCCCTAGTACGGCTCCTATTGTCTATAGTGTGCCATTGCAGCTTTTGGCCTATGCTGTTGCAGTCCTTAAGGGGACGGATGTAGATAAGCCGCGTAATTTAGCTAAATCAGTAACTGTAGAATAAAGTAGGGTGCGCATTACGCACCATAACCATAATAAAATTTATAATGGCCATTTTATATCGCTATTTG
This sequence comes from Candidatus Achromatium palustre, assembly GCA_001044195.1. Lineage (GTDB taxonomy): Bacteria > Pseudomonadota > Gammaproteobacteria > Chromatiales > Chromatiaceae > Achromatium > Achromatium palustre. Next base: position 8,285 of record LFCU01000031.1, read on the forward strand.
GCACGTCCACTATTATTTAGTCTAACTAAACTGAATCCAGAACATGCCCACGACCTGACCATAGCAACCTTAAAAAAATTAGGAGCCTTACCACCATTACTATTACGCCTAGCTTCTGGCAGCTTTACGGTTCCTAATGCACCAAGTCTACATCGCCAAGTAGCGAATCTTAACTTTCCAAACCCAGTAGGACTTGCTGGCGGCTTTGATAAAAATGGTGTAGCAATTAAGGCTCTCGCCAATTTAGGATTTGGCTTTATTGAAGTAGGCACAGTTACCTTAAGACCACAACCTGGCCAAGACCAGCCAAGAATATTTCGGCTGCCAGCAAGTGAGGCTGTTATTAACCGCATGGGCTTTAATAATCTAGGAGCAGACGCTTTAGCTTTGCAACTTAAATCTATTTGGCCGGCTTCTATACCTATAGGAGTCAGTATTGGTAAAAATAAAGATACGCCTGAAGTTGAGGCTGCTGCTGAATATTGTCAAGCATTAGAGAAAATCCATCCATTTTTAGATTATTTAGCCATCAATGTTAGTTCTCCCAATACACTAGGTTTGCGTAATTTACAGCACTATAGTGCCTTAACAGAGTTATTGACTAACATTCAACAGACTTTACACAGCTTAAGCCTTACTCAAAATACTAGGGTAAAACCAGTATTCCTAAAAATATCTCCTGATCTAACCCATTCCCAACTAATAGAACTATTAACCGTCTGTGAATCCCATAATATATCAGGGATCATTGCAACTAATACCACCCTAAACCGCAATGGCATAGCAGTTAGTGATGCTCATAAAGCATCCCAAGCGGGAGGCTTAAGTGGTAAACCGCTTACTAAGCAAGCTCGTGATATGGTTGCTTTAATCCATAAAGAGACTCAGGGACGGTTGCCGATCATTGGTGTTGGTGGCATCATGACAGTGGATGACGGTTTGCGAATGTTAGACGCTGGTGCTAGTCTCATCCAGGTTTATACAGGCTTAGTATATTCAGGGATTAGCTTAATACATAATATTAATAGGGCTTTATTGCAAAGGCATTTAAATAGATAACCATAAATAGATAACCATAGGATGTACTTTCTTACAGTCTGGTGTCTTAACATCTTTTCCAGGCTCTGCGTGGAAACAAAAGTACCTTAAACATGGCGGGTTTCACCCGCCCTACATACGCCAGGCATCCTATGTTTATCGAAATTCTAAGCTGAATCTTAAATGTATAATCAATGGGCTAAATCCCAATTAGCTCCTACACCAGTCTCTACTATCAATGGAACTTGCAATGTCGCTACTGATTCCATAAGATGCTTTACTTGAGTTTGGACTAATTCTAACTGATCTGTAGCAACTTCCAAGACCAACTCGTCATGCACTTGCATAATCATACGAGCTGGAATCTGCTTATTATGTAGCCATGTGGCTACAGCTAACATAGCACGTTTTATTATATCAGCGGCTGTTCCTTGCAACGGTGCATTAATAGCAGTACGCTCTGCCGCCGCACGTCGTTTTGGATTAGCTGATTTAATTTCGGGTAATTCCAATTGCCTACCAAACAAAGTTTCTACAAAACCCTGCTCTCGAGCCTGCTCTTTGGTCTGTTCTATAAATTTTTGTACCCCTGGATAACGCTGAAAATATAAATCTATATAGCTTTGGGCAGATGTTTTAGAAATGCCAAGTTGTCTGGCTAAACCAAAAGCAGACATACCATAGATTAAACCAAAATTAATCGCCTTGGCAGAACGCCGCTGTTCTGTAGTAACTGACTCTGGCTCTAAATTTAATATTTCAGCAGCAGTAGTGCGATGTACATCCTGATTGTGAATAAAAGCCCATACTAATTTAGGGTCTTCTGAAAAATGGGCCATAATACGCAATTCAATTTGTGAATAATCAGCAGCTAATAAAGTATAGCCAGCATCTGCGATAAAAGCCTTACGAATCCTGCGGCCTACTTCAGTGCGTATTGGAATATTTTGTAAATTAGGATTAGAGGAGCTTAAGCGTCCGGTGATTGTACCAGTCTGATGATAAGAGGTATGTAAGCGTCCAGTAGTAGTATTTATCAAGCGTGGTAATGGATCTAGATACGTAGATTTGAGTTTAGCCAAACTTCTATATTCCAAAAGCAATTTGGGAAGTTCATAGTCCATTGCAGCTAATTTTTCTAATATGGCTTCGCCAGTAGCTGGAGTACCGCTTGGAGTTTTACCTAGTATTGGTAATTTTAGGTCTTCATATAAAATAGTGCTAAGTTGTTTAGGGGAACTTAAGTTAAACTGCCTCCCAACTAGCTGATAAACTTGTTGTTCTAAAGTGTATAGACGTTTACCTAGCTCTCGACTTTGGGATTTAAATAGCTCTGCATCAATTTGCACTCCAATACGTTCCATCGCAGCCAAGACTTCTAATAGAGGCATTTCTAAATCTTGGAACAGCGTTTTTAAACTGGGCTGTGCATTTAATTGTGGCCATAATACCTGATGCAAACGTAAGATGATGATAGCTTGTTCTGCTGCATAAGTTCCTGCTTGCTCTATGGGTATTTGATCATAAGGTATTTGTTTGATGCCTTTGCCTGCAATAGTTTCTAAACTTGTAGTCTTATACTGAAGATATTTGAGAGCTAAATTATCAAGATTATGTTGGGATGCTCTCGCATCTAAAATATAAGATTCTAGCATGGTATCAATGCTGATTCCACGTAATTCAATGTCGTAACGTGCCAAGACGTTTATAGTGTATTTAACATTATGTCCAATTTTCAGGCATCTAGGATTTTCTAGGATTGGTTTGAGGGCTGTTAGTACTTTAGTTTGGTTTAATTGTGGAGAACTATCTAACCCTGTATGGGTTAATGGTATGTATGCGCCTTGAATTGATTCAGTTGAATTATCTATAGTGACAGCAATAGCTATAGCTATACCAACTAATTGCGCTTGCTTATGATCGTTATGAGTAGTTGTTATGGTATAGGCAAATACAGTAGCTGTGTTTAGATGTTCTAACCAGGTTGTAAAGGTTTCCCAATCTGAGATTATTTGATATTTTGGAAGGTTAGTAGTGCTATTAGAATTACTAGTAATATTTATATCATTTTGAGCGATAATATTATTTTTAATATTAGGCGAAACATTCGTAGACTCTTCAGTAGACTCTTCAGTAGACTCTTTGGTAGACTCTTCAGTAAACTCTTTGTTAGATTCTAAGGTATCAATCACATCTGATTTTGATGGTAAAGTAGCCAACAACCTATGAGATTCCAAGCGTTGATAATACCCTCGTAACGCAACAATATCTAAAGGACTAAGGCATAAATCTTTAGGGCCTTGCGCTAAAGGAACATCACACTTAATAGTAATCAAAGTACGATTTAACAATAACTGAGCTAAATTCTCTCGTAGTGCCTTACCTACTTTACCAGTTATCTCATCAGCATGAGATATTAGATTATCCAGATCTTTATATTTAGTAAGCCATTTTTGCGCTGTGACAGAACCACAGCCTGGAATGCCAGGAATATTATCGCTTTTATCACCCATAAGCGACAAAAGATCTATGATTTGTTCTGGATAAACTCCGAATTTTTGATGCACCATATCAATATCCAGATAGCGATCATGCATAGTATCTAATAAATGGATAGATTGCGTTACTAACTGACTAAAATCCTTATCTCCAGTCACAATTAGAGTCTTTAGACCATTCTGCGCACCCTGTATAGCCAAAGTTCCGATGACATCATCGGCTTCAACACCAGTTACAGACAATAATGGCCATCCCAAGGCTCGAATAATATCCTGTAACTGTTGGATTTGGGCGATTAAGTCATCTGGAGTTGGGGGGCGTTGGGCTTTATAAGTTGGAGCAATCTGATCTCGAAAGGTGGGACCAGGTGCATCAAATACTACAGCACCATAAGTAAATTGAATATCTTGTTGCAATTTTCGCAGCATATTGACCATGCCAACTACAGCTCCAGTGGGTTCTCCATGGCTATTAGTTAAAGCTGGTAGTGCATGATAGGCTCGAAATAAATAAGCCGATCCATCAATTAGGATTAGATCGGGTTGTAATTTTACAGCAGTGGACTTTACCATTATTTTACTTTCCTAAATCAAAGTATTATATTGAAGATAAGTCCATCAACCCAACCTACCCTGCTTTAATGCTTGTAGCAACGCTCGTAATGCCTGACCACGATGACTTAATCGATTCTTAGTTTCGGCTGACAATTGCGACGATGAACAATTATGGGTAGGTACAAAGAATATCGGATCATAACCAAAGCCATTCTTACCCACAGATTCAAATAATACAAGACCTTCCCAAGTACCTTGGCATATAATAGGCGTAGGATCTTTAGCATGACGTAAATACACCATAATACATTGAAAACGTGCCGTGCGTTGTTGCTCTGGAATACTTTCCATATCTTTTAAGAGCTTTTGCAAATTAGCAGCATCAGAGGCATCATGTCCTGCATAACGCGCAGAATAAATTCCAGGTGCTCCATTTAGAGCATCAACTTCAAGACCGGAATCGTCAGCAAGTGCTGCTAGTCCCGTATGCAGAGATGCATTTCTGGCTTTTATTATGGCATTTTCTACAAATGTTAAGCCAGTTTCTGCAACTTCTTGTACTCCAAATTCTGCTTGAGACTGCACCTGCAATTGTTGCCCTGTTGAAAGCTGGTTGATTTCACGTACTTTGCCTGCATTGTTAGATGCAAAAACAATTGTGGTCATTTGTTATTCCTAAATCATTTATTGATTTCTATGAGTACATCAGTTCTACTTTGTCAGATTAGAATTGTAGGTTATATCGTTCCCACGCAGAGCGTGGGAACGATCACAATGTGACAAAATAGAATTAGGCACTCAGATTGTAACATCATTGTTAGCATATTTTAATAGTATTAATCCACTTTCAAGTGGGGAAGTGAGTTATTACACTGATTCTAATGTTTTCCGTTGGCATATAACTATTTGACAATGCTAGATAAAATTGTAAACAAAAAGTGACATATAGTCAAAAAAATGGATAGTTGAGTATAATGTCTATTATCGAGAATAAAATTTCAGAATCTAGATCCAATTAATTGAGGTTAAACGATAAGCAATGCAAGACTTAAATACTATCAATCGTACCATTCATGACCTTCAGGGCCGTGTAGAGGCTCTAAGGGGGTACCTTTGAATATACTGAGAAAAAAGAACGTTTAACTGAAGTCCAGCTAGAACTTGAAACGCCAAACATTTGGGAAAATCCAACACATGCCCAAGCTCTTGGCAAGGAACGTGTAGAACTAGAAACCGTTATTAATTCTTTAGATAAACTGGCTATTAATCTAGATGATGCTACAGAATTACTCGAGCTTAGTGTTGCTGAGAATGATGCCCAAACTATAGATGCAGTAGCTTTGGATGTCAAAATCTGTGCAGATCAGGTAGCTAGAATGGAATTTCTGCGCATGTTTCCAGGTTCTGCTGATGCAAACAATGCCTATTTAGATATTCAAGCAGGATCTGGGGGTACAGAGGCCCAAGATTGGTCAGAAATGCTATTACGTATGTATTTAAGATGGGGGGAACGTCACGGCTTTAAGGCTGATTTAACTGAATTTACGGCCGGTGATGTTGCTGGCATTAAAAGTGCTACTATCTATTTTGAAGGTGAATATGCCTTTGGATGGTTACGTACTGAAACGGGCATACATCGCTTAGTACGTAAATCACCTTTTGATTCTGGAAATCGTCGTCATACCTCATTTGCATCAGTATTTGTCTCTCCAGAAATCGATGCTTCCTTTGAAGTAAAAATTGATCGTAATGATCTACGCATTGATCTGTATCGAGCCAGTGGGGCTGGTGGGCAACATGTAAATCGTACTGAATCGGCCATTCGTATCACCCATAACCCAACAGGTATTGTAGTACAATGCCAAAATCAACGTTCGCAACATCAAAATCGAGAACGGGCTATGCAGCAGTTACGGGCTAAACTCTACGAATTGGAAATGCGTAACCGTAATGCTGAACAGCAGGCTTTAGAAGATGCTAAGTCTGATATTGGTTGGGGAAGTCAGATTCGTTCGTATGTTCTGGATCAATCTCGCATCAAAGATGCACGTACCGGAATAGAATTGACTGATACTCAATCAGTCTTAGATGGCAATTTAGACCCCTTTATTGAAGCAAGTCTTAAAATGGGTTTGTAACTATGAGCTTAAACTGTTATGCTCTATTAGTTCTACTTTGTTACATTGTGATCGTTCCCTCGCCACCTATCGCTTTCTTTGAAACACTAAGCTTCCTTATACCGTAGATCAATGCTTTACGATACAGCTTAGGTAGTGGGGATCGTTCCCAAGCTCTGCGCGGGAACGATATCAAAGATATAGTTTTAGGTGTTCAATCGCTATTTAAACGGGCGTATCCGCTAGATGGGGGATGGTTTAGGTAAGAGGCATAGACTATCCTCAAATATTCTCTAATAATTTAGCAATTTGCGATAAAGACAGGACATGTTGCGCAGCACCAATGTCAGCGGCTACTTTAGGCATACCAAATACTACACAACTACTTTCATCTTCAGCAATCGTTACACCACCTGCTTTACGAATATTCAGTAATCCATCCGCACCATCAGCACCCATGCCAGTGAGTAAAATACCAACGGCAGATCTGCCGTAATACTGGGCGATTGAGTTAAAACCAAGAGTGATAGATGGACGATGGCTTAACATGCCTGAGCCGCCAGTAGCAGTTGTAGCACGACCTTTTGTATCTAGCACCAAATGTTTATTATCTGCTGGAAAGTATACAATCCCTGGAGCAAGACGTTCACCTTCCTGGGCAATACGTACAGGAAGCGAACTGTCAATATTTAACCAATCTACAAGATTTTGGGTAAAGCCTTTGCTAATATGCTGAAAACAAATTACTGGTACAGAGAGTTGTGACGGTAGATTTGACAAAATTGTATATAAGCCATGGGGACCACCAATGGAAGCCCCTATTGCAAATACTTGTGTATACGGTGGGATAAATACAGATAAATTTTTCTTTCGCAGTGTTGATTGAGGGATAACAGAAGGTGTTGATTCTTTACTTGTAGATCTAGAATGACGGGTAAAGGTTTTAACACCGGATAGCAGCCTAATCTTTGCTATTAAGTCTTTGCCAACTTCTGGTAGATTACCATAAAGACTATCCTGGGGTTTTGGCATCACATCTATGGCACCAGCTTCTAGCAGTTCCAGACTATGGTTGTCTCCCTCTTTCTGCTCTGCTACAACACTTAATACCAGTACTGGTCGCGGATAAGTGGCCATAATATTGCGGATTAATTCTAGGCCGTCCATCCGTGGCATTAGTATATCGGTACAAACTACTTGGGGATCAAGTTTAGGGATTTTTTGTAACGCTTCGACTCCATCAGCGGCAGTGCCTACTACATCAATGCCTGATCCAGGTAATGACAAAATTCTTATCAATAGAGCTAGTACCAGTGGCGAATCATCAACCAGTAGTACTTTAATGTTTCCGTTTTTCATAGCTGAATCAGCAAAAAATTTAGGAAGCAAGTAATTTTGCAATTTGAGATAAAGAAAGAACGTGTTGTGCTGCGCCAATTTCAGCAGCTACTTTAGGCATTCCAAATACTACACAGCTTTTTTCATCCTCAGCAATGGTTAAGCCGTAAGCTTTACGAATATTAAGCAGGCCATCCGCACCATCTGCACCCATGCCAGTAAGTAAAATACCAACAGCAGACCTACCGTAATACTGGGCGATTGAGTTAAAACCAAGAGTTATAGATGGACGATGAAGTGGATTAATAGCACCAACATTGGTTGTGCAATGCCCCATAGAGTTGAGGATTAAGTGGCTGTTATCAGGAGGGAAATAGACAGTACCAGGGAGAAGTGATTCGCCAATTTTAGCAATTTTAACTGGTAATGGGCAAATGTTGTTTAGCCAGGTAACAAGTTCGTTAGTGAAACCTGCGCTGATGTGCTGCATACAAAGTATAGGAATCGATAGTTTTGGGGATATAGCTGACAAAATGGTATGCAGAGCTTGTGGACCACCAGTAGAGGCTCCGATTGCAATCACTTTGGTTGTAGTAGGCAGTGTAACAAGATCTGTATTGGATGCATTTTTGGGAAGGTGTGTTTTGTCTTTCGTTGTTGCAGGACGATGCCGAGTAAAGGTTACGACCCCTGCAAGCAATTTGATCTTAGTAATTAATTCTTTGCCAATACCAGACAAATTACCGCTGGACGTTCCTTGTGGTTTGGGCATGACATCTATAGCCCCAGCTTCTAATAGCTGAAAGATATTGTCGTCATTGTAGCCTTTTTCCACGGCAACGCTTAGTATCAAAATGGGACGCGGATAACGAGCCATGACCGTGCGAGTTAATTCAAGCCCATCCATCCGTGGCATTTTAAGATCGGTACAGATTACTTGGGGATTAAGTTTAGGGATTTTACTTAAAGCATCTACCCCATCTTGAGCAGTTCCAACTACTTCAATACCAGTTCCAGGAGCTGATAATATCCTGGTTAATAAATCCAAAACAAGGGAAGAGTCATCGATTAATAGGACTCGAATAGCTGAACTGTTCATAGTGTGCATATTAGATTGCTTTCGCAAATAAAATTTTTATATGTTGGATTGCCAAATGGATGGCAACCCAACCTACGCTATACCAAACGTCTTAAAGTATCAAGTAATGTTTGTTGATTGAAAGCAGATTTGGGGATATAGGCATTTGCTCCAGCATCCATACCTCGCTTGCGATCTCTTGCTTTAGCTAAAGAACTTATTAGTATAACTGGTAAATGCTCATAATCCTTATTTTTGCGCACTTTACTAGCTAGAGTCAGGCCATCCATGCGCGGCATTTCTATATCTGAGACAATAGCGTCAACAGAACAGGTAGCAAGCGTATTAAAGGCGGCAAGTCCATCAACGGCAGTGATTACGTCGTAGCCTGCACCTTCTAAGATACGTTTTTCTTGGGTTCTAGTAGTGATAGAGTCTTCTGCTAGCAATACTACTTTTTTAGGTTTTGATTTATTACCTATAGAATCCTGTAAAGGAAGTTTTGTACGGGAAATAGTGCTATGGGCATGCTTTTGCGCCGAACGCATCAAATCAAGGGGATTTAGCACTACACAAATTTCGCCTGATCCTAAAATAGTAATACCAGATACATTGCGCACCCGACTTAACAGAGGGCCAGTTGGTTTGAGGACGACTTCTAATTCTTCCAAAATCTCATCAACAAAAATTCCTAGTCGTTCTTCATTCATTTCCAATAATAGGTATGGTTGTTTTTCGACCTTTTCATCTTGCAACCGTTTTTTCGGCAATTCTAAGAGATCGTCGAGCCAGGCTACAGAGATTGCTTGCCCATCTAAAGATATGGTTTCTCGATCTTGCACCAAAAATACTGTATTAAGAGCAATATAGCGTACCATGCGTACAAATTCGACAGGAATGGCGTAATGGCGTTCAGCAACTCGAATGAATAGGATTCTGGTTGTAGCTAGAGTCAGAGGGAGACTGATCTGAAAAGTGCAGCCTTGCTGGTATATAGAATTTACTGAAATGGTACCTTTAAGCTGTTCAACACTGCTGCGAACTACATCAAGTCCCACGCCACGACCAGAAATGTCTGTAACCATTTGAGCAGTAGAAAATCCTTGATTAAAAATTAGGCTAAATAGGCGTTGTCTTGACATAAGAGACAGCTCTTCTTGTGTGCATAATTTATGCTCTAAAGCTTTTTGTTTTATAGCTTCTTCATCAAGACCTCTACCATCATCTTTTACTTGAATCAGAATATGAGCAGCGGTGCGTTTGGCCTGTAGTTGAATGTTACCTTTGGCTGGTTTACCCAGGTTTTGGCGTTCCTCAGGAGTTTCTATACCGTGATAAATAGCATTGCGCAGCAAATGCATTAAAGGATCTTTGAGCATTTCAATTAGCTGTTTATCAGCTGTAGTATCGCCACCTTGAATATTCAACTGAATCTGTTTGGATAGAGTCCGCGCTAAATCTCGAACTGTGCGTGGAAATAGTTGAAAAACTCGATCTAAAGGCAATAGTCGTAATGCACGGATATCACTTTCTAGGCCATCAGTAATACGGTTAAGGGCAGTAGAATCTTCAAAGGCAGCTTGGCGTAAAGGATATAGGGTATTACCGATACGAGTTATTTGCTCACTTAATTCCTCGTTGCCTTGGGTCTTTTTGACCGTTCGTACTACTTCCTCCCATGAAGCAATCAAGCCTTCCATCTGCGTCAACCAGCTTTCAATATGGGTTTTGGTAACTGTTAGTTCTCCTACCCGAGTTAGGAGTACATCTAGTTTTTTCGGTTCAACTCGGATTACATCTATCTGTTGGGACTTATCGATCTGGGTTTTATCAGCCTGGGTTGTATCAGATTGCGATTCCTCTAGTTTATTAGTTTCGGTAGCTTGCATTGTAATTGCTGGTGCTGACTCGGAGGTGTTTGAATCGGGGATTGCAGCCACAGTTTTAGGAATAAGCTGTTCCTCTGAGGCCTCAAAAGCTAGCTTGGCAATAGCTTCCTGGGCAGAAATTCTAGCTGGAGTACCAGTAATGGCTTCATGCGCCATCTTTTGCAAGGTGTCAAGTCCTTCTTCTAAGCGATCCACCCATTCTGGAGTTAAGATCAATTCAGCATTAGATAGAGCTTTGAATACATCTTCCATGGCATGGGTAACAGTTTCTATATCTACAATCCCTAGCATACGTGCGGAGCCTTTGAGACTATGAGCTTCCCGTTGCAACTTCGCCAGCAATTCCTGATTAGTGCCTTGGCTCTCTAGCTGCAATAGGTGTTGTTCCAGCTTTTGTAGATGCTCTTCGCTTTCTATACGAAATAATTGCCGTAATTCGTCATCTTGTATCATATCCATCGGATTTGGCTCTTAGTGTTATTTTGGTCTGTGGATTATTACGGCTCTTCATGAACAGTCAATTCCGGTTTAGCTAGAAGCGTTGGTAAATCCACCAATGCTAGCATTTCCTTTTTATAGGTTGCCATACCCTTAAGGTAGCTACGATCCAGAACATCAATGGTATCAGGTACCTTATTAATGGATTCAGGACGTACATGGATGACATCAACCACTTCATCAATTGCAACTCCGAGGAAATAGTTGGAACAACGGATGATGATGATATTTTCTGGTGTTTCATGTTTTGTATGGGGAATATTGAGCAGTTCCCGAACATCTACTACAGTTAAGCTATCTCCACGTAGATTCATACTACCCATAATATGCGGCGGACAACAAGGAATGGGAGTAAGCCCTGTTATACTAGCAAATCCTTCCGTGACTTCCATTTCAACGGCCAATGATTCTCCAGCTAATCTGATAACCGCAAGTGGAATAGCATTTTGCAAATCTTCGCTGACAAGGTTTTTTTGTAGCTGCTGGCTACGTTCACGAAATGCTTGTTTCTCTTCAGCAGTCATCCCATGAAAAAATGGATAACGTTTTACAGCTTCTTGGGCTTCATCTTCTGGCGGTTCATCTTCTATTGTACCAAGGCCCTCAATCAATTCAGGACTTAAAGCCTCTATAGGAGCAAAACGAAACAACTGCGCTTGATCAAGCAACATGGTAAGGCCATCGTTGGTTTTGGCTACCATGTTCAAAAGATGCGGCTTGGTAACTCCTTCTTCCTCGAAACCTGGTGCTGGCTCAACGCTGTCCGGAGGAAGTTCGACCATGCCCAACGCTTCGTTAATGATAATTCCTAATAGCTTGTCTTTTCTGCGCAATATTAACAAAGCATCGGTAAGCCGATATGGGTGAGTACGCTGTCCTCCAAGACGTAGATTAAGATCTAACACTGGCATAACTTTGCCACGTAAATTTACGAGTCCTTGAATATATACTGGGGCTTCTTCAAGAGGAGAGAGCTCGGGCAAACGCACTATTTCTTGGACTATAGCGGCGGTAACGCCAAATTGCATCTCTTTCACTTTAAAGATTAGATAAAAAGATGCCAACATTGATTGGGTATTCATAGAACGTGCTCCCTAACAATAGCTATTAAATTTACATTAATCCTCGTAAATTTTGTGCGATTTGATTAAGTGCTTCAATGCCTTGCTTGATTTGGTTAATACCATTGGCGTTTTCTTTAGCCGCTTTATCAAGAGATTGCATAGCATCAAGTACCTGTTTAGTAGCAACTGCCTGTTGCCGAACATTCATAGATATTTGTTGAGCATTATCCGAAGCATGCTGTACTGAGTTGGAAACTTCATGGAATGTTTCAGCAGTACTATTAGTAATAGTTATAACCTTATTGACGGTTTTAGTGCCTTCTTCAGTTACCATGACCGTAGTGTCCGTAGCTTTCTGAATATCAGCAATGAGTCCATTTATCCGTTCTGCTGAACGCTTACTCTCGTCGGCCAGTTTGCGGATTTCTATCGATAGTACTGAAAAACCTTTACCATGTTCACCAGCCCGCACCGCCTCTACTGCGGCATTCATAGCCAACATTTTGGTCTCCTTAGCAAAACCAGAAACCAAGGCAGTTATTTCCTTGATTTGTCCAGTTTGGGTACTAAGATGCCGGATTTGTTGGGTAATCGCCTCTACTTTGCCTTTGGTTTCATCCATTCCTTGTAAGGTCTCTTGCACCTTATTTACTCCTTGTACAACCAGGTCTAAAGCCTTTTGGCTTGCTGTGGAGGCAATTTCTGCTTGTCCTGCTGCCTGTTCTGAAGACGTTTGCAATTCAGCCATAGTGGTGCTGGTTTCATTGACTGCCGCTGCTTGCTGAGTGCCTAATCGATCCTGTTGGGTTACTGTGGTTGCAATCTGCATGGAAGAGGAGTTAAGAGCAACTACAAGTCCTTGCATAGAACGGGCAATGGTATAGGCAAACCACAATCCTAGTAGCATCGGTCCCAACCATAAAATTGTATTGACCAAAAGTGCCCAAAAGCGATAATTTTGGGCACCATCATGAAATTCATTGGCCTTATTATTGGCAAACTCGGCAAAGGCTTCCATGAGCCTTTCTAGATTCTGGACATAGTGGGCACCTTTTTGCCGAGTGATACGTCCAGCTTCGGCCTGTTTACCATCTAGGCGCAAGCGAATGACTTCATCCCGAATCGGTTTCCAGTTAGTAAACGCCTCTTCTGCTTCGTTGACTTGCTGTTGCTCACCCAGAAAACGTTTATGAATAATCTTAAATTGCTTAAAAACCTGTCGTTCCAGGTCATCAACTAATTGGCGTGCCATCTCAATTTCTCTGGATTCTTCTGCCAATGCAACATCTTTCATCGCTCGATGCATGCGCACAATATTACCCTGGATCTTCAGGGTTGCTGTAGTAACAGTGAAAGGATGCCGAAAGAGTTTATCAGTGAGATTTCCCAGATGATTCATGGCGAACAAAGAAATTCCACCTGTGAGTAATAATGATACAATAACTAGGGCAAAGCTAGTACGCAACCGTACTCTAATTTTATCAGTGTTCATTTGTGTTCCTAATAGTAGTAAAGGGTACCTCGAAAAATTGGATTATACCCACGTAAAACGTGGACAACCCAATATTATCGTAGATGATATTTAAATTTATTGAATTGCCTTAAGTCGTTCCGCAGCTTTATTTAGTTTCTGGACTCCGGTCTTGGTATAACTAATACCACTTGCGGTTGTTTTAGCTCCACTAGCAATACTACTTACTGCTTCTGCTACCTGTGCAAAGGCTGTTGCTTGCTGTTTGGTATTAAGGACTACCTGCTGCGCGTTTTCATTGACGCGCATGGTCATATTAGCCAGTTGCGCAAACAGCTCATCTGCCTCACTAGCAAGCTTGGCCACCTCGGCAACAGAGCTGGCCCCTTCCTCAGTCATCTTAATAGATGCATCAGTAATTTTTTGAGTCTCTGCTACGATAGCACTCGCTTGTTCTGCTGATTTTCGGCTTTCTACAGCAAGCTTGCGTACCTCGCTGGCTACCACCGCAAAGCCCTTGCCTTGTTCACCAGCACGAGCTGCTTCAACTGCTGCATTGAGGGCCAGCATGTTAATTTCTCCAGATAGATCTTTAAGGATTGTGGCTATACCTCCGATTTGATCAGTTTGTTGGCCAAGATGGAGAACATGTTCGGCCATGGCTGTCATCTTTTCTTTCAGGTTGGTCATACCTACTACTGCCTGTCGAATTGCATTGGTGCCTTGTGCAGCAGCATGTCCAGCTTCCTTCGCAAGTCCCGCATTCGCTCCTGCCTGCTTTGATGATTGCCGGGCGGAGGCGGCTAATTCTTCAATAGTAGTAGCGGTTTCGTTGACAGCACTTACCTGTTGTTGGGCGGTATGTTCATGTTGGTCAACGATAGCGGTAATATCATTGGTGGAGGTTACAATTTCATCTACCGCTTCAGTGATTACTGTATTATTGAAGCGACGGAAAATAATAAACACATAGGTCATGACAGCAGTAAGGGCGATCAAACGCATAAAGTGCCATATCCACCAAGTTGTATCCCAAAGCTTAGAATAGTGAAAAAGGAGTTCGGCTAGCCCAAATAGAATGGTAACCACGAAAAAAAGAAGATCGTCACGATTCTTCCTAGAGCTAAAACCAATCAGAAAAACTGGGGCTGCAAGCAAAAAGAAAATACCTGCCGAAAAATTGAGTAAGCTGGCAACAGTGGTAAATTTCCCCTGCACGATCATAGGCGGTAGAGTATCTGGGAAGATAACTGAATAAAACCCGAATAACAATGTCGCTACAGTCACAATAATAGCAGCCATAGCTGCAGTTTTATGGGCACCTAAAGAGGTAACTCGCTGACTGGTTAAGTCTAACCAGGCCAACGCAAATAACAGGCCACCAAAAAAATTCGCTGTGCTATGGAACCAGACGAAGGTCTTGCCAGGAGGAACTGCGCCATGAAAAATATCCAGAATTCCCATGGCTATTAGACCGCAAATCACCCACAGGCTTTGAGCAGCGGATAATTGGCCATGGCGCAGGAACAGCATAATTATCGCTGCATTAATAGCTGCAAACGAGCCAAAGACTTCGATGGCTGAGTGCAGGGGAATATTAGGTCCCATAGTATTTCCTCATAAAATAATTAGAAAAATAGGGATTTTTATGGGATTCTAATATCATTGTCACCATATTCCATCCCAGCGTGTTTAATTAACTTCCTAAATTACCAATGTAAGCTAGGTATAATATCTAAATATCCAGATTAATTCCTACTTTATCATATTGCAACCGTAGGTTGAGTTGACAGCCTCATCATCAACCCAACATCTTATGAGATATCTTTATATGGTACACAATGTGCGTACCTTAAGATCTAATTTGATAAAGTAGAATTAATTTTAGCAATACTTTAAGTCTAAATAGTTGGAAAATTTTAACCCCCATAAGGCATCAGAACTGTTTTACAACTATAAATGGAAGTTACTGGAAAAAAGATTATGTAAATCTATATATAACAATATAATTTTTCATATCTGGACACGTCTACAAGTTGTAGAAATGTTATAAATCATAGGACGCAGAGCGTCCAGGATGCGTTCCCACACAGATCGTGGGAACGATAGATAATTTGTGGTTCCCCTCAACACCTATCACTTTCCTTAAAACACTAAGTTTCCTTATACAGTAGATCAATGGCTTACGATGTAACTGATAGGTGGCGAGGTGGTTCCCACAACTTGTAGACGTATCCGTTCATATCAAACATAAAATCTAATTAAAAACATTATGATTTTGTGCAATCACTTAATTCTATTTTGTTATATTGTAATATAAGTAATTTATTTTATTAAGGACAATGGTTTTGTATCAGTTGATTAAGAAGTTACGTTAAGTTTAATAAGACAAAGTAGAATTAATTGATATTTATCAGTATAAAAAATACAGTGTGCAAACACAATTCCAAATTCAGAATAAATGTGAGGGATATCACAAAATTGATTTACCACACACCTGAAGTTAAATAGCAAAACACTACGCTGGCATCTGGTGCCGAGGCTTTGCTTCAGCACTAGATGGCTACGTCCTTGAATTCGTCAAGTCAAAAAAAACTGGATAGTCGAGTTACAGCAGGATAATCTTGATATTACGCCATTTGCATGTATCGGTTTTGCGGCAAACCATTTTGGGTTGTAGCCCAAGTGTTAGTAATATTTTTATAACATCTAACTAAATTGTATTGAATTTTTATTTGAAATCACTAACCTTTGGAGCACAACCCAAATTATTATTTACAGCAATGGTAATTTTATGGGAGCTGTAAGACTAAAAATAGACGCGAATTGCCACGCTGGACTAATACTGCAACTGGACGTTTCCCAGGAGTAGACTGAATTTGGTGTTGCAAACTCTTAGCATTCTTTACCTTAGATTCATCAAACATCAGAATCACATCACCTACTCTTAATCCAGCCGAATGAGCTGCCCCTCTTCTTGTAACTCGTTGCACCACTGCACCTTGATGAGGTTTTAGTCCTAATTGGCCGCGTTCTTTAGATGAAAGATCTCTTAAAGCCAAACCTAAACGATTGGAGATAACCTTAGGTTTAGATAAGTCTCTTGTAGTTTTAGCTAAGGGTGCATCATTTTCTGGTAATTTGCCAATCTTCACGTAAACAGTACGCTTCTGGCCATTGCGTAAGATATGTAAAGTCGCAGTGCGATTTATAGGGCTAGTTCCTACCAAAGGCGGTAAGGACCCAGAGGTAGCTAATTTATGGCCATTAAAGCTTAAAATTACATCCTTTATTTTAATGTCAGCTTTAGCAGCGGGGCTATTAGGTAGTACTCGAACTACAACCGCACCTTGGGGATTTTTCATACCAAAAGTTTTGGCTAAATCTAGGCTGACATCTTGGATCATAATTCCTAACCAACCTCTACTTACCTTGCCGTGGGCTTTAAGTTGCTTGGCAACATTCATGGCTAGGTTAATGGGAACAGCAAAAGATAATCCCATAAATCCGCCAGTACGACTATATATTTGGGAATTAATGCCAATGACTTTACCTTGGAGATTAATTAGAGGGCCACCAGAATTGCCTGGATTAATTGCAACATCGGTCTGAATGAAGGGGACATAGTTTTCACTTGGTAGACTACGTCCTAAGGCACTAACTATACCTTGGGTAACAGAGTGATCAAAGCCAAAGGGCGAACCTATAGCTAATACCCAAGCACCTACTTTGAGATTTCTGGAGTCACCTATTTCTACGACTGGGGCATTTTTGATATCAATCTTAATCAGAGCGGTATCACTGCGTTTGTCACTGCCTATGATTTTAGCCATAAACTCGCGCCTATCATTGGTGCGCACTATGATTTCATCAGCTCCATGTACTACATGGTAATTGGTTAGGATGTAGCCATCAGGATAGATAAAAAATCCTGAACCCAAGGAGCGGCTCTTTGGTTTAGTGCCATCTCTACCATGAGGTGCTTCTGATTGGTCTCCAAAAAAGCGTCGCAATAGGTCTTGCATGGGGCTATCAGGTGGGATATCTTGGAAATTAAAGTTTTTAAAACTGCGGCGTGAACCTCGAAATTGGCGCGTACTAATGTTTACTACGGATGGTCCGTAGCGTTTTGCTAGTTTTGTAAAGTCTGGCAGTGTAGCAGCTTTAGTTTGTAATGCTAAACCTAATAGTAATAGCATTGTTATAGACAGTATAAGTTTTCTCATACAGTATCCTTATTATTTTATAGATATTACAAAAGTTACCTTGTATAAGGCAACCCAAAATTTTCTTAGATTTTGGTGTTTTTATATATAGTAACTAGATATAAATTAACTATAGATTAATACAGACTAATAGATTAATACAGATTAATTAGGATTTAAAGCAATACTTAATTATGGTTAGATCTTTTTTCAAGAGATCAGCATAGTAGCATTGTAGCATTGTAGCTAGATGTTGGGTAGTATAGATTGATGCAAAATCACCATTTTGCTGGTAATATTTTGGTTTTTGACATAGTACTGAACTATTCCAAATCCTATGCCTAAACCTAATAGCCCACCAATCATACTCGATAGTTCATTATGCAGGTTAATATCTTGTGAGCCTAGCCATTGCCCAATTAATATACCAATCAATAGGGTTAATAGCGGTATGCCATAAAGGTGCATACTTATGAGTAACAGATTAGTTTCTGTTATACCTAAAGTTACTTGGTCTCCGACCTGGGCCTGGATGTTGTTCTTAACCTTTAGCTGTCTTTTGGTTGTTATAAGTTTATGGCTCATAAGGATATTTCCGCATTGGTGTGTGCCTTTAGCTTTTTTATCTATTGGATTGCTGTTATTACTTGGACAATGCCCGCAATTATTAGGTGGTTGTGTGGTTACAATTGCCCACATTCCATCAAGTGCTGTAACTTGCCCTATGGCTTCTATCATGTTTAATGTTCCGTAATTTGACGAGCAATGGTTTCGGCAGCTTGGCGTATTGTGTCTTTGGATGCGTTTCCTGTTGCAGTAATTTGATAATTAGTACCATTGATTTTCCAAGCACTAATCGCGGTGCTATTATTCATACTGCTAGATATACTATTAGATATACTACTATTAGATATACTACTATTAGATATACTACTATTAGATATACTATTAGCTGTATTATTGGTCTTAGATTTTAAGGCGGTTGCCTTTGGGTTAGCTACAGGTTCTAAAAATACCGAGACTGTGGTTGCCCCATCTGTTATGGTATAGCGTTTAATAGTAGTCATATCTGTACTAACCCAACGTTGTGAAGCATTTTGTGGATTATTCATAGCTGGTTTCGACCCTTGAGAGCTAGGAAATATGTATGAATTAATAGCTTTGCCTATGGTTAGGAATTGGTTCGTATCATAAGAAAATGTAGGTATTAATGCAGATGAATACTTAGCTTGCTCTTTTGTTTCTGAGGACGATTTGTGTTGTCCTGAGGCTAAATAAGCACTAAAATCATCAGCAGTAATTTCAGATTGAGTTTGCTGTGTATGCAACTTATGTTTTGGCAAAGTTGTAGCTGGAATTTGTACCGTGTCAAAGCCCTGAGTTGTGGATAAAAATTGCCATCCAATCACAAGAGCTATTAAGCCTATAGCAATAGATATTAAAGATATAGATGCCATAGATGCCATAGATGCTATAGATGCTATAGAGAATATAGATGGCATAGATATCGTAGCTATACCCCCGCCATTAGCAAAAGACGACATACGTTGCCATAAGGTGCTAGGGGATGCCTGTTGCACTTGAGCTTGAGATTCCCATTGTAAAGATGGTAATTTATCAGTTGCAGATCGCACCCGATCCGCTAATTGCAGAGTGTCAGGATAACAAGTATCGTCTCGTAATACTTGGCCAATTAATTGATAACGGTTCCATTGGTCTCGCAGTTCATTATTTTCATGCATCATTCCAAGCAATCCATCTACAGCACTTGGATCTAATGCGTCGTCTAAAAGTTCAGAAAGCTGTTCTTTATGATTCATAATAGTCACGCAATATTGGGTTTTAATTCCTAAACCCTAAATCTTAAAACCATTAAGATTTTAAGAATCTTAAGGGTTTAAAAATATCAAGATTCTAAAAGAGGTCTAAGTTGCCTATCAATAGCTTCACGTGCTCGAAAGATACGAGAACGCACAGTACCTATTGGAGATGACATAACCTCAGCAATCTCCTCATAACTCATACCATCTAATTCTCGCAATATAATGGCTGTACGTAAATTTTTAGGCAAATTGTTTAAAGCTTTTTTAATAGTACTAGCAATTTCCATCGCAAGCACTTCACGCTCTGGTGTTGCATAGTTATGTAGCTTGGTACTATAAATTTGCTGTTCGGCAATTTCTATATCTATATCTCCTCTTGGCAATCTACGATTTTGTGCTGTTAAATAATTTTTAGCAGTGTTAACTGCGATTCGATATAACCATGTATAAAAACTACTTTGACCTTTAAAACCTGGCAACGCTAAATAAGCCTTTATAAATGTCTCTTGAGCTACATCCAAAGCCTCATCAGGATCGTTTATCAAACGCGATATGATATTGACTATCTTGTATTGATAGCGTAATACTAAAAGATCAAACGCCTGTCGATTGCCACATTGTGCACGTTCTACCAAAATTTTATCAGTGGGGGATTGAGTGATTGCCATTTAAAGCTCCTAAAAATTGCGATCACGCATCGCCCTTATCTAATAGACACATAAAAACTCCAAGAGTTCTTAGCCGCTACTTTAAAAAGTGGACAAAGTTATCATAAAACATTACTATAATGGATATTATGGATATTATGGATAATAAACTGCCCACCGCTATAATTTTAGATTTTATAATATCGATATAGCCTGTAAGAATCTAGCTATACTTGTTTAGTCTGTTGCCTATGCAGAGCCTCAGTACTAGAGTTCATACGTTATTGAGAGGTTACCTAAAAGTTACCAAGCTCGATTCGTAAAAAGAATCAACAAGGATTTAATTTTTATGGATGGTGTTGTTTAGGATTTGGTCACAAACAACTTCCCGATTTTAGCTAGACTATGTACTGTATACTTTCAAGAGCAGTAGAAAGTTATTAGTGACCAGATCCTTAAATTCGTTTAACATACCATGAGTTTAATAATGGAAAGCACCAATCAAGAACTACAATTAGCCAACAATTTTGTTCGTACCACTAATCACCATATCTTTCTTACTGGCAAGGCTGGCACTGGCAAAACAACTTTCTTACGTGGTCTAAAACAAAATCCACCTAAACGCATGGTTATTACCGCACCCACAGGCGTTGCCGCAATCAATGCTGGCGGTGTCACCCTCCATTCTTTTTTCCAAATACCACTTAGTGCTTTCGTACCAAATAGTGAGGCTTATAATAAAGCCGAAACCATATGGTTTAATAAACGCAAACTAGATATTATGACTAATATGGAATTATTAGTCATAGATGAAATCAGCATGGTACGCTGTGATTTATTGGATGCTGTAGATGTGATTTTACGTCGCATCCGTAAGTCTTCAAATATACCGTTTGGTGGTGTCCAATTATTAATGATTGGAGACCTATACCAACTTGCACCTGTATCTAGTCAAGCAGAATGGAATATTTTACGCATGTATTATGACACCAATTATTTTTTTTCCTGTATGGCTCTGCGTAATTTAGAAGTAATCTCTATTGAACTGAAACATATCTATCGACAGTCTGATAGCCAATTTATTGAGCTATTAAATCAAGTACGCGAGAATCGTCTGGATCGTGTTAACTATGAACATCTTAATACTCGCTATATTCCAGAATTTATTCCCCCAGCTACAGAACATTATATTACCCTTACCACACATAATAGTAGTGCAGACCGTATCAATGCCTTAAGATTAGAAAGGCTTGCTGAATCTACATACTACTTTAACGCGGCGATTGAAGGTGAATATCCCCAATCTCTCTATCCAACTGCGGCAACACTGCAATTAAAAGAGGGAGCACAAGTTATGTTTATTCGCAACGATACAGCCAATGAAAGACGGTATTTTAATGGTAAAATTGGAACCATAGTTAGTTTAAATAAGGAACAGATAAGGGTGCAATGTGGAGATATTCCAGATGCTATCGATGTGCAGCCTATAACTTGGGAAAATATTGAATATACCATTGATAATAATACTAAACAGATTACAGAAAAAATTATTGGAACGTTTACCCAATATCCGTTGCGTCTGGCTTGGGCAATTACAATTCACAAAAGCCAGGGTCTTACTTTTGAACATGCGATAATCGATGCTAATGCCGCTTTTTCTCCAGGCCAAGTATATGTTGCTTTAAGCCGTTGCAAAAGTTTTGAGGGGTTGGTATTAAGTTCGCCGCTTGCTACCAATTTAATACATACCGATCCTACAATTACACAGTTTATGGGATATATTACCCATAATCCACCTGATCAGAAGCGTCTTGATCAAGCTCAGATTATCTATCAACAACGGTTGTTGCAAGAATGTTGGGATTTTCAAGCATTATGGATTAATCTCAAAAAGCTATTTAATCTATTGCGTTCTCGTCAAATAGAATTAACTAATCAGACAACTAACAAAGCAAATAATAAAATACCTAATAATGAAATACCTAATAATGAAATACTTAATAATGAAATACTTAATAATGAAATACCTAATAATGAAATACCTAATAATGAAATACCTAATAATGAAATACCTAATAAAGTAACTAATATTGAATATCTCAATACTATAGAACAAAATGCGATAACTGATATTTTAGAAGTAAGCGAATACTTCAAGCGTCAATTGCAAAACCTATATAAGCAAGATACACTTCCAGAAACAGATGCTTATCTGCAAGAGCGGATACGCAAAGCATCAAACTATTTTAGGGCTAAGTTAGAACAGCGCATTATTAGTTGGTTACGAGAACTTAAGTTTGGAACCGACAACGTCCAATTGCGTCAAAAATTAAAACAAGTGCTTGTAGACTTGCAAAATAATATTGCAATCAAACTCGCTTGTATAGATAGCTGTCGGGAACGCTTTTCAACTCCATCTTATTTAAATGCTATAGCTACTGCTAGCATCGACTATAAATCTCAGATCCCAATACCTGGTGAAAAAGATATGGCTAAAATAGATCCTAAAGATTTGTTTGGCTTATTACACCAATGGCGCAGTAAAATTGCGCAACAGGAAGAGCAAGAAGGAGATAATCGCTATAAAATCTTTACACGCTCTCTCCTAAGACAAATCGTTGCTAGATTACCACAAACTCCAGAAGCTTTAGAATCTATAAATGGTATTGGTAAAACTACAGTGAAACGATATGGCGCAGAAATACTCCAGATCATTAATAAATATTGTAAAACTTACAGTATTAAACCTAAACAAGTTCAGACTACATCTAAACCCAAAGAGGATACCCGCTTAATCAGCTATCAATTATATAAACAGGGTAAAAATATCCCAGAAATAGCTGAACAGCGGGGCTTAAAACCAACCACTATTGAGGGACATTTAAGCCATTATATTGCTCTTGGTAAGCTATCACTATCTGATTTTATGAGTACTGAAAAACAAGAAAAAATTATAGAAATATTTTCTGAGGAAGGTATAGATTCCAGTCTAACCATTGTTAAAAATCGCCTTGGAGATGACTATTCTTATGGCGAATTGCGGATGGTACAAGCATATTTAAAACAACGTAAAATTGTATAACTATACCATCCCTTGCCACCTATCAGCCAGGTAGGGTGGGTAGAGCCAAAGCGAAACCCATAATTTTTAAGTACCTACGGGCTTTATTCATTGGTGTTTTATGGTTTGAATACCAAAAAAGATATAATAGCGCATAAAAATTTTCTAAAAAGTCTTGACAATCCAATTTGTCTTGTCTATT
>LFCU01000032.1 GCA_001044195.1 Candidatus Achromatium palustre
GTCAGTTTATAGACAAATTGCGCTATAAACTTGAGTTACATGGCATTACGCTAGAGCTAACAAATGAGAGTTACACTTCAAAAGCGAGTTTTATTGATGGTGATTGTTTGCCTAAGAAATACGAACCTAAAAAGACACATTCCTTCAGTGGCAAACGAGTCAAACGGGGCTTATACCGTTCACAAAATGGCACTACTATCAATGCCGATGCGAACGGTGCGTACAATATTTTAAGAAAAAGTAACCCTAAGTTTTCCTTTTCGGAATTAACCAAAAAGGTAGGCGAGGGGATATTGGATTGGTTACATCCTTATACACGTTTGAAGATCTGTTGATTTTTGGTTAGCAGTTCTACAAATTTCTATAAAATTGTGACCTGAAAAGTTATTAATTCTACTTTGTCACATTGTGATCGTTCCCACGCTCTGCGTGGGAACGATATCACCTACAATTCTAATATAACAAAGTAGAATTAAAAGTATAAATATTTCTTAATTACAATTTGATAAATTTTGAGATATAGTTATTTTAAGGTATTAAAACATATTTAAATTATTAGCTTATTAGCACATATATTACTAATTCTACTTTGTCAGATTACCAAATAAGACCTTTATTTTATTGAAAACAACACTTTGCATCAATTCTTTGTGAATTAAGAAGTTAAGTTTTAATGTGACAAAGTAGAACTAATTAACAAAAACTTTATATATTGAGGAACAGACTAATGTCCAAAACCATAAATTCCGTTACTACTACTATTGGCGTTGCTGTTGTTGGTGCTTTAGCTTTAGGTTCAGTGCAAGCGAATGAAAACCCATTCGGATTGACCGAACTAGATAGTGGCTATATGCAGCTTGCCATGAATGCTCGTGAAGGCAAATGCGGTGCTGGTAAATGCGGCAGCGATACTAAAACAGGCGGTGATGGAACTACTGAAGGTAAAGGCAAATGTGGTAGTACTAAAACAGGTGGTGAAGGCAAATGTGGTGCTACTAAAACAGATGGCGAAGGCAAATGCGGTGCTGGTAAATGCGGATCTAGTAGATAAACCAGACTTAAAATGAACATTAATGGTACTAAGAACTACCCAGTTCAGGGGGCTGGCCTTGGCATACGGCGTTCGTTTCTTAATGCCGTAATAGAAGATCCACCATCTGATATAGAATTCATGGAAGTGGCACCAGAGAACTGGATGCGCATGGGAGGCGCGATGGGACGAAAATTCCGCTCGATGACTGAACGTATCCCTTTTGTATGCCACGGTCTCTCCCTTTCTATCGGATCTCCAGCACCTTTAGATGAAGTCTTTGTACATGAACTCAAAGATTTTCTTAACTTTCATAATATCCGTTGTTATACTGAACACTTAAGTTACTGCTCAGACGATGGACACCTCTACGACCTAATGCCGATCCCATTTACTGAAGCGGCAGTCTATCATGTTGCTAATCGCATTCAACGAGTGCAAGATATTTTAGAACGCCGTATCGGAATGGAAAACGTATCTTACTATGCCAACAATGGCGGAGAGATGTCAGAAATAGATTTTATCAATGCCGTGATCAGTGAAGCCGACTGCGATCTGCATATTGACATAAACAATATCTATGTAAATAGCATAAATCATCGTTATGATCCTTATGAATTTATCAAATCCCTACCAGGAGAACGTATCGTTTATGCCCACATAGCTGGACATTATATAGAATCTGAGGATCTGCGGATTGATACTCATGGAGCTGATGTCATCGATCCAGTGTGGGATTTATTGGGAATGGCCTATAAACTATTCGGTGTTTTTCCAACCCTGCTAGAGCGTGATTTTAACATCCCATCCGTATCACAGCTTGTGACTGAAGTACGCCATATTGCCAAATTGCAATCCGAATGGAACATTCGCGATGCCTAACATCAGCATAGAGCCTGAATTTATCCAACAGCAACTGGCGTTTGCAGCTTACATTCGTGATCCTGATCATGCCCCATATCCTGCAAATATTGAAAAGCGACGCATGGCTATTTATTGTGAGTTGTTTTTCAATAATGTAGAGAGTTTGTTGGCATCTAACTTCCCAGTTCTGCACACTATCTTAAGCAATGAACATTGGCGGTCTATGATCCGCGACTTTTTGATTAAGCACCGTTGCAAAACACCTCATTTTCTAGAATTAGCCGAAGAATTTTTGCTGTACTTACAACAGGAACGTGTGGTTCAGGATTGGGAGCCACCATTTATGCTGGAACTTGCTCACTATGAATGGGTAGAGCTGGCAGTAAGTATTAGTAATGCTGATGCGTCATTACCTATCTTAGAGCCTAATGGAAACCTGCTAGAAGGAATTCCTGTGGTATCACCTATAGTTTGGAATCTCAGCTATCAATTCCCAGTGCATCGTATTGCATTAGACTTTCAGCCCAATGTTCCTGGTAATGAAAAATCTCATTTAGTAGTGTATCGAGATTGTCAAGATAGGGTACATTTTTTGGAGATCAACCAAGTTACTCAAAAGCTTCTAAAATTATTGCAAGACAATAATGATCAAAAAACCGGACGCGATATTTTACACATTATTGCTACAGAACTTGGCTATGCAGAACCTGATCAAATTTTGTTTGTTGGCCAGCAAATGCTGTTAGATCTTAAACATCGCGATATTATTCTTGGGACTTTGGTAACTGAAAGATAATTTTTCAATAAGCCAGGTAGGGTGGGCAAACGGCTGTATCGTTTGCCCACGCGAACAACAAATTATTTGTCAATATCTGCGTAGGCACGATAAGGCCGTGCCTACCCTACTTGGCTGGTAATATTATGTTATTTAAATAAAAATCATTTAGTGCCATTATTAACAGTTTCATAGATACGATTTTTTGTGATGTTGTGTGAATTACAGTTTAGATACTTTAATTTGTTTAAGATGTGGGGTTGACGATAAAGCCATCAACCCAACCTACGGTTATCAATGTGACAAAATAAAATTAAACATTCATTGTTATACAGGTACCGCGAACTCTGAATTTATTTCAGCAGGCTGCTCAGTAGCTACCTTGCCACCTACAGCAATTTCTTCCTCAGTAGCATCACGAACGTTTGTAACTTCAAGTCTAAAGATAACTTCTCTACCACAGAGCGGATTATTACCATCAATCGTTAATGTATTAGCATCCATACGGGTTACGATAAATGTTTTAGTATCACCCTTATCATTCTGCATAACAATAGAAGTACCAATCTCCCGATATTCTTCAGGAACATTTTGTATATGATCAGTGATTACTAAGGATTCATCACGAGGACCATATAAACGATTGCAATCAATTGGAACCTCGATGCTATCTCCTGCGGTTTTACCTTCTAATTCAGCTAACACTTCTGGTGCTAAATCCTTACTGACACCATGTACATAACCTATGGGAAATTCTACTGTTGTTAAAATCCCGCCAGTTTTTTGATCTATAACCTTATAGGTTAATTCTACAAATTTATTATGGGCAATTATATCAGTCATAAGCGAGTTTTTAGAAAATAGAGGCTCCAAAGATTTTGACCTCACCATTTTCATATCCTAATACCAATCTCCCTAACCATTCTCCAGCTTTTTTGGTACTTTTTTGTCGGTATAAAACCGTTACATGTTCACCGCGTCGGATAATGCCAAGATACTCTTTATCAGGAGAAAGGCTTCTTGCTAATTCGCTGTTGGCAAATTGTTTGCCTACTTCTACTTCGTTTAAGCCAAGGAGTAAGGAATAGGAAAAATTTTTTACAAATTTACCATAGTGTCCAGCATTGGAGTATTTAACTAGCTCATCCCATAGAGGATGTGCAACGGCGAGTATTTCTTCGTCAGTGTTATCGATAATGTTCATCGTTAATTATAAATGTAGATTAAACTGTAAGTCCATAATTGCTTAATCATTTTTAATGACTCATGGCAATGTAATTTTTTGTCGACAGTTTTATTTGTTTTAGTCTATTTGAATCTATTTGAGTCTATTTGAGTCTATTTAGCATAATTCATTAGTTAATATTATGTTATTTAATTTTACTTTGTCAAATTGACAATCGTAGATTGAATTTATGGTCTAATCGTCAACCCAACACATTTTGAATTGTATCTTACCAAATAGACATTATTCGAAA
>LFCU01000033.1 GCA_001044195.1 Candidatus Achromatium palustre
GCAACCGGCACAGACAGACTAAGTTTTATATGTGTGCCAATCCTACTTGACCAAGAAGTAATAGGAACCTTATCTGTAGATTTAGATTCAGAGCAAGAGACGACTTTATTGGATGCACAGCAGGTGTTGAGTATTGTAGCCAGTATGTTAGCTAGTGACATGAAGGCTAGACGTGAAGCACAACAAACACGCCAAGTTTTAGAAGCTGAAAACCTGCGATTACGTAGCGTAATTGAAGATCGTTTTCGTCCCGATAACATCATAGGCAATTCTCACACCATGCAGGTTGTTTACCAACGTATTCAGCAAGTGGCCACTGCTAATACCACAGTCCTTATTAGAGGCGAATCTGGTACTGGTAAAGAATTAGTCGCATCTGCCATTCACTATAATAGCTCTCGCTCTAAAAAACCTTTTATTAAGGTCAATTGTGCTGCATTAAGTGAACATCTGATCGAAAGTGAATTATTTGGCCATGAAAAAGGGGCTTTTACTGGAGCATTACGGGAACGGAAAGGACGCATCGAAGAAGCTCAAGGTGGTACTCTATTTTTAGATGAGATTGGAGAATTTGCGCCAACTATTCAAATAAAATTATTGCGAGTCCTTCAAGAACGAGAATTTGAGCCTGTAGGCAGCAATCGTACCCAAACCGCTGATGTACGAATTATCAGTGCTACTAATCGTAATCTTGAGAATTCTGTCAGTGAAGGCTTATTTCGCCAGGATTTATATTATCGGATTAATGTATTTCCTATTTTTTTACCACCATTAAGGGAACGTAAAGATGATCTTTTATTGCTTGCAGATCATTGTGTGCAAAAACATGGTAAAAAAATAGGTAAGACAATTCGGCGTATTAGTACGGCAGCGATTAATATGATGTTGGCCTATCATTGGCCTGGTAATGTTCGGGAACTTGAGAATTGTTTAGAATATGCAGTGTTATTAAGCACTGATGGTGTAATTCATGGTCATCATTTGCCACCTACATTACAAACTCCTAATGATAATATTGAGTCACCTCAGGGGACTTTGAAGGCTAGAATTGCAGTGCTAGAAAAGGATGCAATTATTGATGCACTAAAACAATCAGAAGGGAATGTCACAGCCGCAGCTAGAATTCTTGGTATTACCCCACGAATGGTGCGTTATAAACTTACAAAGCTTAACATTGATTATCGGACTTTTTTTGGAAATAATACAAAGTAAGGTAACTTCTCACCTGATGGTATGCATAAGATTCGGACACGTCTACAAGTTGTGGGAATCAAAAATTATCGTTCCCACGCTCTACATGGGAACGCATCCTGGACACCCTGCGTCCTATAATTTATAACGTTCCCACAACTTGTAGACGTGTCCGATATTTGGTTGATGATAAGGCTATCAACCTTATAAGGCGAATCTAGGTAAAGTCTTCCCTGGATTTAAAATACCCTTAGGATCAAATTGCGATTTAATGGCATGCATAAAAACTAATGTATTTTGAGGTATTTCCTGAGCAATAAAATCCCGCTTTTCTAAACCTACGCCATGTTCACCAGACAGAGTACCACCAAGTTCTAATACAAGCTTGAAGATCAACGCAAGACACTGTTCCGCCCGTTGCAATTCTCCAGGTTGCTCTGGATGCACCAGCAGATTGACATGGATATTGCCATTACCAGCATGACCAAAATTAACAATAGTAATAGCATACTCTTGGCCTAAGGCTTGTAAATGCTCCATAAATTCTGGAATGCGTGATACTGGAACCACGACATCTTCGTTAATCTTTTTAGGAGCTATCTTACGCAATGTAGGTGATAGATCCTTACGGGCTTGCCATAACTGCGCTACTTCTGTCGCATTAGCTGCAACATCTAAGTCTAATAGTTCGGGATTTTGGGCCGCAGTTTTAACAGCAGCAATACTGTTCTCAATACATCCTAATGGCCCATCCACTTCAATCATCAATAATGCTCCGGCTTGAGGTGCTATATCTAGTTCAGTATGCTCACGTGCTAAACGCAAAGCTACAGCATCCATAAATTCCAAAGCACAGGGAACCACAGGCTGCCCCATAATTGCAGCTACAGCCTGTGCCGCCCCATGAATATTTGCATAAGTAGCCCGTAAAGTGCGCACTGTTTCTGGCAATGGGACTAATTTTAAAGTAGCTTCCGTTATAAAAGCCAAAGTCCCCTCAGAACCAATAATTAAACGGGTCAGATCATAGCCTACAACTCCTTTGCTAGTGCGCACCCCACAATGAATTTCTGCTCCCGTTCCTGTTATGGCCTTAAGTCCCAAAGTATTTTCACGTGGAGTTCCATACTTTACTGCTTTAGGTCCAGCAGCGTTACAAGCTAAATTACCGCCAATACTACAAAAACCAGCACTTGAAGGATCTGGTGGCCAAAAGAAGCCATGTTGTGCTAAAGCCTTTTGCAACTTGCTATTAGTAAGTCCGGGTTGTACTACTGCAAGACGATCTTTGGGAGTAATCTCTAAGATTTTGTTCATTCGCTCGAAAGATGCTACAATGCCACCATGATCTGGTATTGTAGCTCCAGTAGTACCAGTCCCACGGCCCCGAGCTATTAGCGGTATCTGTTGATCATGGCATAATTTAATCAAGGCTTGGGCTTGTTTGGATTCAGTGATGAATACTACTGCTTGAGGGAGTGCTTGACGACGACTGTTGTCATAACCATAAGCCCAGCAGTCTGTTGGATCTAATAGTATATCTTGAGATGGAAAGATTGGGGATAGCCATTGCTGTAATTGAGTTGTAGTAAAATTTGATGGTGTTATCTTAGGTTCAGACATCGCTATTTTTTGAAATTTTTATATTATGATATTAACTCAATTTATAGCATAACACTAATTATATGGCATCCTTCATTTTCCAGTTTACACTTTTTTTTATCGTTTACACGCTCTGCGTGGGAATGATCGAGCAGAGCGTGGAAACGATCACGAATAATTTAGGAATATATCATTATGCATCCTACCACCCTAACTCTAACTGATCCAGAAAATCAACAAACCATAACGTTACCTGTACGCAAAGGCACTATTGGCCCTGCTGCTGTAGATGTATCTGGTTTATACCGTGAATTTGGTATGTTTACCTACGATCCTGGCTTTCTAGCAACTGCCAGTTGCTCTAGCAGCATTACCTATATAGATGGCGAAGCAGGTATCTTACGGTATCGAGGCTATTCTATTGAAGAATTAGCAACTAAAGCCAGTTTTTTAGAAGTTGCATACCTATTAATATACGGCGAATTACCCACTGAATATGATCTTAGCAAATTTGAACACAATATTTGTCATCATGGGATGATCGACGAAGCTCTAAAGAATTTTTTCCGAGGTTTTCATCACAACGCCCATCCTATGGCTGTACTGATTGGAGTCACTGGTAGTCTCTCAGCCTTCTATCATGACACTTTAGATATCCATACCCCCGAACAACGCGAACTCTCGGCTTATAGAGTAATAGCCAAATTGCCAACTATTGCGGCTGCCGCTTATAAACATAGCAAAGGAGAACCATTTATTTATCCACGTTACAACATGCGCTATGTAGAAAACTTTCTGCACATGATGTTTGCCACCCCCTGTGAACAGTATCGAGTTAATAGATTAGCCGAAAAAGCCATGAATTTGCTATTTATTCTTCATGCAGATCATGAACAAAATGCTAGTACCTCTACAGTGCGTCTTACTGCTAGTTCTGGAGCTAATCCTTATGCCTGCGTAGCAGCCGGGATTGCATCTTTATGGGGACCTGCTCATGGTGGTGCCAATGAAGAAGTATTAAATATGTTAGAAGAAATAAAAGATGTCAAGCATATTAATGTTTATCTAGATAAGGCTAAAAATAAAAATGATTCGTTTCGTTTGATGGGCTTTGGACATCGAGTTTACAAGCATTACGACCCAAGAGCTAAAATTTTGCGTGGAGTTTGTCATCGCGTTCTCAAAGAATTAGCAGATAGTAATAACCCTTTGTTTGAATTAGCATTGCGCCTCGAAGAGATAGCCTTACAGGATGCATATTTCTTAGAACGTAAACTCTATCCTAATGTTGATTTTTATTCTGGTATTATTTATCGAGCTTTGGGTATTCCAGTGAGTATGTTTACGGCTATGTTTGCGATTGCCCGTAGTTCAGGATGGATGGCACATTGGTTAGAGATGATGAACGATCCTGAGCAACGTATTGGCCGTCCACGCCAATTGTATTTAGGACATGCATTGCGACAATATAACTCTATTGGCAAGCGGTAATCATTAAGCTGAAGGTAATTTCGGCCTCTGGTTCCGAGGCAGAGCCTCGGCATAGGGTGTTCATTCTGGCACATTATGTCGCAGTAAACTTCATCGGATGTGCTGAGGCACGAAGCGCATCCTATTTGCAAACAACCGATAGCAATAGTAACTGCTTTAACTTTATATACAACTCAAAAAAATTGGATGACAAGTTACACATTTTTTGTATGATAAAGTTTTACCGTTTTTGGTACAGAATGAACACTCTAGTCATTTTCTGTATTAATGTCGGTATGATTATCTAATTCATCTTCATCTATATAGTCTTGTAGATTTTTGTGAATTATCAATTGAAAATTAGTCATATCAGCCATTTCGTTTAAAACCTCACGTTCTTGTTCTGTGACATCGCCAAATAAAAAGATGCTGTAAATTTTGTCTTTATGTTTAGTTTGCACCAATTGGGCACGATAGCGTAGTAGTTGTCCAAAGGCTTTTTCAAATTCTTTTACTCGTTTGACTTCTACCATCATTTGTGAAGTAGAAATGTCTATGCGGCCTGGAAAGGGTCCTGCTACTTCAAATTCTCTTTCGCCGCCTAGCATCCCATGTAAGTATTTTTGGAAGGTCTTTTCGGAGTTTGGAGTGAATGTGAGGAGTTTGTTGTCTTTTTTAAGTTTTGAGATAGTTTTATCTTTTTCAACTAACTGAGTATCCTTTTCAACTAACTTTAGTTCAAGCTCGGTAATCTTACTCTTAAATTTTTCATCAATAGTCTCTAAGGTAGAGTTATTATGAAATAACGCCCATTGGGCATCATATTTGGTCTTAGCCTGCATAGAATTCCGAGTACCATGATGAGCATACGCTGTATGTAATTCTTTGGCTTTGGTCTTTTTATACCTAGATTCATAAGCATAATAGCGGAAAATACGTTCACAATAGATATCTAGGACTACATGAATTGCAGGTGTCTTGATAAGGTAGAAGTCTGCTGGTCTGCCCGTACCCATTTTTGCTTTGGAAATCAAGAGTTCAGCAACAGAATCGCCTTGTTTGCCCGTACCCTCCAAAAAAAACTCGATATTTTTTTCTTCTAATAGTTCTTGAAGAGATTTTAAAGCAATTCCACATCCATTAGCTAGACTCTTAACACTCATCCCAGATTCGCCGCTATCCCTTTTAGTAT
>LFCU01000034.1 GCA_001044195.1 Candidatus Achromatium palustre
TTAGAAGGCGGGATCGCTTCGCTCTCCCGCCCTACAAATTTATCAAGTCAAAAAACTGAATAGTCGAGTAATAGATCTTTTTTTTAGATAACCATTATTAAAATGGAATCAGGACATATTTCTCTGTTATTTTAGGATTACCACCATTCAGACGTTTAAGTTTGGCTGCTGCTTTACTGTTACCATACAACCGTTTGGAAATTCGCTTCCAAGTATCGCCTGCTACAACTGGATAGCGTAATAATTTGCGTTTATTCTGCGTTACCACTATTTTAGGGAAGATAAGTTTAGCAGCCTCTTGGTTTATGGGTAAACGAATTTGTTGGCCTGGATGCAATAAAACACCTAATCCTGGATTAAGTGCCAGTAAAGCTGGGTATAAATGGCCTTTGCCATAATATTTTTTAGCAATATCCCATAGAGTATCAGTTTTGGTAAAACGATATACCTGGATAAACTCTGGATTGACTGTTGCTGTATGTGCGTGTGCAATAGCGGATTTTTTGGTTAAGTCGGTATTATTGACATTAGTTGCTTGATTTGCAGTTGTTGTTTTAGTAACTATATTTATAGGAGTTTTCTTTGATCTTTGTTCTAATAAAACTAACCGCTTATTTAACCTTACATAATCCTTATGCGGTACATAAGTCAATAACTTTTTGGATATATTGGCAGACTGCTCATCAAAACGCTTTTTAAGGCTGGTTACAACCCGCCCTATGTCTGACTGTGTATGGGTAATTTTTTGTAATTTCTCTAAAACTAAGGGTTCAATTAGATTTGGGGATTGTGGCATTATATTAGTAAATTTCATTACAATATAATTCATCCCTACAGCTATTAAAGAACTGGTAATTACAACAAATACCATTAGATACACTAAGGTTTGAACTCGCAGCTCTATATTGCCAGAGACGTTTTGAATGTTTGGTACTGATGCCTCTTTGTACATCCTATCTGGCTCTGTTGAAACAATATCAGAATCCCCTGCTGGAGATGCCTCTTGCAAGGTATCCAGCAGTTGAAAAGCCTCCAAATCAGCGTTGCATTGCGGACATTCCAAAGATGTAGATTGCAAACCACCCTTGTCGCATACAGGACATCTGATTGACATTAGCTAATTTTGCGTACTCCCTTCCAAATTTGTAAATTTTGCTTACTATGCTCCTCAAGGATCCCATAAACCTCTGGCATCATTTCATTGAGCAAAGTACTAAATCTTTCAACATCATTTTTTTCTAATGTTTGCAAGAGTTCGCTACGTTTTCTATGCAGACGTTCGGCTTGGGTTTGATGGTTCCGATATTGTAGATCTATGGCGTTATCAATGTTGGCAAATACTGTGAAACGGGACTGTTTATCAACATGTTTTCTCATAGCATCACGAGCGGCAATAATCTCTTCTGGAGTTCCAGTCTCAATAGCTTCTTTTAAAGATTTCATGCTATTGACGAGATCATTATGTTCAGCCTCAGGAATAAACTTGCCAAATTGTGCTATTAAGTTTTCCACAAAAAATATTTGGGAATATATAGTCTCATGACGTTCAGCCAACTCTTGTGCCGTTTGTAGCTGTTGTTTGGTTCGTTCTATCGTATCTTTTTCAAGCGTAGTGTTGGATTCTACCTTTGTATTGATACCTCTAGCTATATGAATTACCCACTGCAAGTAATCGTAGGTTGTCCAATAATCATATTGACTACCATTAATCTTAGCAATACCTTGCTCAACATCTAAGAAAAGTTGTTCATCAGGACCGCCGCGAGACAGTGTACGGCCTACCTGAATATCTGGATAACCCTTGAGACCTGCGGTAACTGTTATAATATTATCCTCGTCAATATCAAAATCGAGAGTCACTTCAGCGGGTTGATTAGATGCAGGTGGCAATAATTCCACAAAAGTCAGCCAAAGATCGCCAATAGATTCGCGTTTATCTCCAACACGATTAAAGAATTTGAAATGTGCTAAAAGTTGTTCAGAATGGACTAAAGCAAACGTACCTTGAGTCTTTAATGGTAATGGGGTATTTCTTTCTACTAAAAGATGATCACTACCATCTTCAAGTTCTAAATAATAGTCATGGGAAACGCTGTGTACAATATCTTTTAGATTGCTTTTAGATACGTCTGTTGATAATTCAAAGCCACAGTTGGAACAGGTTTGGTCGGTTTGAGCAACATCCTTGCCACATTTAGGACATTCGTATTTATCAGCTAGTCGATGCGCCAATATAGATGCGCCTTCAGTAATTGCAAGCATGGGACGCTCATGTACCAATACTTTATCAGCACCAAAGAGTTCTTTTACCTTCCGTTGCAGTAATGGGATGCTGGATGATCCACCTACCATGACGACTTGCTCGATCATTGTAGGTTCAAAATGGATATCTTGCAATACGTTAGTAATCAATTCAACGCTACGATCTGCATAAGGTGTTAATATATTTTCGAATTGTTCCCGACTAATCTCTACCTCAATATCAACAATATCTCCATCTTCGTCTTTGAGTAGACCTAAGATTTCAATGACCGTACTATCTTTATCACTTAATTGAATTTTGGCTTGTTCGACTTTATGTTTTAGATCTCCAAGAAAACGATTACGTTCTTCCTTAGGCATACTGCCGATAAGTGCTGGGATATCGTTGATTTCGCAGGCTTCTTGGGTACGTTCAAAGATGTGGGTAACGATTAGACTGTCTATATCGTCACCGCCCATCCACATATCTCCACCTTTGCCTTGTTCGATAAATTGGCCATTGGCAACGGTTAAGACCGAGATATCAAAGGTACCACCACCAAGGTCGTAGACTAGGATCGTTTTGGCATCATCTGTAGCGATCGAATCTACTCCAAAAGATATGGCAGCAGCTGTGGGTTCTGGTAATAACCTTTGGACCTTGAGTCCAGCTAAAGCAGCAGCAATGCGGGTGGCATGTTTTTGTTTGTCATTAAAATACGCTGGTACTGTTACTACAGCATATTCAATGTTCTCGCCAAGATGTTTTTCGCAGTCTTCTTTAATCTTTTTTAAGATTATGGATGATATTTGTTCTGGAGTATGTTCCTTATCGCCCAGCATTACTGCTACGCTGTTGGCCGAACCATCTTTAAGGGCACAGATTTTATAGGGGTAGTGTTGTTCTTTTATTAAACGTTCAACTTCAGGATCATTAAAGCTGCGTCCCATAAGACGTTTGACTGAAATAATCGTATTTTCCGAATCTTGAGCCATCCAGTCTAAAGCGTGTTTGCCAACCACGAAACGTTCCTGGCGGCGAAAAAACCCTCTATTTTTTTGGAGTCCCACTACTGAAGGGGTTAATTTTTCGCCTTCAGAGTTAGGAATAATTTCGACTTCTAGCCGTTTTAGTCCCGCTGCTGAATTGGTTGTACCGAGATCAATACCGATAGTTTTAGACATTTATTTTCCATTCTAATTTGGGCAATAGATTCAAAGTACTTGTTTTTACCCAATATGTTGTACGTATAATCCTAATGTATATAATTATTAAAGTATAGCTTTAGTATATAGTTTTATAGCCTATATAGGTGTCCTTCATTTTCCAGTTTACACTTTTTTATCGTTCCCACGCTCTGCGTGGGAACAATTAGTGTAAAGTACTTTTGAAGATAAATGAAGGATGCCCCTATATACCCATAATACCTATAAATATTTCTAAGTATTTATAAGTATCTATAAGTATCTATAAATATCTATAAGTATCTATAAGTATCTATAAAACAACCTATAATATTTATTTATTATAGCAATAACTCATTGATTATAGATGTGCTTCTCTAGTATTATTTAATAAATCTAGGCTTGATATTAACATAAATTAAAAACTATAGACCTATAAATGTCATTTAAGAATGTTATTTCAAAACTCTTCTGGCAATTTGAATAATATTCGTTGTGGTACAATATTCATCGCCTCCCAAACGCCCACAGGCATCCAATCCTAAAGTATCTATTTTACCATCAGTATATATTTTATCATCTATGTAGAAATGGAGAACCTCAAGAAAAAACACATCTGATGGAGCATTGCCAATTAGCTGATGCGAAAGCATCCTAGTTTCCATCGCTATCGCCGCTTCAGCCACTCGTGCCGGTTTTATACATTGCGATGGTGTTGGTGTTAATCCACAGGCGGAAAACTCATCTATACCAGCTTCAAAATCAGCCGAAGTTGCTACCATAGCATTGGCATTGGCTTGTGATGGAATATGCACTACAGCTTCTTTTGTAGCTAATAGATTATTACTAGTATCTTTAAGTTGGCCTTTACGTCGCCCAACACTTAGCATTAAAGTAGGCGGTGCTGAAGTTACAGCTCCAAAAAAACTAAAAGGTGCTAAATTGGGTTTACCTTCGCTATTGATAGTGCTTACCCAGGCGATTGGTCTAGGTATCAGTAGTGAGCAGAGTAGTTTATAAGATTCGTTATTTTTTAAAGATTTTGGATCAATTTCCATAAAGTTATCTTTGAGTATCTAGAATTTATGCTAGTATTTACAGTAAAATTGAACGTAATATCCATTATAAAGTTTCTAATTGGCCTTTGCAATTTTTTTGAAATAGTATAAGTGGGAAATTGCCAAAGCTTAGAATGTCTAAATATTTATCAAATTAATATATTATTAGATCGTAGAGTGCGCATTGCGCACCATAGAATATAAAAATGCGTCTTAAAATATTGGGTTGACGATGAGGATATCAACCCAACCTACGGTTATTAATGTGACAAAATAGAATTAAGTGTCGAAATATTGATTTAGATCAATAAAAAATACTTGATATTGTGAATTGGTTATTCCATAAAGATAATTAAATGCTAATATTCTATAAATAGCTATTAGCCATTTATTGTCATAAGAGCATAAGAGGGATACATGGTGTTCTATAAAAGATTACTAATAATTACTATTATAAGCGGCATATTAAGTTTAGATGTAGCGGCTAGTACTAGCACCACAAGTCTTAATATCAATATTGAAATTCAAGCCGCTTGTACTTTAGATAGTTTAGACTCAGTTTCTGCTAATCATGCAACAGGATCGGTAGGTGGACAATCCCAATCTGGCCAAGTACGAGTAACCTGTAATGCTGGACAAGGCTTTACAATTGCGATGGGAGCGGGGCTTAATGCGTCTTCTTTCCAACGTAGAGTACATGATGGTATGAATCATATTAGCTACAATTTATTGAAACAATCAAATGGTAATGTATGGGGGACTGCTGGTACTGCCGCCGATTCTTCTATGGATGGTGCTGGAGCTACTGTTAATGATTTAGATAGCACAGGAACCGGAGCGCAGCAGGTGTTTGGCTATGAAGTCTCTTACACTTTAACTGGTACCGAGCCTGCTGGTACTTACACTGATACTGTACTAGTTACTATAGAATTCTAAATAATTCTTCAAAAATTTTAATTAATCAACTTAAAACTTCAGGGGCGTAATTATATGAATACATTGCGTAAATTAGTATGTTTGGTAGCTGTTTTTGGAATTAATGCGGCCTGGGCTGCAACAGATACGGCGAATTTAAATATTACTATTAACATCCAACCAGCCTGTACACTTGATAGCGTAGATGCGGTTAGTGCAACTCATGCTACAGGCACATCTGGTGCACAATCGCAAAGCGGCCAAGTTCGGGTAACCTGTAACTCAGGCCATACTTACACTATTGCAATGGGAGCAGGTGGTAATGCTTCTGGAACCCAACGTCGGGTTAAAAGCGGAACCAATTATGTAGATTATGGTTTATATCGTGCTGGAGGTGCTACTGCTTGGGGAACAGGAGGCACTGCGGCTGATAACTCTCTAGATGGAGAGGGTGATTGGAATGGCACTGGTAATGGTGCGCAACAAGTTTATGGATATGAAGTATCGTATAATCTAGGTGGAACTGAGGCGGCTGGTACTTATACTGATACAGTATTGGTCACTCTTGAGTTTTAATAACTGCTAGGTCGGGAGTATCCCGCCCTAGCAAGTTCAATGGTTAGTCGATTGTAAAAATTCCTGCACAATATAGCCAATATTAAAAATAATTTCTGCAACATCACTAATATGGCAATTACTATTATGAATTAGTAGTTGATTGTCAGTTAAACATAAAAATTCCCAAGCCTCGCCATCAGTAATAATACCATACACTTTATTTTGATTGAATTTTTTCCAAGCTGCATACATCTCTGCAAGACATTGCCCCAGACCGTCCGATAGCCTATTGGGTTTTACCTCTACCACCGCAATTATTGGATTGATGAAATCTAAACTATCCAAAGTCAAGACACTATCCCATGCTCCATTAAGTGCATGAGGTAAAGCAAAATTATGCTCAGGCACCAATTCGACAGGCTGTTCAAAAAAGAGTCCCAAATTATAGATAAGACTAGCTTCTACTAAGATGGGGGCGACTAATAAACCAATCCTAGTGGCTTCATTGGTATTGGCGATTCTGGTACGTGCTGCTAAACGGTTAATTTTTTGTTGAAATTCCTGGTAAAAATTACTACTACTATTATTTTTTACTTCAATAATATTACATAATCGGATAGTAAGTTTGAAAATTTTTTCAAGTTGGGTTTTGCTATAATCTTTATATTCGCTGTAAGCCATATATACTATTCACCGTTATAATCTAGTTCTTTATACTAAACGTTTTGAACCATTATTAACTTGATTTCCAAGATTTAAAAACTATCGTAACAGGTTATATTATGGACATCATGTAAAAATTTACCTTTATATCCGATAATCTAACTTGGAAAGCAAGCTAATCTTGTAAATCATGGTTCAAAACATCTCACATAAAAATACCTAGCTTATGATGGTAAGCAGTATAATATTCCATTAAAATGAAGGCAATTCTTAAAATTTACTAATAACGATGATAAAGCTATCAAAACATTTTTATGGCAATTGGTCAATTATTGTAGAACCACATTTTGAAGCTGAAGTTGTAGGGCGAGGTACTCTCCAACTTACAGATCAAACCCGGACTGTATCTTTGGCCTCAGGTTATTTTCAGGCTAATGATGTTCATGCTGGTGGACAGCAACGCTTTACTGAAAAACTTCTACTTCAGCGTTTTCCACCGCCAGAACTAAAAGGAGAGCGTGTTGTCCATCATCATTTTGGACTCGTTGGAGTAGCTACCTGGTTTAAAGATACAGGCCAAAATTATAAATTAATGGGATTGACATTATCAGAACCAAAGCAAGAATTTGCTAATTGTACAGTGATATTTCCTTATAAGCATTTAGATTGGGCAATAACTACATGGAAAACTATTCATATCGAAAAGTTGCCAGCTCCTGAAAAGGGCCAAGTGTATCATTGAGATATTGGTAGCTAGGTAGGGTAGGCACGGTCTGTGCCTACGTACAGTATTTTATTTAATGGCAAAATTTCTAATTAATCAAATGCACTCTTATTAGCCGCTTTATTACGAGCATCTTGGCGACTTACTAAGCCACGCCTTACTAAATCCTGTAAATTCTGATCCAGAGTCTGCATCCCATATTTTTGTCCAGTCTGAATAGAAGAATACATTTGGGCTACTTTATTTTCCCGAATTAAGTTTCGAATAGCTGGAATACCAACCATAATCTCATGGGCTGCGACTCTGCCGCCGCCAATTTTTTTCAATAGTGCTTGGGAAATTACAGAACGTAATGACTCTGAAAGCATAGATCGTACCATAGCTTGCTCTGCTGCTGGAAATACATCTACAATACGATCTATAGTCTTAGCGGCGGAACTTGTATGTAATGTTCCAAAGACCAAATGACCAGTCTCAGCAGCACTTAAAGCAAGACGGATCGTTTCCAGATCCCGCATTTCACCCACTAGGATTACATCTGGGTCTTCACGCAAGGCCGAACGTAACGCCGCATCAAAACTTTGAGTATGCTTATGTACTTCACGCTGATTGATCAAACATTTCTTACTAGAATGTACAAACTCAATAGGGTCTTCAACACTCAAG
This sequence comes from Candidatus Achromatium palustre, assembly GCA_001044195.1. GTDB lineage: Bacteria > Pseudomonadota > Gammaproteobacteria > Chromatiales > Chromatiaceae > Achromatium > Achromatium palustre. Next base: position 8,011 of record LFCU01000034.1, read on the forward strand.
ATATGTCCATAATGATTATCATTGATATAATCCAAAATAGCAGCTAAAGTAGTAGATTTACCAGAGCCAGTAGGTCCTGTTACTAAAATTATACCTCGTGGTTCTTGCGCTAACTTTTTGAATACATCAGGACAGCCTAAGTCTTCCATAGATAGTACTTTAGAAGGGATAGTACGAAATACAGCACCAGCTCCACGATGTTGATTAAAGGCATTGACTCTAAAACGGGCTAGACCTGGGATCTCAAAAGAAAAGTCGGTTTCTAAATATTCTTCATAGTCCTTACGCTGCTTATCATTCATGATGTCATAGATTAATCTATGTACAGTCTTATGCTCTAACGGTGGCGCATTAACACGCCTAATATCTCCATCAACCCTAATCATTGGGGGAAGGCCCGCAGATAAGTGCATATCTGAAGCCTTGTGTTTGGTACTAAAGGCTAGTAGTTCTGAAATATCAAGTTCCATTTAATTCTCTTAAATTTAATCGTAATTTGAATGGATGTTATAATGAACAATTTTAGCAGTAACTTCTCAATAAATCATGATATATATCTAAAAACTCGCAAGTAGGGTATGCTTCGTACCACCATAATTTATCGTTCTCACGCTCTTTTATTTTTTCGTTCTTGGACAAAGTATGTAGGATGAGTAGAGCGTAGCGAAACCCATCTTTAAATCAATACTTGATGCGCTTCGTGTCTCAGCGCATCCTATATAGTACTACTATGTTACATTAAAAAATCACAAATTATGGCTAAGCAAAGTATAATTCCTTCTGAATCCTTATGGTGTATGATAACCTAATATTCATGTAAACTCAGTAACAATATGACAATAGCCGCACAACTTCAAACAGTACAAACCAGAATACGCCAGGCTGAGATAGCGACACATCGTCCTGCAAATTCCGTAAAGTTATTAGCAGTAAGCAAACTCCAAGATAGTTTTAAGATTCGGGAGGCATGGATTGCTGGACAGCAAGCCTTTGGGGAAAGCTATCTCCAAGAAGCTATAGAAAAACAAACTACTTTACAAGATCTACAACAAGAATTAGAATGGCACTTTATAGGCCGTATCCAAAGCAATAAAACTAAAGCAATAGCAGAACGCTTTGCATGGGTACATGGAATCTATGATTACCATCATGCAAAACGTCTCAATGCACAACGCCCTAATATGTTACCAGCCCTGAACATCTGCATCCAGGTCAATATCAGTAAAGAATCTAGCAAAAATGGCTTAGCCCCAGAAGCAGTGCTACCACTATTAGAACAATGTTTAGAACTACCACACCTACAATTAAAAGGACTAATGGCGATTCCAGAACTAACTTTAGATCCCAACAAACAACACCAAGCTTTTGCACAATTACGACATTTACGTGATACTCTAGCAACCAAAACATATCTACCATTAGAAACCCTGTCTATGGGCATGTCCGATGATCTGGAAGCTGCTATTGCTGAAGGCGCAACGATAGTTCGTGTTGGCACCGCAATTTTTGGACCAAGACATACTGGAAATCAATAGTGACTACTAAATTTGACACTAATATTACAGATCCTAAAAGATCTAAAAATCTGTTACTTGGCAATAGACCATTTTCTGCTACCGTAGCCTTTATTGGTGGTGGCAATATGGCAACTAGCTTAATCAGTGGCCTGGTAGCGGATGGCCATGATCCACAGCATATTTTTGTAAGTGATCCTGAACATGAGCGTTTAGCAACACTTGCAGCCCGTTTTGGGACTCGTAGTGCCGATAATAATATAGATGCTATCAGCAAAGCTGATGTGGTCATCTTAGCAGTCAAGCCACAGGTTATACAGCCAGTTTGCGAAGCATTACAGGCTACGGTACAACGACATCGACCTCTAGTTATTTCTATTGCTGCGGGAGTACGCGAGATATATCTGCAACGCTGGTTAGGTGGTAATGTGCCATTAGTACGTACCATGCCGAATATTCCAGCAATGCTACAAGCAGGAGCTACAGTATTACATGCAGATTATTCTATAGTAGCAACTAAGCAACGCGATTTAGCAGAATCTATAATGCGATCCGTAGGCATTACATGTTGGGTAGAAGATGAAACCCAAATGGATACAGTCACCGCTCTATCTGGTAGTGGACCGGCCTATCTATTCTTAGTTATGGAAGCTATGGAGCAGGCTGGCATTGATTTGGGACTAGAACCTAGAACCGCGCAGTTATTAACTATTCAAACAGCTTTAGGGGCTGCTCGCATGGCAATGGAAAGTGAGGAACCACCAGCTATACTCAGGGAACGTGTAACCTCGCGTGGTGGTACTACAGAGCAGGCCCTGAAGATCTTTGAAGATGGTGGTTTAAGAACATTGTTTAGCCAAGCACTTGCTGGTGCTAAGGCTAGATCGGAAGAACTTTCTAACGTACTAGGGGAAACAAATGGGTAATTTGGTTACTAATCCGCTAATTTTTTTAATTCAGACTATATTAGGTACCTATGGTTTTTTTGTATTATTACGCTTTATATTTCAATTGGTACAGGTAGATTTTTATAATCCCGTATCGCAATTTATAGTGACAGTTACAGCTCCAGTATTGCGTCCCTTACGTACTCTCATTCCTAACTTAGATGGACTAGATATAGCTTCTCTAGTATTAGCCTGGTTATTAAAGGTATTAGAACTATTTTTAGTATTATTATTAATGGGTTATTTTAGGTTAGGGGTTGTGGTATGGGCGATACCTGAGCTTGTAGAGATGGTATTTAATATTTTCATTATAGCTATTTTAATTCAGGTGGTGATGAGTTGGATCTTTCCTGGTGGTGCTTTTAATCAAGTACTTATATTGATTGAAGATTTAGCTGAACCCGTGTTAAGACCAGCCCGCCAATTGATACCGCCTTTTGAAGGTTTGGATTTTTCTCCTATGCTAGCTACTGTAGCTTTAATCTTTTTAAGAATGTTGCTAGTACCAATCTTAAAAGCCTTAACTGGATCACCATTCTGATCTGTAGGTTGAAAAAACGTTTCATTCAGTTAATGTTGGGTTGATGGCCTTATCGTCAACCCAACATTCCAAATAGAAGGATACCATCATATGCTCCAAATCTACAATAGCCTCAATCGTACCAAAGAACCTTTTAAACCCATTACACCCGGCAAAGTAGGTCTCTATGTATGCGGCATGACCGTCTATGATTACTGCCACCTGGGCCATGCCCGAGTCATGATCGTCTTCGATATCGTATACCGCTATCTAAAAAATCTAGGTTATAAGGTAACTTATGTACGTAATATTACCGATATCGATGACAAAATCATCAAACGCGCCAATAAACTAGGTGAACCATTTACTATGGTTACCGAACGCTTCATTCAAGCCCTACATGAAGACTCCAGAACTCTAGGTATCCTAACACCAGATCAAGAACCCAAGGCTACAGAGTATATTCCGCAAATTCTCGATATGATTCAAAGCCTCATCCAACGAGGTCATGCCTACGTAGCCGCTAATGGCGATGTTTGCTATTCAGTACCAAGCTTTCCCAAATATGGGCAACTCTCTGGAAAATCTTTAGAAGATCTAAAAGTTGGCCATAGAGTAGAACCAGACGCAACCAAAAAATACCCTTTTGATTTTGTATTGTGGAAAGCTGCTAAACCAGAAGAACCAGCTTGGGATTCTCCTTGGGGAGCAGGTCGCCCGGGCTGGCATATTGAATGTTCTGCAATGTCTACCCATTGCTTAGGCAACCATTTTGATATTCATGGTGGTGGTGCTGATTTACAGTTTCCCCATCATGAAAATGAGATCGCCCAATCTGAAGGGGCATATGGCAATACTTTTGTAAATGTCTGGATGCACAATGGCTTTGTGCAAATAGATAGTGAAAAGATGTCTAAATCTTTAGGCAATTTTTTTACGATTCGCGAAATCTTAGAACATTACCGACCTGAAGAGATTCGCTATTTTGTATTAACCAGCCATTATCGTAGCCCGCTTAATTACTCAAACTCCCAGCTAGAAAATGCTAAAGCTGCTTTGACACGTTTTTATACTGCATTGCGGGGTTTAGACTTAACTCAGGTTCCAAATTTAGATAATCAAACTCAACTTGCAGACACAACTAATAGAGTAATTGAAGATTTTAGAACCCGCTTTCATTCAGCAATGGCGGATGATTTTAATACTCCCATAGCCTTAGCCGTATTATTTGATGTAGCAAGAGAGCTAAATCGAATACGTAATATTGATCTTAACCAAGCTCGAGCTTTAGGATCAGAACTTAAACAGCTTGGCAGTATTTTAGGCTTGTTACAAGATGATCCTGAAGCCTACTTGCAGGGTACTGCTATAACTAACAATCTAACAGATGCTAAAATACTAGAACTTATTGATCAACGCACTACAGCTCGTAAGACTAAAAATTGGGCTGAAGCAGATCGTATCCGTGACATGCTTAAAAACCAAGGAATCGTCCTAGAAGATAATGCAGATGGCACATCCTGGCGTCGTTTGTAATTATTTAGTAAATACGATTAGCCTTAAGCGTAATCGCACTGTAGCATATCTACTACCTCATGACTTGGATGGTAGCCTCCTACTAATCTTTTAAGGATTGTTAAAACAGTACTCGCATCCTGATTATGAGATGCCGTTTTTAAAGCATTGATGTCAATTTCTAACTGTTCCCAAGGAATAAAAGGATCTTGAGCACGTAAAATGCGTGGATGTGCAGTTGGATATGGGTCCTTACCTAATAACAACTCTTCATGTAACTTTTCGCCTGGTCGTAACCCAGTAATAATTATTTCAATATCTCCATCAGGATCAGCTTCATTGCGCACCGTAAGTCCAGATAGCTTAATCATACGCTGCGCAAGATCAAATATTTTGATAGGTTTACCCATATCTAGTACAAAAACATCGCCACCCTGTGCCATTGCGCCTGCTTGGATGACTAATTGTGCCGCTTCTGGAATGGTCATAAAAAAGCGATTAATATCAGGATGGGTTAAAGTAATGGGGCCACCTTCGCGGATTTGCTTACGAAATTTAGGGATTACTGAACCAGAAGAACCTAACACATTACCAAACCTTACCATAGAAAGTTTAGTTGGTTGAATGTTGGCGGTTTCTAGGGTTGTTTGGTTAGAGTCTATAGCTAGTTGCTTTGTGTTCAGTGCCTGTAAACACAACTCTGCTACACGCTTACTGGCCCCCATAACATTAGTAGGACGTACTGCCTTATCAGTACTAATTAAAACAAAATCACGGACGTTATACTTTATTGCAGCTTGGGCTGTTATTAAAGTACCAAAGACATTGTTTTTAATCCCTTCAATGGGATTGGATTCTACCATGGGTACATGTTTATAGGCGGCAGCATGATAGATAGTATCAGGATGCCAGGTATGCATAATTGTCTGCATCCGTTCTGGATCTTGCACTGAGGCTAATAGTGGTACCAATTGTAGCTTACTAGTGCGGATGTGCTTGTGCTCTAATTCAGCATGAATTGCATACAGCGCAAATTCGCTATTATCTATTAATAGCAACTTATGGGGTTGCAACTGCAAAACTTGGCGGCATAACTCACTACCAATCGATCCTCCAGCACCAGTGATCAAGACCACCTTATTAGTAATATTTTTAGCAAGTAATCCATCATCAGGAGGCACTGGTTCCCGCCCCAACAAATCATCGATATCTAGCTCACGTAAATCAGATACTGTTATTCTACCCTCTGCTAAATCTATTAACCTTGGCAAGGTATGTACTATTACTTGATGCTGTTCCATTTGTTCCAAAATCTTATTACGCCGCTGTCTGCTAATAGATGGCATTGCAAGTAGTATGTGAGTAATACCTTGATTTTTAATGATTTTTGCTACTTTAGTTGGGGAAAAAATCGGTTTTCCATTGAGGACATTGTTCTGTAAAGACAGATTGTCATCCAAAAAGCCTATTATATTCATCTCACAACTATCGTCTAAACCAGAGGCCAATTGTCGTCCTGCCCTTCCTGCTCCATAGATAAGTGCTTTGGGTAGATTAGCGATGTGTAATTGAGAATGATATTCGTTTTTTAGCCAGGCATGGGCTAAAAGGCGTGTGGCACTGATTGCTACAAACAGTAATAGGGGTTGGATAATGCCTATACTACGTGGTACATTAGGTAAGCCGATAGCGGTTACAATTGCGGCATAAAAGAAGCTATATAATATAAACACTCGAATAATCGCTGCGATGGCTAATAGCCCAGAATAGCGAAAGATCACACGATAAAAGCCATGTGTAATAAACAACGGTAGTGCCACTATAATTGCAGTTATAACAGCCCACAGTGGTTGAAAACTTGCATTGCCAGAGAGTCTAATCCACTCATCAAGTCGCAAAAAGAACGCCAACCAAACAGTCAACACACATAAACTAATGTCTAATGTTACTACTATGATACGTTTGGTATAACGTGGTAAGCCTAGTACAAAATTAGAAATATGGTACAGCATGAGATTTAGTTAATTTTTTAGTGGGCAATACCAGCACGGGATATTACTTTTCTAATAGTTAAGAGTACGATTTTTATATCAAACCACAATGATTGGTGTTGGAGATATTCATAGTCTAGTTGCACCTTTTGGGGAATTGATAATTCATCACGGCCATTTATCTGTGCCCATCCGGTTATTCCTGGGGTTAGTTTATTTACACCATATTGGGTCCGTAAAGCAATAAGGTAATCTTGATTAAACAATGCTGGTCTTGGTCCTACAAGACTCATTTCGCCTGTTAGGATACACCATAACTGTGGTAATTCGTCAAGGCTAGATTGGCGTAAAAAATCACCTAGTGGAGTTAGATGATCTTTAGGATTCAGTAATAGATGTGTAGCAACGGTAGGGGTTCCAATACGCATACTGCGAAATTTGGGCATTTTAAATATATGGTTATCTTGGCCTACACGATCTGACCAATACAGGATTGGACCTGAAGATGTTAATTTGATCAAAATAGCGATTATAATAATTGGTATTATTAGAAATAATATGGCGATTATTGCAAAGGCAATGTCAAAAATACGCTTTAAGTGTAAATACATTTAGATATCATTAGGAATTTAGTAGTATGGTGTGCAGTGCACACCATAATTCGAGAAAGTAGAGTAGGGTGCGCATTGCGCACCATAATTCAAGAAAGGTGCACAAGTAGAGCACCCTACATTAACCATTCATAAAAACTTAAGCCTTTGTTTACGGTGGGTTGAATGAAATTTCCCAAAGGCAGTGTCGTATAATCTATAGCAGCAAGAAAATTTTTAAGATGTACCCCCAAACCAGTATCCCCCTGCATACTTAGGCGGCGTTGAAAAAATAAAGTATCAGGATCCTCACGCCCCGCTATCAATAATAGATAATCATATATAGTGCCACTTATAGTTAATTCTGGAGTTTCGTCTTTTGTTATAGGATAGATTTGACGATTTTTTAAGGTTATAAGGACATCTAGATTTGCATCTGCTAGGGCAATACGAACTTGATGGTTTTCTAAGAAATCTAAATCTCCTTGGTTGCGTTCTTTATGAAATATCATATTAAGTATCTGCGCGGCTATTTTGTAGCGTACTTCTTGAGGTAATAGCTGCATAGGTAAGGTTAAATAATGGGATACACAGGATCTGGTATATGGCATATATATTTTAGTTTATTGATTTGGCAATTTAAGAATTGATTGTTGATTTAGTCTAATGATTTGACTTACGCTTTTAATTATAATAAATAGTATACTTAAAGTATTCATAAGTATATTGCAATATTATTTATAATTGAATATATTATGTCTATGTAATCATCTCAATGATTTTTATGTCGACTAAGTATATAAATTTATATAGGATACTAACATTGAGCGTATCAATATCACTAATGTCTAAAAAGAGAAGTTTATGGCAAACAAACTTAATGATGAATTTATTTAAAATGGTAATGTAATGAAAAATTTTTGGTTTGTAATTACAATTTTTGGTTTTGTGCTGTCATCACTGCTAAGTTGTAGTGATAATGTAAGGAATGATACTGGGCAAATTTTGTCTAAGCAAATAGTGAATGATCAATTACTAGTCTCTAGTTTTAATTCTATGGAAAATCCTTTATTCCATTCAGTTAATACCTCATTGGCTAATTCTCTAGATCAAATAATATTTATTGAAAATAACCGCAATTTTTCAAGTCGGTCCTTCCCAATAATACCTGTTAAGAATAAATCCTCTTCTCCAAATCGATCCTCAACATCTATTGATAATAAACACGCTGTAACCAAAGCGTCCAATTTATTCGCCTTAGACCTTTATAATAATCTACAGCATACTAAAGACAATCTATTGTTTTCTCCATGGAGTACCTTTACAGCTTTGGGAATGACGTATGCTGGGGCTAAAGGTGATACTGCTAAAGAAATGGCCAATACCCTATATTTTAGGCAGGTTCCTAGGCAGCAGCTACACCAGACTATCGGTTCAATACAAAAGCACCTTACTAACCAAGATGATTATCAACTAGCTATTGCCAATCGAATCTATCCATACCAAGGCTTGGTCATGCAAGAGAAATTCACTAATCTACTAAACAGTGCGTATGGTGCTACTATTCAACTACTGGATTATCGCAAACAAACTGATAAGTCACGCCAAACAATTAACGCTTGGGTAAAACAACAGACTTTAGGTAAAATTCCCCAGCTATTACAGAAAAGGGATATAGATTCGAATATTCGTATGGTACTAGTTAATGCCATTTATTTTAAAGCCAAATGGACCAATGCTTTTAAACCCCAAAGGACCAAACCATTAGATTTTTATGTAACCCCAACCAATGTTATTACAACCCCAATGATGACACAAAATGCTGCTTTTAAGTATGGGGATAACTTAGAGGTACAAGTGCTTGAGTTACCTTATGTAGGCAACCGTATTACTATGCTAATATTATTGCCTAAAAAACGGGATGGATTAACAGTATTGGAAAAGCAGCTAACGTTATCCAAATTAAATAAACTAATTAGCAGTCTCCAACCTGAGCGCGTAAAGGTCTACTTGCCACGTTTTAAATTATCTAGTAGATTTTATCTTAAGCCTCAATTGGTTAAGATGGGTATGCCAACGGCTTTTGATGAAGCTAAGGCCGATTTTTCTGATATGGTTGATACTAACCATGCTGATGGTTTAGCTATATCTAATGTTATTCACCAAGCTAATTGTGATGTAACCGAAGAAGGCACAGTAGCTACAGCGGCAACCGCAGTTACTAAGACTCGTGGAACAATATCTTTTGGTGGTGGATCATCATTACCAGAATTTCGGGCTGACCATCCCTTTATGTTCCTTATTCGTGATACCCAAACCGATGCTATTCTGTTTTTGGGTAAACTGGTACAACCTAAAACAATACTCTAATTTTGGCACCCTGCATTTTATACTTATAATACTTCTTTTTTTATCGTTCCCATGCTTTGCGTGGGAACGATCCCTTGTAAAGTACTTTGGGCAAGCAAATTAAGGATGACTATTTTTCTTGTAATTTGTGTGAGACTATTAAACGGTGACACGCTTGTGGTTGTGCTTCCACGTTTGCATTCTGTTGTTCTAAATTTTCAATAAGATTTATCAAAATATTCAAGCTGCCTAGGTTGGGTTGATGGCCTTATCGTCAACCTAATATCTTAACAAAGCATCTTCTACTTTATGGCGGGAGATGCGCACCATACTTCACTCGTCATATAGAAATTGAAGCATCCTTATATTTTCAAATCCAGTTTCACTCTAACTTGCATCAACATCACTCCAAAAGGATTTTTACCAGAACCATCCTTTTGAAACATTGATTAACATATAAAACATCTATGACTACAGTAACTAAGCCTAATTTTGATAATATATTGCATTTTACATTCAACCACTATCGCAATGTCCGTATTGATATTCAAGA
>LFCU01000035.1 GCA_001044195.1 Candidatus Achromatium palustre
TGCACAACTCAGCTCTAAATGCTGATCGTGTGGAATTGTCTCGTAAAGATATGGAGGCTTTACTTGATCGGCTTGCTGCTGTACCCTAAATGGCCAAAGTCGAGTTTTTATTGAAATGGTCAAATTCGAGGTTGGCTCTTTACTGAAATTGATAAAGTTGGATAATGGTAGTTATCTTAAGATAAGGTTGAAAAATTATATTGTAACCATAAGTTTATTTTGTTGTCAATAGATTTGATGGGTTTCACGTTGTAGGTGATTTTTATGATTGTGATTCGATATAGGAGGGATTTGATTGAAAACAAATTATGTTTTTATAGATCTTGAAAATGTACAACCCAAGAACATTCCGATTATCAAAAATCATCCTTTTAAGGTGATAGTATTTGTAGGAGAAAATCAAACAAAAATACCATTTGAGATTGCTGAAGCACTTCAAAAATTAGGTGATAACGCCACATATATCAAAATACATGGCAATGGCTCAAATGCACTTGATTTTCACATTGCCTATTATATAGGTAAGTTAACAGAACAAGATAATGATGCGTACTTTCATATCATTTCAAAAGATACGGGATTTGATCCTCTGATAAAGCATTTAAAGGAAAGAAAAATATTTGCTCAACGGAAAAGTGATCTTACAAACATACCAATATTAGGTACAAATACACAGCAAGAAAAATTAAATGCAATAATTAAAAATTTATTAGCACGAGGCCAAGGTAATAAACCCAAAAAGGTTAAAACTCTAAAGAACGCAATCAATTCCATATTTATGAAAACGCTTGAAGATCAGGAACTGCTAGAATTATTAGACTTAATGGTGCAAAAAGAATATATAGCTATCGACAATAAAAATGTTAGTTACAAATTACCCGGTGTCTTAGAACAGGAAAATCTCCAGTAATAGGTTGGGTTGATTATGAGGCTATCAACCCAATCTACGATTGTCAATGTGACAAATGTGGGTAATTGTTACTTCATGGTAATCATGAAAATTTTGGAACTTCTGATTCAGACAACATTCTGATAACGTAAGGTATTACATTCAATAGCTATCACTACTTTAGCTAACAAGGTAAAGACAAGTAGCCCAATGCCTAAAATGCCAATACTAATAGCAATTTCTAACATACTAGGCATATATTCTAAGATCTCTCCGATTGGCGTTGGTATAAACGCAGGTATCACAACTCCCATGCCTTTCTCTATCCATACCCCAACAATGGTAAATAGACAAGCCATATATAACAACCATGAGTTATTACGTAATTTGTGAATACTACCAATAATAGTCGCTGTGACTAGCAACCCAATTGCGCTCCAAATCCATGGTACTAAAGCATTATGCTGTCCATCTAAACCAAAGAATAGATAACGAGCTGATAGAGCTTCTTCACCTTCATGATAAAACTCTGTAAACAACTCGACCCCAATAAAAAACAGAGTAATCTGTAATGCGTAAGTCATTACTAATGCCAAATGTTCAATGACACTTTGATGGATAGGGTAACGACATATTCCTCTTAAGATTTGAAATCCCAAGATCATTACTGCCGGGCCAGAGGCAAAGGCTGAGGCAATAAAGCGTGGGGCTAATAATGGATTATGCCAGAATGGCCGTCCAGTACAGGCTACATATAAGAACGCTGTGACTGTATGTACTGATATGGCCCATATAATCGCAATAATTACAAAGGGGAAATAATAGCGTAATTTAGGATTTTTATTTTGGTAATAGGAAAACAATATATATCCAGAAATGCCGATATTTAAGATCATATATCCCGCTAATACAATCACATCCCAAGAGAGTAATGATTGTGGAAAATTAAAGACACCAATTCCAGGGATCATATGCCAAATACGATCTGGGCGGCCTAGATCTACAACTACGAACAACATAGCCATTAAGACTGCTACTACTGCTACAGTATCACCCATCAAGACCACATCTTTAATATCCTTGCGATCAAAGATATAAGCTGGGATCGCCAGCATAACAGCGGCAGCGGCAATTCCTACAAAAAAAGTAAAGTTAGCTATATATAGTCCCCAAGATACTTGATTACTCATATTGGTAACTACTAGTCCTAATGTTAGTTGTTGCCAATAATTAAATCCGCCATAGCCTATTAATATGCCTAAGATGGCTAACCAAAGCCAGTAGCTAAAGGGGCCATTAAACCATTGTTTTATGCTATCACGTATAAAATAACCGATAACCATGTTATTCATACCTACTTTCTATAGTTGTTATTACTCGATGTTCAAAATTTAGAAAATGTTTATATAATACAATTGAAATTTATAATACTGGATTCCTGCTTTCGCAGGAATGACGACTTGATGAAAAATCTGCTGTTTGTTGAATGACCCACCCGTCATTCCTGCGAAAGCAGGAATCCATACGCAATTTTTGTTAAGCCAAAAAACTGGATAGTCGAGTAATACAAATATATTTTTTGGCCGTTTCATTCTGCAAGGTATTTTGTATGGTATCTCCTATAAAACCCTTGCAACACATGATATTAAAATATTAACAGATACTAACTTTTAAACATCAAGTATTATTGATATGTTTTGAAATTAGTTTTGCGCGTGGGCAATGCCCACCCTACAGCTAATCGCACTTACTAATCCCTAAAATACCAAAACTGTGGCTCAGTGCCCAATTCACTCTTTAACCTAAAGACTGGTTTATTTGCTAAGACATAGCGAATTTCGCTATTAGGATCTAATAGATTCCCAAAGATACGTGCTCCAGTAGGACAAGCCTCTTGACAGGCCGGTTGCATACCTTTGCGGGTACGCTGTATACAAAAATGGCATTTTTCAACTACACCAGACGGACGGGGACGATTACCTAAATAATGGGTTTCTGTAGTGATAGCCTTAGGATCAAGTACTGGATTTCCCCAATTAAAATGTCGCGCTTGATAAGGACACGCTGCCATACAGTAACGACATCCTATACACCAATCATAATCTACAACTACTATGCCATCTGGTTCTTTCCAAGTAGCTTTAACTGGACAGGCTTTGACGCAAGGTGGATCGTCGCAGTGCATACATTGTAAAGGTAAATAATAGTGCCCAGAATGCGGTACCTTTTCGGAACTATAGTAATGATCCCCATGCGTTAAATTCATATCGCCTTGGGGCATTTCTACTACTCTAATATATTGGGTATCTTGGCTTAGATTGTTTTCTTTAGCACATGCGGTTACGCAGTCTCGATAGCCGCGACATTTGTCTATATTTATGGCATATCCAAAGGCAACTTGGGGTTGCGCTGGTGTTGCCTGGCACTGGATATGGACCTTGTATTGGTCGGTGGCTTTTACCTCAATACGAGCCAAGGCAGCTTGTAGTTCTTCTTTGCTCATACGTTGATAATGGTCTTGAAAGAATCCAGAAAACGCCTCCCAAAAAGTTAATCCGCCCCAAGCTGGTGTACCTACAGCGGCAATACCAGCTACAGCAGCTACCCCACCGCTAATAATATGGCGGCGTGTTTTGTTTACCGGTTGCTTCATATTTTGGGCCTTGTAATTATTTTTAGGTTATGATTAGTTCTATGTTGATAGATTACAGGATAAGGCTTTATTTTATTGAAAACAATACTTTGTATTAATTATTTGTAAATTAATCAAGTTAAGTTTAATTTGACAATTAGGAGTTGTGGCCCAAAGGTTAGTGATGTTTAGGAAGCATGTGACGCTGCTGTACGCATCTGGTAAAATTTATCCATATAGGATACTAATAAATTTTTTTCTATAGCTTCTCGTAATTCTCGCATTAAAGTTTGATAATAATATAGATTATGCAATGTATTCAGTCGAATACCTAAAATTTCTTGAGTTTTATCCAAATGGTGTAAATAAGCCCGACTATATTGACGACAAGTTATACAATCACATAATGGATCTAGCGGCCTTTCATCATTTCGATAGAGAGCATTACGTATGCGTATCGTCCCTTGATGGGTAAATAAATACCCATGACGTGCATTGCGAGTAGGCAATACACAATCAAACATATCGATACCACGTTTTACTGCCTCAACTAAATCCTCAGGAGTACCTACCCCCATTAAATATCTAGGCTTATCCCAAGGTAATTCTGTAACAAAAGCATCTAAGATTTTTAAGCGTTCTGTTGCGGATTCACCCACAGAAAGTCCACCAATTGCATAGCCATCAAACCCAATATCTTGAAGTCCTGCTAATGATTGCTTTCGTAAAGTTGGGAACATACCGCCCTGAACAATGCCAAAGAGGGATGCTGTATTGTTGCTATGAGCCTCATGGCTACGTTTGGCCCAACGTAAGGATAATTCCATAGACTGGCGTGTAGTTTCAAAATTAGCTGGATATGGAGTGCATTCATCAAATATCATCACTATATCAGATCCTAGATCGCGTTGGATCGCTATAGATTCTTCTGGTCCCATAAAAATGCGTTGGCCATCTATGGGGGACTGAAACCATACGCCCTGTTCTGTGATCTTGCGTAGTCTTCCTAAACTATATACTTGAAAGCCGCCTGAGTCTGTTAAAATTGGGTGCTGCCAATTCATAAAATTATGGAGTCCTTGGAATTTTTTGATAACTTCCATTCCTGGACGTAAATATAAGTGAAACGTATTGCTTAGGATTATCTGTGCTCCTGATAATTCCAATTCTTCAGATGTAAGTCCCTTGACTGCACCATAAGTACCTATTGGCATAAAAGCAGGGGTTTCTATTACACCTTTGGGTAATATTAGGTTGGCACGACGGGCATTACCATCTTGAGCCGTTATGGTGAAACTTAGATGATCAGGCGTTATGTTGCAATTTTTATGTTCGTAATTATGAAATATTGGCATTATGCAATTATTAAATATGTTAAATATCAAATATATAATTTTTAAATAGGTAATTATTAAATATTGAGTTCTTAAGTATGCTGTGGAAATTTTTTATTTTTTTGTAGAATTAACGATTAACACTAAAAGCTAGACGCACATTATTAGCAATCCAACTATCATCGCGTTGTTCACTTTGTTGCAAATAAAACTCTAATATGACATCGCGACTTAATAACATCTCTTCTGTGACCTCATCTGCTATCTCATTGGCATGACAAAATACGCTGGTATATGGTGAATCATATTCACGTGGATCTGTTATCCACAGATTAGGATCAATACGATTGATAAAGCGTAAAAAGCCATAGCCTTTTTCTGGAAACCATTTAGAACATACTCCACGAACACAAGACCCAGAGCTTCCCCATTCATTGCGCGGTTCATAAGGTACTGGTAATAGATCTGGAATTAGGAAGCCAGAGTAGAATGCATCTACTTGTTTTTGTAACTGTTTTGAGACGTTTTTAAAGCCAATCAATTCAACGCGACAGCCTTTGTTTTGCAGCGCAGTTACTACCTCCATAAAGTCTCCATCACCAGTTACCAGCAATATTTGATCTAGTTGTGGGGCTTGAAGCATGAGTGCTACGGCTAAATCTAGGTCAGCATTCGCTTTAGTAGTAATATTCCCATCATCATCCGTGTAACGACGTACTTCTTTAACTGAGATCTTCCATCCAAAATCTCTTACCATTTGCTGATAAGTGAGGGATTTTTTTCTATATTCAGCATCTTCTCGAGCGCGTTCTGGATCATTAGCCATATAGGTTTCAAGACGCAAAGGAAATCCACCATCTCGTATTGCAAATTTTCGTAATATGTCATAACGCATCTGGTAGCCGCCGTTGTATTTAATATTTTCAGCGTCTACAAAGACACCAACTTTTAAACTTGATCTAAAATTCATCTGGTCAAATATCATTAAATATATTTTAAATACATTCTGTAATGAAAAATTTTTTCACTAAAAAGAATAGAGGAATAATTCTTCAGGTAGTGTTTTTTAGTTTTTATGCAGTTTTATACGATTTTATGGGCATCCTTCATTTTCCAGTTTACACTGTTATCGTTCCCACGCAGAGCTTGGGAATGATGACGATAACGTGTAAAGTACTTTTGAAAACGAATGAAAGATGCCATTTTATGCAGCTTTTTTAATAATGTAGCTTGGTTATTTTCATAATTAATTTATAAATGAATCAGTAACAACTTTATAATAATGGTTTGATAAAGTCATCTTTGCATCCTGTCACTTATTGTTTTGCATATTGATTAGGTATCTAAAAATAGATAAAATATTAATAATGTGTACCTTAGAACAACATACAGTGCCTTCAAAAATTCCATCATGGCGAGTACCTTTGGGAATTTTATTAGCAATTGCAGTGAGCAGCACTTTAGTATTTTGGTTTACATATCTTGATATCTACTGTGCTGCTATTTTTTATGCACCACCACCAGCTCTTGACCCTTGGCCGCAAAAACTAGTTCCATTATGGCGGTTTTTCTTTTATGGTGCCCCTATATTTACGGCTTTAATAACCTTGGGAGCTTTGATAATTTGGATAATAGGGAAGCAACAACCGTATTGGCGACAAGCTGCTACTTATATACTTTTGACTTTAGCAATTGGGCCAGGTCTATTCGTTAATTTGATATTTAAAGATCATTGGGGACGACCGCGACCGCGCCAAATTACAGAGTTTGGGGGGACTATGCGATATTTACCGCCTTTGGTACTTGGTGCGTCTTCTGAGGAAAAGTCATTTCCAGCAGGCCATGCTTCAGTGGGCTTTGTTTTGTGTGTATTGTGGTTTTTGTGGCGGCGCAAGTATCCAGGTTTAGCTCGGATAGCTCTAATCTGTAGTATCGCCTTGGGTTTAGTAATGGGGGTTGGGCGTATGGCTACGGGGGCGCATTTCCTTTCTGATGTGTTATGGGCTGGTTTTATTACTTTTTTTACGGCGTTAGTTTTGTATCATTTTATATTACCAATTGGTAAAATGTCACAGTTATCTTATGAATATGCTGGTAATACTGATAGAATTGCTATTAGCACTCCACATCAATATAATACTAATACCCTAGTAATCATTAGCTTTGCTTTGGTTATTTTAGGTGGTGCATCATTAGGTTTCCCAGTCCATAAAACGATTAATTATAAACCACCGCAAGCATTATTATCCCCTATATCTATAGTACATCTAGATTTGCGCCAAGCTGATCTAACAGTGATTTTTGACAGTTCCAAAACATTACCGTTGCAAGTAACTGGAACAGTGCAAGGCTTTGGATTACCTACTTATAGGATAGATAGTCGGGGCTATAAGAAAAATTCTAACACCTTAGTGTATCATTTTAAGCAACGCGGTTTTTTTACAGAGTTAGATACAAAATTACAGGTTTGCATAAATCCAGATATGTTGGATACATTAAAAGTACGATTGCGTTCTGGTAATATCCAAATAATTGCGACTCCACATATTTCGGATTCTTCTTTATTAGATCTTGATCTTAAGACTTATCATGGTAAAGTATTGCCATTAAGAACCGAGGATATTGGTGTAGGTAATGTAGCGAAATGTTACGTAACTTCTCAATAGCTTATCCTATAACTAGATGTTGGGTTGACGATGAGACCATCAACCCAACCTACGATGATCAATGTGACAAAGTATAATTAATGACGTGGTGGTAAATGAGGATGTACCGGGCTAGAGTGTGGTATTGGATGTGCGGGATGTATTGGATGCGGTGCTGCATGAGCTGGTGTAGCAAAAAATGCATGCATTTCTGATCGGGAATGATTATATATTGGATGCTTATTGGCTTCACGTATTAGTTCTGGTCTTGCTATTAACTCTGATCTTGCCATTAACTCTGGCCTAAATGATTCGCTATGCTGTGGTTCTCTATGAGTAGGCTGCGTCGTTATTACTAACATACCCTGTTGTTGCGCTCTGTGATTTAATCTAGCATAAGTGAATTCACGTATTTGTTGGCGTATTTCAGGTGTTCTGGCTGTGTTTATGGCACGTATGTATTCTCTACGTTCTTGTTTAGACATTAATTTTTCTAAGCGTATTGGCTCTTTATAAGCTATTGTCCAATGCAATTCTTGAATTATGGGTTCTCTATGGGTTAAGCGGCGTTCTCTTGGTTCCATTTCCCTGGTTTCGCGCCGTTCTGATAAGTGCTCTTGATGTTCTGGATGTACATTGTTGTGAGGTTTTACCACAAACATGCCTAATTCTCTGGCGCGTTGTCCTAGTCTTGTATAGGTTAGTTCTCTGATTTGTTGGCGAATTTCCGGTGTTGTAGCAGTACGTATTGCCTGAACATATTCCATGCGTTCTTGTTGGCTCATTAATCTTTCTAGGCGTACTGGTTTTGTATAGGCAAATATGCCTTGCATTTCTAGTGTAGTAGCATTAATAGAATGGGTAGTAGGGTGTCGTGTTTTGGCAAAACTATTTGCAGTTGTTTGAGTAGGTTTTGGTTTGGCAGTGGCTGGAGCTTTAGCAATAGCAGGCTTTGGAGCGTTAGCAACTGGTGCTACTTTTTGGGGTACGGCTGGGGCTGTAGTCTTAGCAATAGCAGGCTTTGAAGCGTTGGTAACTGGTGCTGCTTTTTGAGACACAGCTAGTGCCACTTTTTGTGGTACAGTAGGTGCCGTAGCTTTAGAAATAACAGGCTTTGGAGCATTAGCAACTGGTGCTGCTTTTTGAGGCACAGCTAGTGCCACTTTTTGTGGTACAGTAGGTGCCGTAGCTTTAGAAATATCAGGCTTTGGAGCGTTAGCAACTGGTGCTACTTTTTTGGGCACAGCAGGGGCTGTAGCCTTAGTAATAGCAGGCTTAGAATTGGTAAATCTTTTAGCATTAACGGCCCATAACGCAACCATTCTAGTAACATTAGGCATATATCTTGCGTTACCAGAATTAACTTTTTTAGGCACTTTGGGTGCAGTAGATGCTATAGGCGCAACAAAATTAACTGGAATATAAGTTGCAATATTGGGTTGGGTTATATTTGGAATATTATTGGAATTAGCTACGGGTGGTAATGTTTGAACTGAACTTGATTTTGTAGGAATCACACTAGAATGACTTGCCGTTGTAGCACTTGTTGGTACTGGTTCAGGTTTCACACCAGTAGGCTGATTTGTATTACTGGTCACAGTCGAAGTTGGTACTGGCTCAACAACTTGAGATTTTTTAATACTAGATTCTGAAATAGATTTATTATTATTAGACTTATTAGAAGCCACAGTTACTTTCATAACATTAGAAGGATCCAACGTTATAATCACCGAACCATCTGCACTAGGCGTAACATTAATAGTACGCGCAGGCGATGAAGGTTCAATAGCAGGCTTGCTAGGCGATGCTGCTGGAGGTTTCGGCATAACTGGCATAGCAGGTGTTGGCGACATTACAGCCGCAGCTTGATTAGGTACTTGTAGCTTACTGGTAAAATACCACATAACAGCACCATTGGTAGTTGCAAGCAATAAAGTACTAAGCAGCAACATCGGAAATATGCTACTTTTAGCTGCTGTAGTAGCTGTAGTAGCTGTAGCAGAATTATTGGATACTGCTGCAACAACTGGCTCTTGTTGTAGAGTAATCTTAAGTTCTTGTGGTTGCTGTTTCTCAATGTTTTGCTGATTATTAAAATTCTTAGTTTCTTGAACAGCCTCTTGTTTTGGAATCTCTGGGGCTTTTTGAGCCTTTTGTTGGGTTGATGTTTTAGAATGTTGTGGAGCCTCTTGTTGTCTTGAAATTTCAGAATTTTTTGGGGCCTGTTGCGATTCTGAGGTTTTAGAATGTTTTTGAGTTTGTTGTGGCTTTAAATTTTTTGGAGCTTCCTGTTGTTTCGGAGTATCCAGTTGTTTTGAAGTCCTAGACTCAGCGGACTCCAAAATCTGAGTTTTCTCTTTTGGTGGGTCTTTGGTCCTTTTAGGCCGAGTTGTATCTGGATCAAACCTACTATTTGCAGCCTTATCAAGAGGTGGATCATTAGTAGCAGCACTAAGTTTTGTAACAGCCATCTGTGGAGCTTTTTTGGAAGCATTAGTGCTAATAGCGGTTGTTTTGGATGCTACTGGTCCAGGTCTTGCCGTAGCCTCTCTTGGTCTGATATTAGAAGTTTTTAATGGTGCTGTATTATAATTTTTGAAAGCTTGGGTAAAATTTG
This sequence comes from Candidatus Achromatium palustre, assembly GCA_001044195.1. Taxonomy (GTDB): domain Bacteria; phylum Pseudomonadota; class Gammaproteobacteria; order Chromatiales; family Chromatiaceae; genus Achromatium; species Achromatium palustre. The sequence continues at coordinate 10,118 of LFCU01000035.1, forward strand.
ATCCAGTTTTGCCAAGATTGGCAGTTGCTGAATGTTCAGCACTAGATTTTACAAGATTTGGCCTATGAGTATGCGCAATAAGTTGCTTGTTAGAATTAGCATCTCCATCATCATGCAAGGCTTGACTAAATTCAGTAATAGTCTTAAATCTATCATCAGACTTAACTGCTAATGCAGTCATGATCGCTGTTTCTTGACTTTCTGATAATTCAATTCCATACAGAGAAGGTGGCGCTAAATTATCATGATCTAAACGATCCAAAGCATTATGTGGCACTACTCCTGTTATCGACCGATAGATAGTCGCAGCCATCGCATACACATCCGTCCAAGCCCCTTGCTTACCTTTACTGCGATATTGCTCTTCTGGAGAATAGCCATGCTTAAGAAGAACTGAAAGATCCTGAGCTAACCTAAGCCCGGTAAAAAAACGTGCTGCTCCAAAATCTAGTAACTTAACTTGGTTATCTTCGGTTATATAAATATTGGCTGGAGTAACATCGCGATGCATCAATCCATTGTCATGGATAGCTTGGAGGGCATTCATAATCGGTGTCAGCAATTCCAGAGCATGCTTAAAAGAGATCTTATTCTCTGGAAACTGCTCTAAATATCGATTCATAGCGATACCTTCTACATATTCCATTACCATGTATCCAGTACCGTTCGCCCTAAAGAAATTTTTGGGGGATATTATGTTGGGGTGTTTGTCAAATTTTGCTAGTAATCTAGCTTCGGTCATAAACCGATCTAATCCGTGATAAAATGTCTCCTGTAATGGAGGTGGATATACATCAAGAGTTAGACCATCGGCAGCACGGTTTGCAGCTTCTCTATAAAAATATTCTTTGATAGCTACGGGATATTGGAGGTTTTCTTCCCAAGCAAGATAGGTGATACCAAAGCCACCATCTCCTAAAACCTTAGCAATTCGGTAGCGTTCATCTAGTGTTGTACCTATAGATAAGAAAGGCGGATCGTTGTCTTGGCCAGTAACATATCCACATTTATGGCATGGTAAAGATGTGGTCTCTTGCAAACAATATGGGCAGCAATCTGAATAATAACGATCAAAATAATCAGCCTTGCTATTAAGAGAATTGCCAATTTTTAGTTGTTTAGATACTGCCATTTGAGCATTAGCCATCATTTTATGACTTGCCTTTCTTTGCGTTTCCTAAAGTTGCTTAAGTGTTTTAGTAACTTCTCAATAAATTATGGTATATTAGGTTAATGGCTGATGCTACAATGATTCTAACTGCTGTATTATTAGAGAGTTACATGTTTAGATAAAAGGTCTTTTTTGATATTAATAGAACTATATATAATTTAATTGTAATATATTTAAAATGTATTATAAAATAATATCTAATCTTATAATATATATAATTTCTAATATATAAGACTATATTAAGATCACTAAAATTCTTTTTGCGAAACATTTTAGTTTTTGTATGCCTTGGATAATACCCAAATCTACGCTAATAAATTAAATTATATTTTAAGTGGAATATATAATAGATATAGCTTACCACCTATCGGTTTTATACATAGGATGCGCTGAGGTACGAAGCGCATCAATAATGATGGGTTTCGCTTTGGCTCTACCCATCCTACATGTAAACTGATAGGTGGTAAGTAGATATAGGTAAAAGGCTAAAGTTTCTGATAAAAAATTGGTATCCTTCATTTTCCAGTTTACGATTTTTATCGTTCCCACGTTCTGCGTGGAAACGATCACGTGTAAAATACTTTTGGAAGCAAATGAAGGATGCCAAAAAATTTTTTAGAAAAGCTTACAGAATTGCTTTGCCTATATAAACTTATGGTTTTTGATCAATTCGGTATTGTCATATTGGATGGTGCTATAATTTATTAAGATAAGTTACAAATAAAAAAAAAGCTGGATGTGGCTCTAATCTATCCTACTATTCTAGTAGATAAAGATATTATATCCTAAGTAGATAAAGATATTACCGCAGATTTTTAAAAGATATTTTTAACCAATTATAAAATATCCTTTCCCCCTATCAATTTAAAAATAAAGCACAATTATGAATCCAGAAACAAAAGAAAGCCACAAACAAATGATAGACCGAGTCCGTGCTGCATTTGTTGCGCAGTGGCCAGATATTTTTAATTCTGATAATCCAGTGCCATTGGCTCTCACCATTCGAAGCGATATATTGGAAGCAATGCCAGATCTAACAGAAAAAGAAGTTAAATCTATGTTAGTAAAATGGTGTCATCGTCCTGTTTATCTTCAAGTGCATACAGCAAAAGCGGCGCGTTATGGATTAGATGGGAAGCCAAGTGGAGAAGTAACCGAACAGCAAGCTATTTGGGCGACAGAATATTTAGAAAATTTAAAGGAACTAGCTGAAAAAAGAGAAAAACGTAAAGCGGAAGTTAAGGAGGCTATTAAGAAGGAAATGGAGAAAAAAGCAGCTCGAGTTGCCGCTAGAGCTGCAAAAGCCGCTAAGGCAAAGCAAGAAAAGGCTAAAAAACCAAATCCTGCAAAACAACAAAAATCTGTAAAACAATCAAGACCTGGTCAACAAGGAAAAACTGGACAGCAAAAACGATCTGGGCAACAGACTAGAATCGGACAGCAAACAAAATCTACAAGACCTTCCAATACTTCAAAAACTACTACAAAAGCCAAAACAGCATCCAAACCCCAAACCAAAGCTCCAGTAATTATCGTCAAGAAAAAACGGAAGATAGTTCGTCCAACGGAAGAATAAGCCACCATTTGTATCGTAACATCAAGTTTCAAATGGGCGTATCCGTTAGATGGAGGAGACCGTAGGGCGGGAGAGCGAAGCGATCCCGCCTTTTTTTGAAAATGTCACAATTTTTTACATTATTGCTATCTTCTACTCAATTTAGGCATTATTTCAAAGTAGTAAATTTATATAGGCGGGATCGCTTTGCTCTCCCGCCCTACAAATGCTCAAGTCAAAAAACTGGATAGTTGAGTATAATTTCTATTATTTAGTAGGTGGCTGGAGATGCACATGAGGATTAGCATCCTTATTTTCTGCTGGTACCTGCTGTTGTTCAATAACCGAGTTTTTATTGAGAATAGATGTAGGAAGCCTTTTAATCTGTTGCAGATAGCCATTATCAACCATTAGAGGGTTTTCGGGATATGCTTTTAGTAACGCTTGCCGTTCTTTTTCTACAAAATTATAGACCATCTCATTACAAGCCTCAACTAAACGACCTTCTGGAAAATCCTCTTTATGAACTTTAACCTGCATCCTTTTAGTATGTAAACGCTTAGTTTTCCCTTTTGCCGTTGAGATTTCAGTCATCACTTCAGCTTTTAAAACATAGCGTCCTAAATTACGGAATCTAGGGGCTTTCAATTTAACTTCAGTGGTGACATTAATTACCGAATTGGGTAAGGACATCCGCTGTAAGCTAAGAATAATAGCATAAGCTATTAAAGAGATAGTAGCAGCTCCTAAGACAAATAGGATTGAAGCCCAACCAGAAAATCCCACAACTGCAATCATGGCCACAAGAAGGCCAGCACCAACTATAGATCCATAACGCCAGGTGTTATTATAAGCCTTATTTGTAATAGAAGTAAGATGCCTAAATCCCAAATATGCCGCGATACCAATCGCTGCAATCATTAAGATAGTGGTAAGCCAACTCCCGGCAAAAAACATGAGCGTAACTATTAATATAGCTGTAGCTATGAGTGCATTTCGCAGTCCTATAGCACGTATAAGTTTTAAAAACACTAGTATCTCCTTGTTTTTATTTGTAATTATAAAAAAATAATTAAAGATCTTGGCTTTAAATCTGTAAAGAATCTAATTCTACTTTGCCAGATTACCAGATAAGACATTTATTTTATTGAAAACAAAAGATTGTATCAATTCTTTGTGAGTTAATAAGTTAAATTTTAATGTGACAAAGTAGAACTAATTAGTAAAAGTTTTCAATGCTGTGCCTAAATTTTGTTAACTATGTAGTTCAGTCAATCTTTGCAGTATCATTTTCCATTGCATCCCAAAATTCATTATCAAGCTTTTTGATTTGAATAGTATATTCAACCTGTAACCCTACGCCATATTCATAAAGGTATGTTGCCAATTGCCAACCATCAATGAGACTAAGCATCGTTGAACTATTGAGGTTTTTGGCGTAGGCAATAGCACCTTGAGAAAAAGTAGAAGTGGTAATAAATACTCCTTTATTGGATTGAGCTGCTGCAAGAGCACCAACAAACTTTTGTATTTCTTCGCGTCTTACATTATTGGATTGAGCGTAACGTTTGGCCTGTATATGGATACGTCCCAAACCTAATACATCTTCTTTTATAATACCATCTATTCCACCATCATTGGTATAGGAAGTGATAATACCAGATTGCTTAATTTGGCCACCATAACCCATTCGTTGTAATAATAATATTACTAATTTTTCAAACTCACGTGATGTTTTATTTAAGATCGTATCAAGAATTTCTTGATATCTGGATTCGCGAATTTTTGTTGCAGATTCATATAGCTGTTCTTGTGGTGTCAAACTTTCCAAAGCTCTAGAGATAGGTATTTCAGAGCTTTTTCTTGATTTACTTTTTGACTGCTTTGCAAATTTTGTTGCAATAAAATCATTGAGTGCTTCTGGAGATTTAAGTTTTTCTAAACCAAGAGTGCTGATTTCATATAGTCCTCGTTTGGGTTTATTTAACAAACCAGCCATATTCATATAGCTCAACGCCCAACTAATTCTATCGTAAAATATTTTTGCATTACCAGATTCATATTTTTTATGAAGTTCAGTATCAGTTAGACCAAAGTGTTTTGCTAAAGGTGCTTCAAATTCACTGAGTTTAAGTCGGCCACTTTTGGATAGTAGTTGTAAAGCTGGAACTCTAATTGCATCATGTGTAGGAATAGTCACTAGACCCGATCTTTCTGTAATTTAATAAACCAATCATTCTACTTTGTTATATTGACAGCCAAGTAGGGTGGGCAAACGGCAGTATCGTTTGCCCACGCAAACCGCTAGAGACATATTATTTTGCAATACCGCGTGGGCACGATGAGTCCGTGCCCACCCTACATGGCTATCAACTCATATATATCCATCAAAGGTAAACTTAACTGTATGGCTTCCAAATAGACTACATCTTGTTTAGATTGATATTTTTGTACAATCCATTCGTCAGGAGCGGTTCGCTGATAATATTCAACCCAAATAGCTTCAGAATCTACCAAAACATAAGCATCTAAAGTTTTAATAGTTTTATATAACTTGAACTTATCACCTCGATCATAGTTATGGGTTGAGGGTGATAACACTTCAAAGATTACTATCGGATTTAATAGGGTATATTGATTGTCCTGTAACTTGGGATGATTACAATAAATGGAAATATCAGGATAGGTATCAAGCCCTGCTGGTGTATGAATACGCATATCGCTATTCATCGGATAACAAGGTTTTTTACGTAAACCTAGCTTAAGCATCATAAAAATATTGCCAATGATATTAGCGTGATTAAAACTTCCTCCGCTCATAGCAAAGATTTCGCCATGATAGAATTCATGACGTATATCTGAGGCAGTATCAAAAGCTAAATACTCAGCACGACTAGGTACATATTTTATTGCCAATTGCATATAATATCTGTATTGTTACAAATAAACCAATGTCAAGATAATAAAATCGTAGGGTGCGCATCTTGCACCATAATAGATATTATCTTAAACCATCTAGCTGCTGCGATTAATATCCATAAAATTTAAAAATGCGCATATCCATGCCGTTGCGGTGTTACAATATTCTTATTAGAATCATATAGGCGCAATCCAGGTTCGGAACTAATCTCGCCAATATAAGCGATAGGACAAGACAAACTAGTAGCTATGTCCATTAAATCACCAATATTTTGCGATGGTACAGTAAAACATAGCTCATAATCATCCCCTGCTGTAACTGCTAACATTGGATCACCACCTTGCTCCAAATAATTCTTAAATACAGAAGAATGTGGAATAGCGGCTAAATATACAACAGCACCTACATTACTATTAGTTAATATATGTCCTAGATCTGCCAGTAAACCATCAGATATATCTATAGCAGCATTAGCTAATCCTAATAAAGCTTGACCAAGCTTAAGCCTTGGTGTGGGGCGTTCCAAACGTTTTCGTGCCATAGTACTGACAGCACTGCCTTGAGTTAGCTGGTGTAATGCTAATCCTGCATCCCCTAAAGTTCCACTTACATAGATATGATCCCCAGGTTTAGCTCCAGAACGCAGTAAGGCGTTATTAAATGCTGGCAACCATCCTAAAGCCGTAATACTAATAGCTAAAGGCCCACTAGTAGTATCACCACCGATTAGCTGTGTATTAGTAGAAGTAGCTAAGCTACAAAGTCCAGAAGCAAATGCCTGTAACCATTTTGTATCTATTTGGGGTATAGTTAGCCCCAAAGTAAACCAAGCAGGTTTAGCTCCCATTGCTGCTAAATCACTAAGATTTACTGCTAGTGCTTTATGCCCCAAGGCTTCTGGATCTGTATCTGGGAAAAAATGTACTGCTGCAACTAGAGTATCCTGAGTGGCTACTAAGATTTGACTAGATGAAGTTTGTAATAAAGCTGCATCATCTCCAACAGCTAGCAAACAATCCGACTTCTTAGCACCACAAGAGCTAAAAAACTGCTTAATTATAGAAAATTCACCAAGTTCCATTTAAGATTTTGTTCTGCTACGTCTAGTAGTAATTTCATTAACCCGAATCTTTCTTGCCAAACGATCTAAGACCCCATTAACATAGCGATGCCCCTGTTCAGCTCCAAATCGTTTCGCCAATTCTACGGCCTCATTGATTATAACCCGATACGGGATCTCTATATGTTCCAGTAACTCATAAGCTCCAATACGCAATACAGCCCTTTCTACAGGATCTACTCTACTTAAAGTACGGTCTAAAAAAGGACTCAAAGTATTATCTAACTGTTCTAAATTTTCTGGAATACTATATAATAATTTGGTAAATAATTTTACATCGAAATTTGCTAATTCCTTATTCTCCATAAACTGAACTTGAATAGTACTAGTATCTTCACCTGTCATCTGCCATTGATATAGAGCCTGCAAGGCAAATTGACGTGCCCGGCTGCGCCATTGCTTTCCTGTGGCCATTGTTTTCCTATTTTAGATAATTTAAAGATCTTAAGAAGATATTTCTCGTAACAGATTGACCATTTCAATCGCAGATAATGCAGCCTCAGAGCCTTTGTTACCGCCTTTAGTACCAGATCGCTCTATGGCTTGTTCAATATTATCAACTGTTAATAAACCAAATGCAATAGGTATACTATATTTAAGGGTAACTTGCGCAATACCTTTTACAGCCTCGTTGGCTACATATTCGAAATGGGGAGTACCACCTCGAATCACAGCTCCAAGAGCTATTAGGGCATCATAACGATTCCCAGATGCCAGTTTGTCTAATACTAAAGGCATTTCAAACGCTCCTGGTACTCGGATTATAGTAATATTGGAATCATTAGCCCCATGACGTTTTAGAGTATCTATTGCTCCTGTTAGCAAATGTTCTACAACAAAGCTATTCCAACGTGATACTACAAGTCCAAAATGGGCTTGCGAGATTTGCAATATGCCTTCAATTGTTTGAATTGTCATCAAAAAAGCACTCTTAAAAATTTTTTTGAGATTATTTTTACATTGTATTATATTTAATCAACAGTTATATTATAATCATACTTAATGTCTACAATTAGAATTAGGGAATATATATGTTAAAATTAAGCGAGGTTCTTATTTCTAATCAACAACTACAAAGTTTTGAGGAGATAATTCCCATTATCCACGAGATAGCATCTAGCGGAGAGAGATTTTTTCGCATGGATGTAAGACCACCATTTCCAGATACGCCAGATAATTGGGAAGATAGATTGGAAGCTATATTTAGTGGACTTATTAGATAAAATTAACAATTCAGCAATTTTATATTCTAATATACAATCAATAGAATTCTCTAATTAAATTTCTAAAAATTGAGTTTGGTAATATGTATTGGCAAGAAGAGACTGCGACTGATCAATTTCAGGTTTCTGAAGACATAATAGATCTTGTATTTGATATTAACTGCCGCGAATTACCAGTAGATCATGCTCATACTCTTGCTACTGCCATGACCGAAGTTTTGCCTTGGATTAAACAAAACCATAATATTGGCATCCATAGCATTTATGTAGCAGGTTCTCAAAACGGCTGGATACGCCCGGAACACAATACTCAAAATCGTTTGTTGCTATCTAAACGTACAAAACTTATCTTGCGTATTCCCAAAGAGCAACAAAATTTAGTACAGCAAGGACTTACCGGGTTGACATTAGATATAGACACATGTCCAATGCAAATTCGCCAAGGAAAACCACGTCCTCTAAGCAAACACACCACATTACTAGCCCGTTATATTGAGGCTACTAATCATGAAGATGAAACCGATTTCCTGCATTGGGCAGCGCAAGAACTAGATAAATTAGCTATAAAGATACGCAAAGCTCTATGTGGTAAAACTCTAACACTTACTACACCTGATGGATTCTTAAAAACTCGCAGTTTATTACTTGCAGATTTATCTTTAGAGGAATCACTTAAGTTGCAACAACAAGGACTAGGTGGTTATAAAATATTAGGTTGTGGACTGTTTTTACCATATAAAAGCATACAGGCTGTCAAAAATATCAGCAACGAATAAAAGCATAAATTTTGTGAATAACTTCCATGTTTAAAAAAAAATAGCTATTTGTTTAGAAATAGTTGTGACACCATAGGATATAGTATTAAAAATGAATACAAAAATTTGGGATGCGATAGACTATATAGATAATAATATAGATAATAATATAGATAATGATATAGATAATATTGATAAAACTCAAGCTAAAGCTTTAAATGTATTGTTATATGGATTTTCAAAACTGCTTCCAGTAAACTTCTGGCCAATACAATATACATATATTACAATGATCTTGAAACAAATTTGCATTAATATATGGCAAAATACTAACTATAAAGATATTCTGCAATTGCACAAATATATAAATTTCTCTTTAGCAGCGAGGTGTGCATATAATTAGGCTGCTTTTTGATCTGAGGCCTGTTCCAATATGCCACAAGATACGGACTTAAACTTCCAAGGACTAAAGGTTATGATCATAGACGATAGTAAAACTATTCGTCGTGCAGCAGAAACCTTACTCCAAAAAGCCGGATGTCAGGTGTTTACAGCTATGGATGGATTCGAAGCTTTAGCTAAAATTGTAGATGATGAGCCAGACGTGATATTTGTTGACATAATGATGCCAAGATTAGATGGCTATCAAACTTGTGCCCTAATCAAAAACAATCCACAATTTTGCCAAACACCAGTGATCATGTTGTCCAGTAAAGATGGTTTATTCGATAAAGCACGGGGACGTATTGTAGGATCCGAGCAATACTTAACGAAGCCATTTACTCGCGATGAACTAATAGAAGCTATTAAAAAATATTCTTCAAAAGAAAAATAAAATAGTTTGCTATTTTTGGTACTGTAATTAATACAAATATTTAATGATTTTAACATAATGTTTACATTACCTTTTTGGTATAATGCAATAACTAAAAATAAATTATCATTAAATATTTTGTAGTTTGTATAAGACATATTATCTTTCAACAAACCTACCCAAATTTCTCCTTTACAAAATGGTTAAATGTAAGTAGGCTTTAAATAATCATAAAATCAGGTAAGACAATGAGTGATAAAGGCACAATTCTCATAATTGATGATTCTCCAACGGAACAGCATGTATTAAAAACTACTTTAGAAAAAGTGGGTTATAAAGTAGAAACCGCACTTGATGGCGAAACTGGAATTGCCCGCGCCAAAGAACTGCATCCTAATTTAATCCTTATGGATGTAGTAATGCCTGTTTTAAACGGATTTCAAGCAACACGTAAATTAAGAGACGATTCAGAAACAACCTCCATCCCCGTTATTATGGTCACAACTAAAGACCAAGAAACTGATAAAGCATGGGCACAACGTCAAGGAGCCCAAGGCTACATAGTAAAACCAGTCGAGGCTCCAGAATTATTGAAAGAAGTAGAGAAAGTTATGAATGGTTGATAAAACGGATATTTCTGAACAAGACAAAAAACAGGAACAAAAAGAACAAGAGCGCATAGCAGCTAGTAAAAAGCTACTTGCTATATTAAGCACCATAGAATCCCGTTGCAGGTCCCATGCAGCTGGCCTTCCCAAAGAAGCTCCGCCAGAAGAAAATTGGGAAGGAATTATGTTTCAAATAGCAGGTAGATGCTATGCTACGCTTTTAACAGATGTCATCGAAATATTGAACTATCCAACTGTAGTAACTAAAGTGCCAGGCACTAAAATATGGATTGTTGGTATAGCTAACGTCCGTGGAAATCTATTGCCAATTGTCGATTTACAGGCTTTTTTGTTGAACCGACCAACTATTCGTGGTAGACGTAGTCGCGTATTAGTAGTAAACCATGATGGGCTATATTCAGGACTATTAGTAGATCCATTTGTAACCACTAGACATTTCTATATATCAGAACGTATAGATCAACATACGGGACCACAAATACCAGAAGCTATAGAAAGATATGTAGATGCAATTTATAGTTATAAACCGATACATGCCATTATTGAAAGTAGCAATACTGATATCAACGTATCTGATACTATATATCAAGGCTCTACTTCAGACCATTTAGAGATGTACGATCAAAATTGCGGCACTATTCCAGTACCAATATTTAATTTACGGAGACTTACTGCCAATCAAGAATTTAGAAATGCCGCAGTTTAGTAAAATATCTATTAGCTATCTACTTAAAATTTTTGAAAATAAATATTTAAGGATCTGGCTTATAATAACTTCCCAAACAGTGATTATTTTATCAGATAATATAACCAGTCGCAAGAGATTTAGGGAAGTTATTGGTTGCCAAATCCTAAATATAATAAATATTTTACCCTTTATCTACATCATTAGATCAAGGACAATTTGATGTTTTATTGCAATAAACCAGTCTAGGAGTATAATTAGTTCTCACAGCCATTTAGGCTGTATTAAAAATTTCTGATGGAACAATAAAATGGGTCTAACAAACAAAGCACGTAATGAACGTATTGCCTCAAATAGATTAATTATACTATTATCTACACTGCTATTCATTTCTTTTACTATAGCAATATTAAGTTATTTTCATATAGAAAATTGGTTTGCATACAACACTCGTTATGCAGCGGAAGTGGCTAAACAACAAATTCTTGCCCAACAGCTAGCTAAATACAGCTTAATGGCCCCTAAAGGTGAAAAGAATGCCTTTGTTCATTTACGTAAGGGACGTAATGATTTACATAATAGTATGCTAATACTAAAACAAGGAGATCCTGATGCAGGTTTACCACCTAGTCCTAAAGAAGTAGACCATGCCCTTGAACAGGCTAAACATGATTGGGCTGCACTTCAAACTTTAGTTGATCAAATTCTTAAACATGAACAATCCTTTGCCCAAATTGATGACTCAATAAAATCTATCCTTACGAAATTACCAAAAATATCCAAAACTACAAACGATATTATCAAAATCTTAGTAAATCGCCGTATTTCCCAAAATCAAGTCTTCATTGCTACTAACCAAGCAATACTAATTCAAAGAATTGAAAACAATTTGCGTCGTATTCGTTCTGGCGGTAAAGACACTACTGAAGCCATCGCACAACTTGATCAAGATATAGAAAGTTTTGGCAAAGTTTTAAATGCTATGCTCCAATCTGGTGGTACTATCAAGATTGACAACACTAATATAAAAGTAGATCGGATACAAGCACCAGAAGCCAGACGAAATCTAGGACAGTTACAAAAACAGCTTACACCAATTACCCAAGAAGCCACTAACTTAAGTACAATAATTCCAAACACAATACCAGCTTTAAATGCCGTTGGCAAAGTAAGCCATGCCAGTGAAGTGGTGGATAAAGCATACCAAAATTTACTAGAAGAATACCAGCGTATCCCTGGTCGTCTAACTATACTAGGGCTTCCAATTGGCAAAATTACAGTGTTACTGTTTGGTGGTCTGGTAGCTATCTTTTTAGTACTACTGGGTGGCCAAATTCTTACAGGGGCCAGACGTCGCGAATCTGAAAGTAAATCTCTTAATGAAGCCAATCAAAAGGCCATATTACGATTACTAGATGAAATGGGAGATCTTGCAGATGGTGATCTCACTGTAGCTGCCACTGTTACTGAAGATATTACAGGGGCTATTGCAGATTCTATCAACTATGCTATTGAAGCATTACGTGGTTTAGTTACAACCATAAATATAACCTCAGAAAACATATCCGTTTCATCTCAAGAAAGTCGTGCCATCACAATGCAGCTTACCGAAGCCTCAGAATTACAAGCTCAACGTATATCTCAAGCTACTGATGTAATTAAACAAATGACTACTGCCATTAATGGCATGGCAAGAGACGCTCGTGATTCAGCAGATGTTGCCAAACGGGCCGTAGACATCGCAAATAGAGGGGCTGCGACGGTACGTAATACCATTCAAGGGATGAATACCATACGAGAACAAATCCAAGATACCTCTAAACGTATAAAAAGACTTGGAGAAAGCTCACAAGAAATTAACGAATTTGTGGATGTAATTGACGGAATCGCTGATCAAACGAATATTTTAGCTTTGAATGCAGCCATGCAAGCGGCCATGGCCGGTGAAGCAGGGCGTGGATTTGCGGTCGTTGCCGATGAAGTAAAAAGATTATCTGATAATTCGAGTACTACCACAAAACAAATAGAAAACCTAGTTAAAACTATTCAAACTGATACAGAACAAGCAATAAGATCTATGGAAACTAGTATCGCCTGGGTAGTAAAAGGAGCTGGTTTAGCTGAAGATGCAGGTAAAGCCTTGGAAGAAATTGAAGAGGTATCTAACTATATAGCCAGTCAAACGGCAGAAATTGCCGATGCTGCAAAACATGAATCCCAAGCGGCATTCAAAGTTGATGAAGGTATGACTGTCATTCAAGATATTACAACTAAAACTGTAGATGGTACACGCCTAACAGCAGCAGCCATTGATACCTTAACTAAACTTGCAGACGATCTGCAACATTCAGTAGCAGGATTTACATTGCCACATTAAAATTTTTTGAAATATATGGACTTAATCTATGTTTAGATAATTCTATATATTTAGATAATTCAATATTATAGATAAATCAATGGAAATAAAAAAAAGGAGGTTCCACCTATGAACCGTACACAAGGTTTTACTGGATTAACCTGGGTTAGTGGAGAACTTGGATTAGTTATCCGTGAGGCTCGTGATGCCTTAGAAAATTACATGGAAGATAAATATGACAGTAATGCCCTGGCTCTGGCTATGTCACATCTAAGTCAAGTACGTGGAGTATTACAGATGTTGCACCTTTTTGGTGCAGCCTATTTAGCTAAAGAAATGCAACTATCAGCATCTGCACTACTTAGTGCAGATTTAGAAAATCCCCAAGAAGCTGCTGATCCATTATTAGATGCATTAATCTTACTCCCTGATTATATAGAAAAACTTGAAACTTCAGAGGCTGAAGATCTACCAATCTTATTATTAAAAAATATCAATAATTTACGCCATTCTCGTGGTGATGCCCCCATAGAAGAAGCGGATTTAGTACTCGCCGATTTAGTACAAAATATGGTGGCACAACGCATTACCGATATTGATACGCATAAATTACAAGCTTTAGCACGTCAAATACGTCCTAAATTACAAAAAGGCTTGTTAAAATGGATTAGCGGCTCTGATACCCCAAATGGTGTCCAAATTTTAGGAGAGATATTTGGCGATTTAGTTCCTTATGTTAAAGGGGTACCTCTATTACATGGCGTTTTTAAGGGTGCGCAAGCAATTACTGTTGGCATTTTGGATGGCAGTATTCAAGAAGAACCCCAAATAAAAGTTCTTATTGGTCGCATTGATAAAACAATTAAAGAACTATCTGAACATGGATTACAAGCTGCAATCAAGGTAGTTTTACCAGAACACTTGCAAGATATTCTGCGTTTAGTGGCGAAGGCACAAACTGATAATCAACTCATTACAGAAGTCAAAACTGATTATGGGCTAGACAATATCTTTTCTAATGATGCCAAACCAGATGATGACGAACGTTTCTTATTAACGCCAAATGCAAATGCTATCTCAGGAGTGCGAGCTGCTGCAATAAAAGAACTATTACCAATCAAAGATGCTTTAGATTTATTTAGGCGTAGTGGTAGTGTAAAACCAGCCAAACTTAAAGAATTGTCTGGCCCGGTAAAACGTCTTGCTAGTACTTTAGAAATGGTTGGTTTGAAAGACTTAAGCCAGCGTCTCTATGCAAGAACGCAAGATCTCCAGAATCTTGGTATTGGTGATGCCACTATCAATGATAATTTATTGATGGAAATTGCCTCAGATTTATTATATGTAGAATCTTCTTTAAATAATGCTGGCGGAACGCAAGGATCACAAGCAAATTCTATATTACCACAGGGCGAAATGCGGACTCTTGTAGTGCGTACTCTTCGTGAAGCCGTATTAGATATGGAAAAAGCTAAGGAGGCTATTATTGCCTATATTGGAGATCCATCGAATCTACGTCATTTAGAAGTAACGCCTACATTGTTTAAGGATATTTCAGGGGCGTTACGTATGATTGCTCATGGGGATACAGCAGATATCCTTGATAAGGTTCGGAAATTTATCCAACAGCTTATACTCACACGTAGTTTAACTCCAGATCAGCCTCTCTTAGAGGCTCTTGCAGAAAGCATATCAGGTGTTGAATATTACATGGAATCGGTGATAGATGGTCGCACCGATACTCCTAATATTTTAAATACTACAGATCAAGCTTTGCAACGCCTATTAGCGTATGGGGAAGTGGAGGAAGATTCTCAACTATTTAATTCGTCCACGCTGCCATCAACTGATTCTGGCCATTTGGTATCACCAGAGGCGACGGATCAGGACGAATCTACAACAGTAGAGGCAGAAGCATTTCAATTTTCATTAGAAGAAACTAAAAATCAGGATGATGTTTCAACAGTAGAGGCATTTAAGTTTTCATTAGACCCAGATGACAATCAAGATAATATCAAAACAGAAGAGCCATTTTCGTTTTCATTAGACCCAGATGACAATCAAGATAATATCAAAACAGAAGAGCCATTTTCGTTTTCATTAGACCCAGATGACAATCAAGATAATATCAAAACAGACGAACCATTTTCGTTTTCATTAGACCCAGATGACAATCAAGATAATATCAAAGCAGACGAACCATTTTCGTTTTCATTAGACCCAGATGACAATCAAGATAATATCAAAGCAGACGAACCATTTTCATTTTCATTAGATCCAGATGACAATCAAGATAATATCAAAGCAGACGAACCATTTTCGTTTTCATTAGACCAGGATGATAAGCAAGACAATATCAAAGCAGACGAACCATTTTCGTTTTCATTAGACCAGGATGATAAGCAAGACAATATCAAAGCAGACGAACCATTTTC
>LFCU01000036.1 GCA_001044195.1 Candidatus Achromatium palustre
ACAGGGATCCAGTGAGAATAGGAATGATGTGGATTCCTGCTTCCGCAGGAATGACAGGTTTCGGATAATGTCTAATGAAGAATGCCAGAATAATTTAAGATTTTTTTAACTAGGTAATAGACATGGATTCCTTACGAGGTACAACAGTCCTCTCAGTAAGACGAGATAACAGCGTAGTTATTGGAGCCGATGGACAATTATCCCTCGGCAATACAGTGATGAAAGGCAATGCCCGTAAAGTACGCCGCCTCTTTAAAGACCAAGTAATAGCCGGATTTGCTGGAGCTACTGCGGATGCTTTTACTCTTTTTGAACGTTTTGAAGGGAAACTTGAAAAACATCATGGACATTTAGCTCGTTCCGCAGTAGAATTAGCTAAAGATTGGCGTACTGATCGTATGTTAAGACGACTCGAAGCTATGCTATGTGTAGCAGATTGCAACATATCTTTAATTATTTCAGGAACTGGAGATGTAATTGAACCAGAATATAACCTTATGGCTATTGGATCGGGTGGAGCTTTTGCCCATGCAGCAGCGAGAGCATTGTTAGAAAATACTGAACTGCCTGCACGTACAATAGTAGAAAAATCTCTATCTATTGCAGCAGATACCTGCATCTATACCAATCACAATAGAATTTTAGAGGAATTAAATATTAATCCAAGCTCACATACCTCTAAATCCTAACAATCCCCCCAAACAAATCTACAGCCTTTCGAGTTAGTACCCCATGTCTAATATTACCCCACAACGTATCGTAGAAGAACTAAATAAACACATCATCGGACAAACCCAAGCTAAACGAGCAGTTGCCGTTGCTTTACGTAATCGTTGGCGGCGTTCCCAAGTATCAGAACCACTACGCACTGAAATTACGCCCAAAAATATCCTAATGATTGGGCCAACTGGAGTTGGCAAAACCGAGATCGCACGCCGTTTAGCTCGTCTTGCCAACGCTCCATTTATTAAAATAGAGGCTACAAAATTTACGGAAGTAGGCTATGTAGGTCGTGATGTAGAGACGATTATTCGTGATCTTACTGATGTAGCAGTCAAGATGCTACGGGAACAAGAAACCCAAAAAGTTGATCGAGAAGCCACTATGGCCGCAGAAGAGCGTCTATTAGAAGCCTTGTTACCTTCATCATCTAGTCCCACCAGTTTTGAAGGTGAAACCAGAGGAGCTACGGTCTCTAAAGCTACTAAAGAGCGTTTTAGAAAAAAATTACAAGCAGGCGAGCTAGATCAAAAGGAAGTGGATATTGAGATTAATTCCATCCCTATGGGTATAGAAATTATGGCACCTCCAGGGATGGAAGAGATGACCAGCCAACTCCAAAACCTATTCCAAAATTTTGGCAATCAACGCACTAAAAATCGTAAATTACGAGTTAAAGACGCTTTTAAAGTCCTAAGAGATGAAGAAGCACAAAAACGTATTAATGAAGAGGATTTAAAACTACGCGCTATAGAACAAGTCGAACAGCATGGCATTGTATTCTTAGATGAATTAGATAAGGTCACGCAGCGTGGTGAATATGGCGGGCCAGATATCTCTCGAGAAGGTGTGCAAAGGGATTTATTGCCGCTTGTAGAAGGCTGTACAGTGTCTACTAAATATGGTACTGTGCGTACTGATCATATATTGTTTATTGCCTCTGGAGCCTTTCATTTAGCTAGACCTTCTGATCTCATTCCAGAATTACAGGGGCGTTTGCCCATACGAGTAGAGCTAGATGCGCTAACGGCAGATGATTTTGTGCGCATTCTTACAGAGCCTGATGCTTCGTTGACAGATCAGTATAAAGCTCTCTTAGCTACTGAAGAGGTACAGCTAGAGTTTACTGAAGATGGGATCAAGCGGATTGCCATATTGGCCTCCCAAATCAATGAATCTACGGAAAATATTGGAGCCAGACGTTTGCACACTATATTGGAGCGGTTATTGGAGAAGTTGTCTTTTAAGGCTACAGAACAGGCCGGAAATACAATTACAATTGATGCTGCGTATGTAGATAAGCAACTTGTTGATCTTGCATCTAATGAGGATCTGAGTCGTTATATTTTATAAAATCTAAAGATAATGTATGGTGCGCATTGCGTACCATACATGCGTCCGTAAGATGTTGGGTTATGGATGAGTCCCTTCAGCCCAACCTACAGTTGCAAATGTGACAAAGTAGAATTAAGGAATTGGAGTGATTTGGCCAGCTCCATATACAGTTGAACGCAATATTTGAGGATTACCACGCACCCAAATATCGCCACTACCCTGAATTAAACCACTAAAAGTTCCAGTGGCAAAAATACGTATAGTCCCAGCACCATTTAAAGATACGTCCGCCGCATGGACTTGTAAATTATCAAGATCCATATCTCCAGTACCATCAAGACGTACAGTTAGAGTACGAACTTTGCCTGTAGCTTGGACATTTATAGCCCCACCTAAGACAATCTCTAAGGAATTTTCTTGAACACCTTCAATAACTACATTACCAGAGGCGGTCATAAATAGCTTGGATAACTGTGGAGCAGTTATAGTTATCGTTACTTGATTTGCACTAGAGAAATTTTTATTACTAGCAATTGTTAGAATATTACTCCGCACATTAGTAGTGATTATTGGTAAGATATTATCATCAGCACTTATAGTGCATTTAGGTTGTGTACCTTTAATAATCTTAACTTCAGCCGGGATATGTAATCGAATACCACTAAATGAGTTTAGGTTACGGGTTTGGCTTTTAATAATTCCAGAACCGGTTACAGTGTTTGTACTAGAGATCACTTGACCATTACGAATGATGACGTTATTACCAGTACTAAATGCTTGGTAAGCCTGGACATAGATACTGCATAAGAATAAGCTACTAAAAATAATTGTATGTAATTTATTCATTGAAAATCTCTGTATTTAGGCTCACCACCTATCAATTTTGTAAAAATGCTAAGTTTGTTAGTATTGTATATCAATGAGTTACGATATAACTGATAGGTGGCAAGGTATTTAGGTATTTTAAATTGGGATTGTTGTTCATAATATCTATCCAACTATATATCATTATAGTATTATATTAGTACATAAATATAAATAACTCAATCACTATCGCTTCTCAAAAATTAAATTTGTCAAAATGATAATATAAATTTTTTGATTATAATCAACTATCCAATTTTTTGGGATTGACAAACGAGACAATCGTTTGTCTACAATAGCTATTTTTTCTTAAATTCCAGAAATTGTTTTGAAAATGCTTTGGGACGATGTGTAGTAGAGGATTTAGGTCCTGGTCTCCCTTCCATTAGTATGGTATCTTTGTCTTTAAATTGAATAATACCTAGAAAAATCATGTTTTGGGCACCTTTGACATCAAAACCATAGACATCTATGTTAATAAAATTTATCCCTGGTCTTATTGTATATTTTGCTTTTGCGGTATGGGATCTCATCTTTGAGGAAGCGGATGCTTTTTGGGTAACAATCCAATCAATAGAGCCATTTTCTTTAAACACAAAGGTAACTATGGTTTTCCCATCCGGGACTTTAGCCTCCCATGTTCCAATAACAGAATATTGTGGATTTGTAGCTGCACTAATATTCGTATATATGATTAGATATAGGATTACTAATATACTGTATCGACGCATTTTGTGATTTCCGATTGATAATTCATAATTTTTTCATAATATCCCATAAAATTTATTTTTGCAATAGAACTAATTCTACTTTGTCACATTTACAACTATAGCCAGGTAGCCAGGTAGGGTGGGCACGGCCTCATCGTGCCCACGCGGAATTGCTACCTACCTGACTACAAACCCAATTTGTCGCCATGCCTCAAAGACTACAACAGCTACAGCATTAGATAAGTTTAAACTGCGGTTATTAGGATACATAGGTAAATATAGTATTTGGTCTGGAAAATAGCTATCCCGAATATCTTTAGGCAGACCTCTGGTCTCAGGGCCAAATAAAAACGCATCTTGGGGCTGAAACTTGACTTGAGTATAGCAAATCTTACCCTTAGTAGATATGGCAAATATACGTTTGAGATTTAAGGTATCAAGACAGCTATCCAAATTTGGATAGACCGATATGTCTACCCATTCATGATAATCCAATCCAGCCCTACGCAATTGTTTATCACTTAAGTCAAAACCTAAAGGCTTAATTAAATGCAAACTGCTACCAGTATTAGCACATAACCTTATAATGTTCCCAGTATTAGGTGGAATCTCTGGTTGATATAAAATTACATGAAACATGTAAATTTCATCTATCTCTAATGGGGTAGCACGGTAAATTAATCATCAATGATATAATAATATCTTAAGTTAACCTGTATATTAACTTAATATATTAATTTATATATTAAGTTAAGTTAAACTAATTTTATTTAGCCTCACATTAGTTGAGGAAAATTACATCATATCCTAAATTTAAGAAAATCTAGGAAAATTGTTGGAGAATATTATGAGCGATAAAGCCACATTAATGAAGGAAAAACAAGAATTGATTGGCAAAATGTTGGATATGCAAAAGCAATTTATTGACTATGAGCATCGTCAAGGCATCTCTGGTAAAGATTATTGGGCTTCCAAGGATGGTCTCTTAGCCAATTATCGCCAAGAATATCAGACTATGGCTAATCGTGTAGTGGATCTTGCACATTCAATTGTGGGATCAGCTCGCTAATATTGTAGGGTGCGCATTGCGCACCATTTATTTAGAAGAAAAGGTGCGTTAGTATGCGATTTGGCTAAAAATCACTATCACTGATTAATTTCAAACCATCTGTGCCTTCAAGATTGCTACCACCTAAATTTTTAGCATCTATTGTTCCTAATTTAATCATTAAGCGTACTTCATTTTCAGAGTCGGCATGTCTTAAGGCATCTTCATACGTAAAGATGCCTTCTTTATAGAGTTTTACTAGAGCCTGATCAAACGTAATCATGCCATGTTCGCTGGAACGTTGCATTAGCTCTTTAAGTTTATGAATTTCACCTTTACGAATATGATCAGAGACTAATGGAGTATTAATAAGTATCTCAGCACAAATATGCCTTCCAGAACCATCAGCCTTAGGAATAAGTTGTTGTGCAATAACCGCTTTAAGGTTTAAGGATAGATCCATTAGAAGTTGCGTCTTTTGTTCTTCTCCAAAAAAGGCTAGAATTCTATCCATTGCTTGGTTAGCGTTGTTGGCATGTAGAGTAGCTAAGACTAAGTGCCCGGTTTCTGCAAAAGCTACGGCATATTCCATAGTTTCTCGATGGCGTATTTCACCAATTAATATTACGTCTGGAGCTTGTCGTAAGGTGTTCTTTAAGGCTACATCGAAAGATTCTGTATCTAGTCCAACTTCGCGCTGGGTGATAATGCAGCGATTATGTTCGTGAATAAATTCTATAGGGTCTTCAATGGTAATAATATGCCCGGAGCCATGCATATTACGATACCCAATCATAGCGGCCAAAGAGGTTGATTTACCAGAACCTGTGGCACCTACGAATAGGATAAGCCCACGTTTAGTTAGGGATAGTTCTTCTATAATAGATGGTAAGTTAAGTTCAGATACTGTAGGGATCTTAGTCTCAATACGACGCAGTACCATTCCAGCACATTCCCGCTGCACAAAAGCACTGACCCGAAATCTACCTAAACTAGAACTGGCGATAGCAAAATTACATTCACGGTCCCGATCAAAGGTCTTTTGCTGCTTTTCATTCATGATGCTAAACACGATGTCTCGTGCTTGGCGTGGGGTCAGTGGGTTTTTGCCTACAGAATGAAAGCGTCCGTTAATCTTGACTGTAGGAGCGCATCCTGATGTTATGAACAGGTCTGAACCTTTGCGTTCTACCATCATGGATAGTAACGCATTAAAATCAAAGGGTAGATTAGCCATTGCAGATTTTAAGCCTTAATTTAAAAAAATCCATATAAATTTCCAAAATTTTAAAATCGTTCCCACGCAGAACATAGGAATAATCCGCATGTAGGATGGGTAGAGCCAAAGCGAAACCCATCATTATTGATGCGCTTCGTACCTCAGCGCATCCTATGTATAAAACTGATAGGTGGTAAGATAGTCGAGTGGAGAATTTTAACAAGAAGCAAAGTCTGTATCGGCTCTACTTTCAGGCCACTTAAATCCTAAGACTATTTTATCATGCGGGATTCCTTCTTGTACTAAAGTATCGGCTATACCATCCTCAGTACCATCGTACTGAATCCAAATTTTTTCATTACGAATATCAATATGTAATACACTACCATGAATACGATAGTAGCCATTCCAGCCTGCATAAATTAGCTCATAATGATCTTGTTCGGTATCAAAAATAACTTCAATCTGCACATCTCCTTTGGCTGGTTTATATTGTGCATATTCTTGAATTAATTTTTTGATAATGTTGCGATAGTGCTCTAATTTATCCATTGTGTGATAACCTCTAGCTTTTTATCAAACCCAATAATTGCTATGGATAAATCTTCTATAACCGGGCGGGCAATAGACTCATTTAAAGTACTTAATACAACATGCTGTGGTATAGCTAAAAATAGCTTGCGTTCTGGGTCATAGCGTTTTAGTAATGAACGATAGAATACATATTGCCCAATAGCGTTTTCTAAATCTCTTATTTCGGAATTACCACGAAAACTTTTTATTTCTACTGCAATTTTTTGGTCATCTTTTTCTGCGGCAAAGATACGTTCGGTACCGATATCAATAAAGACATCTTTAGTACCAAACGCAATAATATATGGATCATGTGTGATGACCCAATTGGCCTTAATTAAAGATTTTTTAAAATTATCATGGTATAGATCTTTAGCAGGCATATTTATCGTATCTTCGGATACATCTACAAGTTCTACGTATATTTTTTACCATACTTTTTAAGATCTACTTGATTAAACACGATACTATGAGGCTTAATTCCTACCTGATTAAGCTGCTTGAAGCTATCCTCTATTTCAGATACTGAATGCATATTGGTTTTTAATACCATTAGGGTAGTACCAGCTAAACTACTAAGGATAGCAGTATCGGTTGTGGTTAATATCGGCGGCGCATCGATAATGATATAATCATATTCCTTGCTAAATTGATCTAAAAGATCGCTAAACTGTTCATGTAATAATAGATCTGAGGCATTTGGTACTATTTTTCCAGAGGTTAAGACATCTAAACTTATAGTTTCGAGGGGGTTGCTATGTATAGCTTCTTCTAATGGAACACTATCAGTGATTACATCAAGCAGTCCTGGTTCTGATTTAACCCCAAAATACTGATGAATACTGCTGTGGTGTAAATTGGCATCAATGATTAGGACTTGTTTATCAGCATTGGCTAGTAATGTGGCAAGATTGATACTTACAAAGCTCTTTCCAGTTCCAGCCCGAGAGCTAGTTACCAGTATAATATTATTTTGCGCTTCCTTTACAGTAAGAAATAAGGAGTTACGTAGATACCGCAGGCTTACAATTGCTTCATCAGGCCGAATGGCAGCTAGTATAGGGGCTTTACCACGTCTTGTGAGACGCTTCTGGGCTTTGCTGTATGGAACAGCAGCATACACTGGGATGCCAAACCGAGTTTCGATAAAATTGGGATTTTTAATTTTAGTAAAGAGATTACGTATAAATGCTAGAAATATTCCTAAAAATAACCCTACAACCATAGATACAGCTAAGATCAGTTTCTTTTTGGGTTTGATAGGTTTGATAGGCAGCATAGGAGGATCAATGACCCGTGCGCTACCACCAGAAGTCGCCTTTGCAGCTTCCATCTTTTGTAAATTTTCTACTATTGTTGCATACAGTTTATTAGCGATTGCTATGTCTCGTTCTATATTTACTAATTCCTGTTGAGCTTTGGGTAGTTTGGTAGTTTTTCTATTTAGTTTCGCCAATAGCCGTTTTGTGCTTGCTATCTGAGTATCTAAAGTAGCTATAGTGGGATGTGCGGGAGTAAAACGTCTTATTAATTCCTCGCGTTTTTGCTGCATACTAAATATACTGTTTTCAAGTTCTGCTATCCTTTGCACTAACGCACTAGTTTGAGAAGAAAGATCTACTGCACGATGCTTAAGATTGAAATTTTTACGTCTAGTTTCCGCAATGTTGAGCCGTGCTTTGACATCTTTTAGTTCGTTATGAAAAAACTCTAAAGTTTTTTCATCGCCTGATAAGCTGCTAAGTTCTTCATTAACAGCTAGATATTTGTCAATAATAGCTGTGAGAAGATCGAGTAAATATTTGGGTTTGGAGCCTTGCAACGATAGCTCAATTAGGTCTTGGCCTTTTTTGCCATCAATTGTAACTTGAGATTGTAAACTTTGAATAGCTTGAAGTTTTTTGTTGCGGGTTAGAATAAATTCTGTGCCGGGTCGGGCGTTAAGTTCTGAGACTAAGACCGTCCAAGTGCCAGCATCATCTATATAGCTAAAGGTTTGTCCTACTTGGCCTTCGAGGATAGTTTTTCTATCTTCCGTAGGATCTATAATGCGGTAAAAACCTGGTTCTTCAGCTATTAAAATGAATCCTTTCCCTAAATATTTAGTAGGAATATCCAGTGTATCAACTGTAATCTTTTCACCACCCCAAGCATAGCGTTTGAGATTATAGAATGCAAGATTAAATGGTGGAGCTGCAATACCTTCTTCTGCGTCTTCATGCCGACGCGCCATAGACGCACCTAATAGGGGCAAATAATGTGGTATGGCTACAATATCCAAACGCATCTTATCTACTATATGCTCAATTACTTTGCGAGATGTTATTATTGTCATTTCTGATTGGATGGGGTTTTGGGTACCAAAGTTGGCTCCAAGTAGACTTAATCCTGCTAAAGCCCCACTTGATGATTTATTAGGAATCTGTATTAAGCTATTGATAGTGTATATTGGAGTGGCAATATGGGTATAAGCGTAGCCAAAGAAGAAACTTAGTGCTGCAATTATGCTAATAAGCCATTTGGAATCCCACAGGACACTAAATAATTCTGCTAAATTTATTTCATCTTCATCATTATGATTGTTTGCAGACAATGGGGCAATAGGATTAGGTTGTACTTCAGCTTTAGAGTTCATTTATTTAAGTAGTAGGTGGTATGACAAAATTTGCTATTACTATATATTACTAAATTATTACTAGCCTAAGAAAAATTTGGGTTTGAATTATCCCAAATACTATTGACTTAAAGAGTTATTTAATAAAGTGGTTTGATATAACAATGAAGAGATTGGAACTATTTGACTAATTACACGATTCCAATTAGTAATCGATGCTGTACCAACGTACACCACATCTCTAGGGCGTAATGGAAAACGATCCGCTAACACTAAAGCATCCGGCGATTTACCATTAAAATGAAAGATTTCAGGTTTTTTGGCTCCATGTCGAATGACATAGATAAGTGATGGATCAGCACTAAGTTGATTGACCCCTCCTGCATCACTTAAAGATTCTGCAAGCGTTAGACGGCCTTTATGAATAAATTGCGAACGTGGACTTCTAACTTCTCCCAAGATAAATACCTTATTGGCACTACTATCTGGTACACTGAGAATATCACCATCCTGTAGTATTATATTCTGCTGCATATCCCCTTGTTCATAAATAGCTAATAGATTAATTTTATAAATTGTTTGGTTTCTATTAAGCGTAACATTTTCCATGTCAGCCTCTTCATTAGAACCCCCATTAGATGATCTATTTTCACTATTCATGATCACGCCACCGGCTTTATTGATGGCATCCACTACTGTTAAAGGCTCATTGGTAATATTATGTATACCTGGGGTCTTTACAGCCCCTACTACATATACTTTTTGGCTTCTATACTTTACAATCTCTACTTCTAATTGGGGATCTTGAATATATGTAGCCAGGCTTTGGGTTAATAGTTCGCGTATTTCAGGTATGGTTAGCCCAACAACCTTTACTGATCCTATGTATGGATAAAAAATATTGCCGTCTGTTCCAACTGTTATCTCATAAGCCTTATTTGTACCAGGATTATTAAGTTCAGGATGATCCCATACGATTATACCCAAAACATCGTGTGCTCCCACTCTATATGAGCCTTGCGGTTGGGATGGTGGCATTTTAAAGACGGGGATTCTTTGTTGTTCTTCGCGCAGTAGACGCATTATGGTTGCTGGAGTAATCGGAATAATCGTGACTACGGATGTTTTGGGAATCCTACTTGATGCAGAGAAATTTAGCTGGCTCGTAGAGTGCTTTTTGCCAATAAAAGACGCACGCATACCAGGAGCTAGGGCGCAACCACTTAATATAAAGCAAAATAGGAGTGTAATATAGAATTTGTTCATTATAGAAAAAAACCGATTAAATTAAAGCCTCTAGGTAATAATGGTGCCATATTTTTGAACCATGATTCACACGATTTTCTTGATTACCAAGATTATTTATCGTGCCTGTAGGTTGGGTTGCCATCTTTTGGCAACCCAACCTTAATCATGAAACGTTTTTTATGTAGTAGGTTGATGATCCGGCTTTATAATCTCTGGATCTTTTGACTGAATTTCGGGATTCTGGCTTTTCGACAACTGCAACAATGGTTCTATCAAATCCATTGGCAATGGAAAAACTATGGTAGAACTACGATCCCCAGCAATCTCAGTCAACGTCTGTAAATAACGCAACTGAATGGCTTGTGGTTGCTTGGTTAATACCACCGCAGCTTTGGAGAGGGCATTGGCCGCTTGCATCTCCCCTTCAGCATGAATGACTTTAGCACGGCGGGTCCGTTCAGCTTCAGCTTGACGTGCCATAGCGCGAATCATACTCTCATCTAGATCTACATGTTTGATTTCAACATTAGATACTTTAATCCCCCAAGCATCAGTTTGATTATCTAAAATCGATCTAACATTATTGTTAAGCTGTTCGCGTCCTGCTAATATTTCATCTAATTCATGCTGTCCTAATACTGATCGTAATGTAGTTTGAGCTAATTGGCTAGTAGCCAACATAAAGTCTTCTACTTGGATGATAGCACGATCTGGTTCTATGACTCGAAAGTAGATTACAGCATTGACTTTGACTGAAACGTTATCGCGGGAGATCACATCCTGAGTTGGTACATCTAAAACTACGGTGCGTAGGTCGACTCTTACCATTTGGTGAATGCCAGGGACTACTAAGGTAAAACCTGGGCCGCCTATTTTCCAGAATCTTCCAAAAAAGAATATTACAGCTCGTTCATATTCGCGTAGAATTTTTAGAGAAGCTATTACTAATAATATGAATACTACAAATAAAAATATAACAATTTGAGTCATTTTTAAATTTCCTTAAGTCAGGTGCGCACCGCGCACCTTCCCTTAAAAATATGAAATGGTGCGCACCGTGCACCCTACAAAATCTGAAGTTCAAAACCTTTAGCATAAAACATCTCAGATTACAACGGTAAGTAGTAGTATATTAGACATTATACCGATTTTTATAATCAACTGAATTTAATAGATAAAATTTTTAATTTTTCATGATGAAATCGAGATTTTAGTTAAAATCGGTATAATGTCTATTGCACCTATATTTTAATCTTATATTTTTGAATCTATTTTTGGAATAACCGATAAAATCAATCCAGTTCTACCTATAACTTTTACGGTTTGATTATGCTTAAGTGGTACGTCTGCCTTGGCACTCCATAATTCACCACGAATTCTTACCACTCCCTCATTGGAATCCCAATTATTTATTACAGTGCCCAAAGCATTAGATAATTCTTCAGCTCCAGATACTATAGGCCGCCGCTGCGATTTTAACGCTAAACCTGAGATAGTTAATATGAGTATCACACTTACTATCGCTAAGGATACAACTAAAGATAAAGAAATCCCAGGTACGCCTTGGCTGGTATCTATTAGGATTAAAGATCCAAAGATAAATGCAATAATACCACCTATTCCTAAAGCACCAAAGCTTGGCAGAAATGTCTCGGCTATCATTAATATCAAGCCTAATATAACAAAAGCTAGACCTGCATAATCGACTGGCAACATCTGCAAGGCATAAAAGGCTAATAACAAAAATATGGCTCCAGTTGTACCAGGCAACAAAGCCCCCGGATTAGCAAATTCGTAAATTAGTCCATAGATACCTAATAACAACAAAATATAGGCAATAGTAGGATTGCCAATTGCCATTAATAAACCAATGCCCCAGTCTGGTTTTAATATTTTATAATTTAAGCCTGCGGTACGCAAGGTATGAGATTTTTTATGTGGCAAGTTTACCACACGACCATCTATATTTTGTAGCAAATCTTCTAAATTATCCGCAAGTAAATCAACAACGCCTTCACGTAAGGCCTGCTCCGCAGGTAGGCTTGCCGCCATGCGTACTGCTTGTTCGGCCCAGACTATATTACGGTTACGCAATTTTGCCAAGCTTTGGATATATGCTACAGCGTCATTGACCATTTTGGCTTTATGGGCATCTACTGGCATATTAGTATTAGAGTTATCAGTAGACTCTGATGATGCCTCGTTAGGGTCTGATAGACCAGTTAATTCTACAGGGGTTGCAGCACCTAAATTAGTACCTGGAGCCATAGCTGCAATGTGGCTGGCATAGAGGATATAGGTACCAGCACTGGCCGCACGTGCTCCAGAAGGTGCAACATAAGCAACTACTGGAATTGTAGCAGCTAGGATGCGTTTAATGATCATGCGCATTGCCGTATCTAAACCTCCAGGCGTATCCAGACTTATTATTACTAAGGCTGCCCGCTGGTTTTCGGCTTGGGTTAGAGATTTTTCTATATAGTCACTAGTAGCAGGACCAATAATACCTTCAATTGGTAAGACGTATGCCAAAGGTTGTGTAGAATTATTTACTATATTATTATTGGCTTGGCCATTTATCCAAAATAATGTTAATACACAAACTATCCAATACCAAAACCGCATTTTTGTGCCTCTTATTGCTTTGCATTGCTAAAAAATGATCGATATTCCAACTTAGATGCCTGTTGAATAACAAAACACTCATGACTTATTTCTTCGACATTACAGCTTATCCAACTATAGATTTCTGGATCTAAACGCTTGTCATCTACCATTTGTTGCATAATAGTTAATACATCTTGGATTGGCATACCTTTACGATATGGACGATCCTCAAATAATGCAGTAAAAACATCGGCTTCTGCGATAATACGCGATCCAAGAGATAACATATCACCGTGGGTATGAAAGGGATAACCCTTGCCATTCAAACATTCATGATGTTGCGCTGCCCAAATACGCATAGTATCAAAATAGGGTAAAGGCCGTAATATCCTATCAGTATGGTAAGGGTGGGCACGCATAACAGAATCTTCATGGGGCACTAATGGTTCTGGCTTTTCTAAAATTTCCAAACCTATACCTATTTTTCCGAGATCGTGCATATACCCTGCTAATCGGATCATATGAATATCTTCTGGAGCAAAGTCGGCAATTTTGGCTAGTATGCTAGCTATAGCAGCAACACCGTTAGAATGCATAGAAGTAAATGCACTGCGAAAATCGATAATGCGTCGAAATAATTCAGTTAATGAATCTATTTGATCTTTGTTGATTAATATGGATTTTAAGCCTATCTCATCCTTTAATATACTATTAAGTGATTCGTAGACGATATTAAGCCAAAATTCTTCCTTTTCAGCAACTTCTTGAAAGGCAGCAACTAACTCAGGCATAAACACATTATGATGTTCGGCTATGCGGCTCTTGATTCTAGGGATTTGGGATAAAATATTTTCTTCTTGGCGAATTAATACTGCGATACGATCTGCTAGATGAATTATATAGCTACCAATGGGAGCCAATACATGGTTAGCTTGTTTTGTTTGTTTGAATTTGGTAGGTTGCCAATATTGGTGATGGAACCGAATATAGGTAGCTGCAGTAGCTAAGGGTGGAAAATTGCGTAACAATTTATATCCTATTTCGGCATGAGAGTCATCCTTAGTATCATCACCTTCAAACTCTAGCAGACTTAAACGTTCTCGTTGAGAAAAAGCACCAATGTCATGTAATAAAGCAGCGAGTACAATATTTTGTATATCTATTTTATTACACCCATACATATCGGCAATGCGGTAGGCAATGTAGGCAACATAGGCATGGTGTTTATTGAAAGATGGATGCATCAGGTCAACTACATTAGAAAAGCTAAATAATACATCCTGTAAACATAGACATGGAGCAGTACATTGGTTCATCTGGTCATTAATATTTTGGTTATCTGCTAGATAAGAAGATATTTGCTTGATCCTCATTTAATCATTGGTTGAAATAAGCTCAAGAAATTTTTAGCATTCTTTATTTCCAAGTTTACACTATTGTACCATCTACTAAAAAATTTTATAAACACATTTAAATATATTTATTTTTTAAATATCAATATATTACTTTGAGATAGTGCAATAAAATGGTTTATAAATCTATATTTAAATTACTGAAAATAGATAGCACAAATAAATAATTTATGGCACACTATTTTAGTTTATGAAATAATTATTATATTATCTATTATATTATTTATAATTAAATCTAATCATCTATAAATTAGCTATAATTACTATTAAAAACTTATTCTACCTTACTACCTATCAGTTTACATGTAGGATGGGTAGAGCCAAAGCGAAACCCATCATTTTAAGCTAATGATTTGATGCGCTTCATACCCCAGCGCATCCTATGTATAAAAATGATAGGTGGCAAGATAATTTTACTTTGACTCATTAACAGTAGAGTGCGCATTGCGCACCCTAATCTGACAAAGTAAAACTAAGTATTTAAGAATTAACTGTATTTAAGAATTAACTATCAAGGAGACTATACTAATTACTATGCGCGTCATATTACTAGGAGGGCCTGGGGCTGGTAAAGGCACCCAAGCAGGATTCATCAAAGAACGCTACAACATACCACAAATATCCACAGGAGACATGCTACGAGCACATGTAAAATCTGGAACCGAATTAGGAAAAGCTGCTAAAGCCATCATGGATGCTGGTGGTTTAGTGTCTGATGATATCATAATGGGTATGGTCAAAGAACGTATTACCCAAGACGATTGCAAAGGTGGCTACCTATTTGACGGCTTCCCAAGAACTCTACCTCAAGCAGATGCCCTAAAAGAAGCTGGCATACTACTAGATGCTATAGTTGAGATAGATGTCCCAGATGCTGAAATCATAAAACGCATGTCCGGGCGGCGTGTCCATCTAGCCTCTGGTAGGACTTATCATGTCGTATTCAATCCTCCCAAAGTTGAAGGACTCGATGATGTAACTGGCGAACCTTTGATCCAGCGTAAAGATGATGCAGAAGAGACGGTACAGCAGCGTCTCAAAGTCTATCATGATCAGACAGAGCCATTAGTAAAATATTACACTGATTATTCTACAAGTGGTGAACCTAATGCTCCTAAATATCATAAAATTACAGGTGTAGGTACAGTAGAGCAAATTCGTGATGCAATTTTTGCAGCTCTTGGCTGATTGCAATCTTTTACATATTTTAAATTAATTACAATCTTTAGTAGGGTGAGCATCGCGCACCCTACACTATCTACAACTAGGTATATATCAACTGTGGCTGTAATAGAATTAACCAAAGAAAACTTTGAACCAACCATTACTGGAAACGATTTTGTAATCATCGATTTTTGGGCGCCCTGGTGCCAACCCTGTCTGCACTTTGCTCCTGTATTTGAAAAAGTATCCCAAGATTTTACAGACGAAATCGTATTTGCAAAGATCAATACTGAAGTTGAACAGGCCATAGCAGCTCATTTTCAGATCCGTTCCATCCCAACCCTAATGGTCTTCAGAGAAAAAATTATCGTCTTCAGTCAAGCTGGAGCCTTACCAGAAGAACACCTTAGGAATTTGATAACTCGGGTTAAAGACTTAGATATGGATGATGTACGGAAACAGATCGAAGAGGAAACCCAAGGCCGCTAAAGTTTATCCTTAATCTAATTGGACATAACCGCCAGTAATTCGTTCATGACCTGACAAATCTTGCCAAGTTTGGATATTGATGATGCCTGCTTGTTGTAATAAATGGCGTACTGCAATAGCCTGGTCATAGCCATGTTCTAACAATATAATACCGCCTGGCTTTAGATGCTTTACACATCCTAAACAGATAGTACGCAAGGCATCTAGTCCATCCACACCAGCTACCAGAGCCTGTTGCGGTTCCCATACCAGATCACCTTGCATAAGGTGCGGATCATGCGCTGCGATATACGGTGGATTACTAAGTATCACATCAAAGCGTAAATGGTCTGGTAGTGCTGCATACCAACTACCAAGATAAGTATTTACAAGGACGTTATGCTGCTTGGCGTTATGAGTTGCAATCCCTAAAGTTGCAGGTGTTATATCAGTTACATGTAGGTTCCAAAGTGGGCGTTCTTGAGCTAAAGCCAAAGCTATTGCACCACTGCCAGTTCCTAAATCTAATACCTCTAAAGCCGTATTAGCCAGTTGTGTTTGTAAAGCTATTTCAACCAATAGCTCGGTTTCAGGTCTTGGAATCAGTACTTCTGGAGTGGTATGCAAAGTTAAGGTCCAAAATTCTTGACACCCTAATATATAAGCAATAGGTTCACCGCATTGTCTGCGCTGTAGCAGATTTTGATATGCAGCTTCCTGAATTGATGTTAAGGTTTGCTCTGGCCAGGCCGCAAGGTAACTACGGGGACGTTTTAGAATAGCGCATAAAAGTAATTCAGCCTCCAAACGTGGATTACTGCCTGGCAATCTACAATCTGTTAAAGTTTGAGTCGCTTGTAATATCGTAGCTTGCAGACAAATCATGAAACTTGTTGCGCCAATAAAGCCAACTGCTCCATTTCATGCTCCCGAGCTAATGAGTTCAATATGCCATCAATTTGTCCCTGCATAACCTCATCAAGTTGGTATAGAGTAAGATTAATTCGATGATCGGTAAGACGATTTTGTGGAAAATTATAAGTACGGATGCGTTCAGAACGATCTCCCGTACCTACTTGCAATCTACGAGTATTGGCCTGCTCACTAGCTTGCTGTTCCCGTGCATGAGCTAAAAGACGCGATTGCAATAACGACATAGCTTTAGCACGATTTTTGTGTTGCGAACGTTCTTCTTGGCATTCAACGACTATACCACTAGTTAGATGAGTAATGCGCACTGCCGAATCAGTTTTATTGACATGTTGACCGCCAGCTCCTGAAGATCTATAGGTATCAATCCGTAGCTCCTCTTTAGAAATCGTAATATTATTTATATCTTTGACTTCTGGCAAGATCGCCACAGTGCAGGCTGAAGTATGAATCCGACCTTGAGCTTCAGTAGTTGGAATCCTTTGCACTCTATGCGCACCAGATTCAAACTTCAGTCGTGCATATACGTTGGATCCTATAATACGGCTTATCACCTCCTTGTAGCCACCATGTTCAGCTTCGTTGGCACTTACAACCTCTACTTGCCATCCTTGTAATTCTGCATACCGTAGGTACATACGGTGTAGATCACCAGCAAACAACGCCGCCTCAGCCCCACCAGTGCCAGCTCGTATTTCTAAATAAATATTGCTTTTATCATTTAAATCTGGGGGGATTAGCAGGCGTTCTAATTGCGGTTCTAACTGCTCTTGTTGCTGTTTAAGATGGGTTATCTCATTTTGAGCGATCTCATGTAATTCGGGATCGTTTAGTAATTCATTTGTATCATGTAAACTTTGTTCTAAAGTTCGATAGTTTTGAAAGCAGGCGGCTATTGGATCAATCTGAGCTAGTTCTTGGCTGAAGGCTTTGAAACGTCCTATATCGGTTTGTAATTTAGGATCAGCCAACAAAGCCATTAATTCTTCGCGACGTTCCAATAGCTGTTCTAATTTATTGCGGATTGATGGGGTCATTTAAGTAAGGCCATTATTAGATTTATAGGTAATACTTGACTATTCAGTTTTCTGATATTGACTTTTAGCTTCGTATGACTATTGAAAATTTCACTATTTTTCACATTGCTATTTCTATCCAATTTAAGCATTATTTCAAAGCAGTAAATTTATATAGAAGGCGGGATCACTGCGCTCTCCCGCCCTACAAATTTACCAAGTAAAAAACTGGATAGTAGAGTAATAGCATTGTAGGTTGGGTGTATCGTTCCCACGCAGAGCGTGGGAACTATATTCTATGGTTATTAATGTGACAAAATAGGATTAAGTAGGGCCATTATTAGATTTATAGGTAATAGATGGTTCAGTACTATTGATCTGTAAAAGTTCGTTTGCTGCTATTAATAGTTCCTGCTGGCCTTCAATACCAGCCCGACGCATCTTGGCACTTGGATGATGCAGCAACTTATTCGTCAAGGTATAGGCTAAATAGTGCAACACTTCCTCAGGATCACGTCCCTGATTTAGCGAGTGTTTAGCACGATCCAAAACAGTATCCCGTATGGCTTCCGCTTGATGTCTATATTTTTGGATTAATGTCACAGCACCTAAGGAACGCAACCATCCCATAAATTCATCAGTATGAAACTCAATGATTTCTTGGGCTTGATGAGCAGCTTCTTGGCGTGAACGCTGATTTTCTGCTACAACTTCCTGTAAATCATCAACAGTATATAGATATACATCAGACAGATTTACTACCTCTGGCTCTATATCTCTAGGTACGGCAAGATCTAGCATCAGCATAGGCCGATGTTTGCGTTTTTTTAATGCCCGTTCTACAGTGCCTTTGCCTAGCACTGGTAATGGACTAGCAGTAGAGGATATTATAATATCAGCCTCTGCTAGATGCGTTGCGATTTCAGGCAGGGCAATAGCAAAGCCATCCATTTGGTTAGCCAATATATGGGCCCGTTCTACAGTACGGTTAGCTACGATTATACGGTTAATATTGTGTTGTTTAAGATAGCGTGCGACCAGTTCTATAGTCTCTCCAGCTCCTATCAATAATGCTGTCTGTTGCGATAAAGAACTAAAGATTTGACGGGCCAAATCTATTGCTGCAAAAGCTACTGAAACTGGGCTATTACCAATTGCGGTATCTGTGCGTACCTGTTTTGCTACTTTCAAACAGTGTTGAAATAATCTGCTTAATAATTTTCCAGTGGCTTGAGATTTATGGGCAACATGAAATGCTTGTTTGACTTGGCCTAGGATCTGGGGTTCACCAAGTACCATAGAGTCAAGCCCACAGGCTACTGTTAGTAAATGTTCTACTGCATCGCGTCCTGAATAGGTATAAAGATATGGCGTAAGCTGTTCTTGAGCGAGACCATGAAATTGAGTCAGCCAATATGTCAGTGGTGTTTTAGAATCCGTATCTAGGACTGAATAAATTTCAGTACGATTGCAAGTTGAAAGGATTAAACCTTCTGTGATAGCAGATTGTTGGAGTAAATTTCTCAAGGCTCCAACAATAATATCAGCTCCAAAAGCTACTCGTTCCCTAATAGCTATAGGTGCTGTCTTGTGGTTTAATCCCAAAATAGTGATAGACATTTAGTAAATTAATGGTGGAACAATATTAAAGTGAAGAAGTTTCATAGTGTCAAGCAACTATTTCATTACAAATTCTTGATAAGCTACAGCTAATTATCATAGCATAAGAATAGTCTACAATAACTATTACATATTATACCGCTTTTTAACTAGAAGCTTGATTTTATCGTAAAAATTAAAAATGTTATTTATTAAATTCAGTTAGTTATAAAAACAGGTATAAAATTAGATGTCATAGCATAAGCTATTTTAAAGGAAAATCATGCCACGTCCACGCTCATCAGGTTTCAATAAATCACCACGAATCAGATCCCAAAACACTCAAACACAATCTAGTATTAATACTATTAATGCACCATACAATTTTGTACCACTTGCTAGCCAAGTAGTAATACCAGATTGGGGACATCTAGTTTCTCAAGACTTTCCTTTTAAAGACGGAATCTCAGGAACTATCGAATTTACTGTAACAGCCAACACGCCACTACTCATAGGAAGCGAACAAACCAAATCCAGTGAAATCAGTCCCGGAGTCATAAAGCCATTCAAAACCCCAGATGGTAATTACGCTATCCCCGGCTCTAGTATCAGAGGTATGCTCCGATCCGTATTAGAAATTGCTACATTTTCAAAAATGCAGATAGTAGACGATAAACGCTATGGACTGCGTGATATATCAGGCCGCTACGTATCAGATGCCTATACAGATCGAGTGCGTAGCCGTGTAAGAACAGGATTTTTGCGCCTCAATGAAAAACAGGGTGTACCAGAAATTATACCATGCAGTATGGTACGTCTCAGCCATCGTGATCTTGAAGACTGGTGGCCAAATGAACCCAAGCCAATCTTTCGATCTGGAAAATCTGTAGCCAGTAAATACAAACAATGGCTAGAAATATGTCAACGTCAAGGCATCAACAATCCAACCGCTATCAAATTTACCAGTGATAATGAGGCAGTGACAGATATTGGTCGCGGTAATTTTACTGGATTTCCAGTATTTACAGGACAAATTTCTGCCGAAGACCCACGCCGCAATGGTCGACAATTTGGAGTCAGGCGTAAAGGACGTGAAAAATATCGAGATTTTATGTTTTACAATGCATCCCCTGAGGATGCTTTTATAATAGATACAATTGATCCTGCAGCTTGGCGTGATTTTTTATTTATTCATGGGGATGAAGAGGACAAACCAGATATGCCATGGCCTGGATATTGGAAAAAGAAATTTTGGCATAAACAAATGGTACCAATATTTTATATTCAATCACCAGACCGCTTACAAATTGGGCTTGCATATATGCCTAAATTGGCTGGAGACTTTTCTATCTATGACATGATTAGACATAGTTCAGATCAACATTTAGAAACAAAACTACAAGATTTGGCAAATTTAATCTTTGGAAATTCTGATGACAATCATAATTTGGGTTTTAAAAGCCGTGTTTGGTGCGAATTAGCTCCAGCCACTACAGAACCTACTGCTAAACAGGAGCCTAATATTATTTTAGGAACGCCGCATCCTACCTACTTTCCTAACTACATTGAACAACCAGCCAGTGCCAAAACCCAATGGAGATTATCTGGCTCTACAGCCCAATATGCTACTTATTTAGATAGCCGTTTACATCATGCACCGAAATTAAGGGGCTGGAAAAGATATCCGGTGCGTTCTGTATCAAATACAGATCTAAAAGATCTTTTAAGTGACGAACAACTCCAAAACTATAAAGTACAAATTCAAATGTATACCTTACCAAAGGGTACACAATTTGCAGGTCGGCTTTTGATTCATAATTTGAAACCTATAGAGTTGGGAGCTGTAGTATGGTCTTTGACTTTTGGATTTCGAGAAGAGTCGCAACATCGTCTGGGATTAGCCAAATCCTTTGGTTTTGGACAAGTATCTATAAAGATTAATAGTACTACTAGATTAAATCCCAATAATCCAACAACACAAGCACCAAGCCTTATGGATTGTGTACAACAATTTAAAACTTTTATGCAGCAGCAATTACAAACTGATTGGGAACAAACCCCACAAATTAGTGCTCTATTAGCAATGGCAGATCCAAATTATCAGCAACATTTTCCAGGAAAGCTGCAACACATGGTGTTAGCTAGGATACCAGATCCAATCCCAAATAATCCCAATAAGAAGCGGACCCTGAATCAATTTATTGAGGCTAAACAGGCTGGTTTGGTATTAGCAGATTATAACGCTAGCAATAGAAATAACAGAAATCAGATAAATAATACAAGGAGTTCTAAAAGTTCCCATTCCATAACAAACAACACCAAATCTTGTAATACGCCAGCATCAGCTACGGTCTCTCTACAACAACCCTTATCCCATCAGACTTGGCCTGCAATCTTGCTTACCTATAATCCTGGGCAGGGAACTGTTGCAGCGAATCAAGGTAACAATCGAGCTTTTAGTGATGCTAAGGATCAAGCTAAACTACTAGCTAATTTAGATGTATCGGCTCAAAAACGTCTGCGTAAGGGAAAGCTTAAAGCTAATGTAACTGTTGAACACCAAGGGGGTAATAATTGGAAAATTGTGAAAATTGATGCTGTATAATGTCTATAGTTTAAAATTCTATTTGACATTCCTAAAAAATTATTGCATAATCTACTCTGCTGTAGGTGTCTTTTTAAGAATAACTATTATTTTAAGAATAACTATTAAAAGATGAAACGGGAAGTCGGTGCGCGTTATTGCTATGCCGACGCTGCCCCCGCAACGGTAATCAGGTATAAAAACCATATTATGCCACTGTGTTTTACATGGGAAGGCGTGGTTTTGGAGTTTTACTCAGCCTGAAAGCCCGGAGACCGGCCTACTGCAACATAGCAGAATGGTAGTAACAGTATCTAATGCTGTTTACCATTTGGCATTTTCTATTATTACCATTATTTGTGTGCGGGTGAGCACACGAGGAATAATTATTTATGCTTATATTGCAGCAATTGCTTATATGGCTGGCTGCTAGTATCTTTTTGGTTACTGCTTATGATATAGCAGCAGCAACCGCAGATACTTCAGATCCTGCAGCAGATACCTTACCAGAGGTTGTAGTGACAGCCTCGCGGATTTCTGAGACGGCTGATTCTACTTTAGCTCCAGTTACTATTATTGATCGTACTGCTATTGAGCGCAGCCAGGCTAGTAATGTCCCAGAATTAATCAAACGCCATACTGGGATTTCGATCTCTAATAACGGTGGTATGGGTCAAGCAACAGGTATCTTTGTACGTGGCACTAACGCTGAACACGTACTAGTACTTATTGATGGCGTAAAAATTGGCTCTGCTACTCTAGGTACAACTCCCTGGCAGGATCTACCTTTGGCCCTAATTGAACGCATCGAAATTGTGCGCGGTCCGCGTTCCTCTCTCTATGGATCTGAAGCCATTGGCGGTGTCATCCAAATCTTTACCCACAAAGGTGGTGGCAAGACCAGATTTCAAGCAGCTCTTGGAGCTGGTAGTCATGAGCTACGACGTATTGAGGCCCAAGTCTCAGGTGGTGGTAGCAAGACTTGGTGGTCTTTAGGTGTTAGTGATTTGGATACCGCAGGCTTTGATTCTAGGACAGATGGGGCTGAACCGGATAAGGATGGCTATCATAACCGTGCTTATCGTATCCGTGGTGGCTTATCTTGGGATGCTGGCCATAGTTTAGATGTCTATGCGTTACGTGCTGAAGGCGAAAATGAGTATGACCAGCAAAATCCGGTGACGCTTCTATGGGATCAACAACCTGAAACTTCAGATACTGTGACTCAGACTTTAGGAGCACGTTTATCTTTTCTGCTTTTGGATGATTTAGATCTTCTATTAGCTGTAAGTGAATCCCGCGATGAATCCGAGTTTTTCACCGCTGGAGTTGCTACTAGTTCTTTTGATACAAGACGGCGTAATGCCTCTATCCAAACCAATTGGATCCTACATCCTCAGCATACACTTACTATGGGATTCGATTATCAAAAAGATAAGGTATCAGCTTCCCAGTTTACCTATACAAAAGATAGACGTACTGGCCATGGCATATTTACCCAATATCGTGGCTCAATAAGCCGCTATGATTGGCAATTGGCCTTACGGCATGATGATGATAGCCAATTTGGTGATGCAACTACTGGCAATATAGCATTAGGTGTGCGTATTTTGGATAAATTGCAATTTACTGCTGCTTATGGCACAGCTTTTAAAGCCCCAACTTTTAATGCTCTATACTGGCCAAATGATGTTTGGAGTGTTGGCAATCCCGATTTAAAACCAGAAAAGTCCCATACTACTGAAATTGGTTTGCGTAGCTATAATAGTAATATAACATGGGCTGTAAATCTGTTTGAGACTTGGGTGGATGATCTAATTGCTTGGCAACAAATTCCTAATACTTGGACCTGGCAGCCCATGAATATAAATAAAGCCCGTATCCGTGGTATCGAAGGCGAATTTGCTGTTACTTTAGCTGATTGGCAACTCAGTGCTAATGTAACTTTTCAAGAGCCAGAATCACGTTCTGGAAACACAATTGGTAAACGACTGCAAAGACGTGCTCGCAGGCTATCTAACCTAAATTTGGATCGCAAATTTGGAAGTTGGAGTTTAGGCGCAACGGTGCATAATGAAGGCGACAGATATGATGATCAAAATAGTACTACACGTCTATCTGGCTTTACCACTGTGGATCTACGAGCCATGTATGCCATAAATCGGGCTTGGAGCGTTGAAGCTAAGGCTAGCAATCTATTAAATGCTGACTATCAAACCGCTTTTGGCTTCCGCCAGCCAGGCCGCGAATTATTGGTAACCTTACGATATACCTTAGATTAGTTTTATGCTGGTTATTTATATTCACCATCCAAATATTTTTTGCATGGGTAAACGAATATCTATAACCGCATCCTGCAATTCGGTGTCATTCGTACCAAAAGTCCTAAATATTGTAGGTTGTGAATAGCACGGTAGGATGGGTAGAGCGTAGCGAAACTCATAATCTATTGTACTCAAAATTTTTTGTCATTACTTTGGATTGGTTCAAAGGTTGCAAATATGATTTTTGAATGATGGGTTTCGCTTCGCTCTATCTATCTATCCTAAGAGCTAACGATTTAGGACAATAAAAAACAAATACAATTATGAATTTACAAGTTATAGAATCTTTAGTTTCACAAGCAGAAAAACTAACAATAGAAGAACGATTGGCTTTAATTGAACAACTGATTAAAAAAATA
This sequence comes from Candidatus Achromatium palustre, assembly GCA_001044195.1. Taxonomy (GTDB): domain Bacteria; phylum Pseudomonadota; class Gammaproteobacteria; order Chromatiales; family Chromatiaceae; genus Achromatium; species Achromatium palustre. The sequence continues at coordinate 24,795 of LFCU01000036.1, forward strand.
CGGTTATTTCCAGCTCCAATAAAATTACAGATATCAGCAAATGTTGAGCAAATTTGTGGTATTTTGGAAGCTCCACACTCTGTTAGTTTAGAGCAAATGGATCAGGCTATAAAAAAACGAGGTAGCAAATTGTGATAGCAATTGATACCAATATTTTAGTGAGACTTTTAATCAAGGATCCATCTGAACAAGCACAAATCGATCAAGCCAAAGCATTACTGCAAGAAGTAGAACAAATTTATATTCCACAAATTGTTCAAGTAGAACTGGTTTGGGTATTAGAATCTGCCTATAACTTCAAAAAATCAGATGTGCTACTTGCTTTAAACCACATTAACAATCAACCAAACTTTCATTTACAATCACCATTGCTATTCCAATTAGCTTTGGAAAAATTTAGTCAAAATAACGTAGATTTTTCTGATTGTCTAATTTGGGCAGAAAGTCAACAGCAATCATGCACATTGGCTACCTTTGATCGTAAACTTGGACAACTGGTTGGAACCAAATGGTTGAAAATAACAAAAGGTGATTAGCTTGTAGGGTGCGCATTGCGCACCATCAATTAAAGTTTTAAAAGGAAAGGTGCGCAGTGCGCACCCTACCTGGCTTATATTTTGTATCTTTAAATCACTAACGCTTGGACCAATACCAAATTTTGTGAACTTTTTAAAATTATGTTACTCTATAACTTATGTTACTCTATATAGTTTGCTACTTAATAATTTTTAGGAGAATATTCAAAATATATGAAAGCTACCATTTCATACCTGCTACTGGCTATACTTAGTCTACTAGCATTCTCTACTACTGCGGCGAATAGGGCTAGTCCTACCCGTGTTGTGGTAGTACCGTTTTATACTGAAACTGGGTGCGATGTTAGAAATCCTTGTATCAACAAACAACAGCATTATCGACGCATCTCACGCTCCATAAACAACCAATTAGTACGGCACGGATTTGAAGTAATCAACCCGTTTGGCCACGAGTGGAACCAGGAAGATCATGACAGAATGGCACAACGGGCACGAAGTGATTCTATGTTAGCTGCCAAAGCACTAAATCGGCGTTATAGTACTGATATATTGTATTTACTGTGGTTAGACATTAAATACTTAGATAGAAATACTCCAGAAGGTTACTGCAAAGTACAAATACGTATCGAAGGCGAAGGTTACGACAGTGCAGCCCGAGATTTAGGTTTAGGTATTGAAAAGACCTCGCTTGCATCACGTCATGATTGTGAAGACGCTGTTATCGCAGCAGAAACAGAACTATCAAAAGCTATAGGCCGTCTGCTAACAGGTTATGGTGGCCAGCCTAGATATGGTAGACATAGTCGCCAGACAA
>LFCU01000037.1 GCA_001044195.1 Candidatus Achromatium palustre
TGTTATTTAAAAACAATTTTTATTATGCTATCCTCTAAAATCGTCTCAAAATTTTGTCCTAGATAGATGTGATAGTGTCAATTTAAAAAATTTGCTTGTAAAATTTCTATTGTGAGACCTTGCAACTATTATAAAAAATAATGTAATATAATTATGATGTTATGTTCAAACATCAGACTGAACCAGTCCCTATTTTACTGAACTGAATTTTAAATAAGCGAACCCTACTTCATAAAAAATATTTGCAAAATTTTAGGGTTCATTTTAATCTTAATACAATTTTACTAAAAGCATTCCCAACTACTGGTGTGGGAACCCTAAATATTTCCCTATAAAAACAGGTAAATTCATGAATTTTTTTGTTTCAAATGCCTTTGCCGAAGCTACAGCAGCATCAGGAGCAAACGACCCTTTAGCCTTATTGCTGCCTATTGGACTAGTAGTAGTGCTGTATATATTTATGATTCATCCCCAAATAAAACGTCAAAAACAACATAAAGCTATGGTAGATGGTTTAGTGAAAGGCGATGAAATCGTTACTAATGGTGGTCTAGTAGGCCGCATTGCAGACTTAGGAGATAATTTTGCAGTCTTAGAAATAGCAACCAATGTGCAAGTCAAGATCCGACGTTTAGCAGTAGAAACCGTATTGCCCAAAGGTTCCCTGAAAGAATTATAATTCCCTTCCAAATTACAATCTCCAAAGGATTATAATCCCTCAACTTTGGTTTTATTTTGAAATACATTTAAAATATAATTAATTTAAATGTATTATTATGGATTACAACTTAAAGATCAAAAAAAATAGGACTATATGAACCAAGACCCACTCTGGAAACATCTACTGATACTCAGTATTATTGTGATGGGAATATTATTGGCACTGCCTAACATTTACAGCCAAGACCCATCTATAGAAATTGCAGCGGTGCGCGATGCAAAGATAGATATGGCTTTAGAAACTTCTATTATAAAATCTTTAAAAAAAGCTAAAATTGCCTTAAAACGCATTGATCGAATTTCCAAAAATAAACTGCTACTACGCTTTAAGTCTACAGAAACCCAATTACAGGCCAAAGATATAATCGCAGCCACAGTCGGTAATAAATATAATTCTGCTTTAACTCCAGCACCAGACTTACCCTGGTGGCTTGCCAGTTTAAAGGTACGGCCTATGTACCTAGGACTAGACTTACGTGGTGGCATCCATGTACTTATAGATGTTGATATGGACGCAGCCCTAGATAAAGCCCTAGAACGCTATACAGGCGATATACGCACTCTATTACGCAAAGCCCGTATTCGCTACTCTACAGTTACCCATGGCACTAAGTTGGTCAGCGTAAAATTTCGAGATTTGGCTATTAGAGATGAAGCCGAAACACTATTACATAGAGAATTTCCTAGTCTGTTATTAACTCAGACAGAATTTGGCCAAACCTTTAATTTGATAGCCAAACTAAGCCCTAAAGAAGAAACCGAAGTCAAAAAATTTGCATTAGAACAAAATATCACTACCTTACGGAATCGGATCAATGCCCTTGGAGTAGCTGAACCTATTATCCAACGCCAAGGTGAACGACGTATAGTCGTAGAACTACCAGGTGTACAGGATCCTGCTCGTCTCAAAGAAATTATGGGAGCTACTGCTACTTTAGAATATAGATTAGCAGATGATCATCATAGTGTTGAAGATGCAATTAGTGGGCGAGTGCCTATAGGATTTAGACTGTATAAAGACCGTGAAGGCCATCCAGTACTTCTAAGCAATAGAGTTATTATTACTGGAGATCGCATCACAGATGCCTCATCTGGATTTGACCAGCGCAATAACCAACCTGCGGTCTTTGTTAGTCTTGATAGTATAGGAGCCAACCGAATGCGCAACTTTACTACTGAAAATGTAGGCAAACCTATGGCAGTAGTGTTTAAAGAAATCCGTACTGAAACCAAAATGATAGATGGTAAACCAACACGAACCCGTCGTATGGTAGAAGAAGTTATCAGCATTGCGAATATTTTAGAACCTTTTGGCCGACGCTTCCAGACTACTGGACTTGATAATCCCCAAGAGGCCCGCAATCTAGCCTTATTACTACGCGCTGGTGCATTGGCTGCTCCCATTGAGATTGTTGAAGAACGTACTGTAGGTCCCAGCTTGGGTCAAGATACTATTAATAAAGGCTTCACTGCAGCATTATTTGGCACGGTTCTAGTGATTATATTCATGGTCTTATACTATAAGGTATTTGGCCTCATAGCAGATTTGGTACTGATCATAAATATAGTGTTACTACTTGCCGCATTATCCTTATTGCAGGCTACATTGACCTTACCTGGTATTGCCGCTATCGTATTAACTGTAGGTATGGCAGTCGATGCCAATGTACTTATATATGAACGGATACGTGAAGAATTACGCAATGGCAACTCGCCTTTAACCAGTATTGCCTCAGGATACGAAAAGGCCTGGTCTAGTATTTTAGATGCTAATGTAACTACTCTAATTGCTGGTATAGTATTATTCAGTTTTGGTACTGGTCCTGTTAAAGGCTTTGCAGTTGTACTAATGTTTGGCATATTTACTTCAGTTTTTACTTCGGTGACAGTTAGCAGAACCATTGTCAATGCTTTATTTAGCAATCGCCGCCTTAAAACACTGTCTATCTAATGGTATTGTATGGTGCGCGATACGCACCCTACAATCTTACCACCTATCAGTTTACATGTAGGATGGGTAGATCCAAAGCGAAACCCATCATTTTAAGCTAATGATATTGATGCGCTTCGTACCTCAGCGCATCCTATATATAAAATTGATAGGTGGCAAGATGAAAATTTTTAATCATGAAGATATTTAATCATGAAGATATTTAATAAAGTTAGTAATATTGACTTTTTGAGTTTACGCCATACTATGGCAGCAATATCAGCATTTTTGATAGTGCTATGTTTTGGATCATTCTTTATATATGGATTTGCTTTTGGTCTCGATTTTACTGGCGGCACCCTAATAGAAGTACATTATGACAAAGACGTTGCAGATTTAAGCACCGTCCGCCAATTGCTTGCAAAAGCAGGCTTTGCAGATGCTTCAGTACAACGTTTTGGAACCCCTAAAGATGTATTAATAAGATTAGGTATCAGCGATTCCGAAACTAGTGGAATAACTTTAAGCACCCGCGCTTTTGAAGCTCTACAACAGGCTGCTAAAGTAGAAAAACGGCGTGTTGAATATGTAGGCCCTCAAGTAGGCAAAGAACTAGTAGAAGAAGGTGGACTAGCAATCCTATATTCATTAATCGGAATCTTAATGTATGTAGCCATGCGGTTTGAATACCGCTTTGCTGTAGGAGCTATTACCGCTATTATTCATGACGTAATAGCTACTTTGGGAATATTTTCGGCGTTCCAAATCGAATTTGACCTTACAGTATTGGCCGCTGTATTAGCAGTGATTGGTTACTCACTCAACGATACTATAGTAGTATTTGATAGGATTCGTGAAAATTTTCGTAAATTGCGCAAAGGCACGGTAATAGAGATCATAAACATATCTTTAAATGAGACGTTTTCGCGTACTTTAATTACTTCTGGTACAACACTGTTAACTGTATTAGCATTGTATAACTTTGGAGGTGAGATCATTAGAGGTTTTTCTTTGGCACTACTAGTTGGTATTATAGTAGGCACTTACTCTTCTATATATGTTGCTAGTGCTGCTGTGGTAGCATTAGGTATAGATCGTAGTAATCTAATAGCTCCTAAAAAAGAGCTACAACTTGATGAAATGCCCTAGATGCTATGTAGGTATGATATGAACAATTAAATATTTTACATAACAAGGCAATATTATTATAATATAATATTGTTTTCGTATAGTAATATGGTATTATGTTAGTTAATGTAAAAACTGGTTTAATATATACATTTCAATAAATAATTAATTTTTGATAATATATTGCACTATAAAAGTTTAATTGAGTAGAATAAAGATTAGGTACGCTATAATAAATAGTGAACCTAAACAATTTTTAAATTTAGTAAAAATTATCAGGAGAATAGATATCATGTCTATTTTAGGTTTACAAATTAAACAATTACGCATCATGGTATTAGCCTGTAGTTTAGTACTATTTGGTGCTTTCACACCAGCATGGGCGGTAGCTCCAGGCATGGGCAATGGTCAGCAGGATGTTTCCACTAGCAGTATGATTGCTATGGGTATTGGTGCTATTGGCGGAATTTTAGCCTATTCTGCAATTACTGGAGATTGGGGTTTAGGTCTAGGTCTATGGGGAGCTGAAGCTGCTGCCACTGCTGCTGTTCCAGCTACTACGGCTGTTGGTACTACTGTTGCTACTGCTCCAGGTGCTGTAACTGCTGCTGCCCCTACAGCCGCTCAAGTCATGGTAGCGGCTCCTAATGCTGCTGCTGAATTTGTAGCCGCTTGGGGTGGTCGCCAAGTATTTGTTCCTGCAAGTGCTTTAGTAGGTGCTTTAATAGGAGATTGGATTAACTCTCAGTAATTGATTTTAAAGTGGTAGGATGGGTAGAGCCTAAGCGAAACCCATCAGTCTAATAGTTTCAATAGTCTATGTAGCAGCCTATAGCACTTAATTAAAAGCTTATCCTAATATTCTATAGTCCTTTAAATAAACAATTTACATACATATCTTGTCTAATTAAGGTCTAAGCCTACCATTTTGTAAAACTTAAATTTATGAAAAGCTATATGCTGCACACCTTTATAATCTGGAATTTTTTATGCTAAATGTTTTGAACCTTGATTTTCAAGATTAACTAAATTATCTTGATTAAAGTATTTATGGTAATTATGAAGATCAAGTGAATCATGGTTCAAAAATCTAAAATTATGGTGGTGCGCTGTATAATAGCTTTATAGATATAATATTAAATAGACATTATTGGAAATCCTCTTTCAAACTCGATAAAAAATAACACACCAATTGAGGATTTCCAATAATGTCTTAATATAATAAAAAATTAATAACCATTACAACTCTACTAATTTCAAAATTTATGTCTTTTAGAGGCTGATTTATGCTCCAACCTAATGACGAAATTAAGCCCTTAAGTTTGGAGCGGCCCCAACGAGCGCGGGACGCATTTATTGAATACACAATAACTGAACGCCAGCGCAAACAAGATTCTGAAACCAATTTCAACCAAGCAATATTTGATGCTGCCGTAAATCTAGTTGAAAGAAAGCTGCGCTGCATGGAAGAAGAGGGGCAAGCATGATAATTCAAGGACTCACTGCCGAAAACTTCCTCAAATATCGCCATCTCAAGTTAAACAACTTACCCACACATGGAATCATAGCCATCAGTGGCAGCAATGAATCAGGGAAAAGCTCCATAGGTGAAGCTATATGTTTCGCACTATTTGGCCGCACCTTTGCAGTTAAACCAAATGAAACCCGAAAATTGATTCGCTGGGGCGAAAATCGGTGTGCAGTTATCTTAGAATTTAACCTCAAAGATGATATTTGCTATCAACTATCCCGTTCCCTAGATCGAGATAATAATCATACAGCACGTCTATATAGAACCAATGATCCAGATAATCCTATAGCCCGTGGTATTATCCCAGTAAATACCGCTTTAGAAGGCTTATTAGGCTACAACTTTGGAGCCTTCATAGACTCATTTTATCTAGCCCAACGTGAAATTACAGCCCCTAAACCCCAAGGAAATGCCATACACATTATGGCTGGCATTGCACCATTAATTAAATGTCGTCAAGAACTACAAGCCGAATTGGAACAAAATAAACTAACCCAAAAGGAACTTACAATTCGTATTGCTGATACTGATAAACAGGTTGCCAATTTGGCATTTAATGAACAACAAACCCATATTTTAACTACAGATCAAAATGATCTTGCCAATCGAGAAAAAAACTTTAAGGATAATAAACAATATCTTAAAGATATAGCTACAGACTATCAACAACGTATAACTAAACAGCAACGAGACAAAACTAATAAGCATTGGATGATACGATTGCAACTAGTAGCCTTACTATTAGCAATAATAAGTTTTGGAACCTGGTTTGCATTAAGCTTTTATCCAAAACAACCCATAATAGCTAACATCATAACTAATATTATAGCTAACATTGTGCCAATAGAAATTATAGTGCTAACCCAATGGTTACTATATAGCAGCTTGGTTAATATATTAATAATAATACTGATTTGGATCTACATATTTGTTCTTAACAGACGCAAAAAAGCATTACGGGATGCAGGCAATCAACTTGCGGATATTTTAGCAGTTTTGGATGAGTTAGACATTGGATTACCCAGAAATCTACAATTAAATCCAGATAAAATACGACCGCCTAAAAAAACATTGGCCATCAAAGCCCATGCTCTACAGCAACGCTTATTAAAAGCCCAAATTACCGTACCAGAAATCGAAGATATTGTAACTAAAAAAACTAAATGGTTAGACCAAGTACTACAACGCATTGCTTGGCACCAAACGGAACTTCATCAAAAATTATTACATGAATCTGAGCAACGTCAGATAAATGACCGTCTTGCTAGCTTGAATACTGCTTTGCAAACTGAAGAACGAGAATTACAGGAACGTATTCAAGTACTTATTCAAGCTGAAGAATTATTACAAGGGGCCATGCGGCACCTGTCTCATAAATTTAATCACCATTTACGAGGCTTGGCAAGTCGGACATTGCCGATGTTTACTGAAGATCGTTATCAACATCTCCAAATTGATGAAGACTTAACAATACGAGCTTTTTCCAATGAAAAACGCGATTTTATGGAGTTTGACGAAGTATCTAGTGGCACCCAACGCCAAATGATGCTGGCATTACGATTGTCCTTATCGCAAAAACTTATTGATAGAGTAGTATGTGAAAATCAGTTTATATTCCTAGATGAACCATTTGCTTTTTTTGATGCGGCTAGAACTCGCAGTGCTCTTACAGCTTTGCCGCGTTTAAGCAAAGATATTATTCAAATTTGGGTAGTTGCGCAACAATTTCCAGAAGATTTTGAATTTGCGCATACTATTCAATGTCATCCAGATTGTACTGAATATAGTGACGAAACTACATCTCAACTACGTGCTTTGTGAGTAATTCGAAAGGACTTTACTAAGTAAGGACTAACTTATGCGCCGTTTATATGTATTAATGCCAAATGTTGAAAGCTGCAAACAAGTAGTGCAAGAATTAGAGACCAAGGGGATCTCTGAAAATAATTTGCATGTAGTTGCAAGCTTATCCCAACATCTTGAAGGATTACCAGAAGCTACAGTATGGCAAAAAACTGAATTAGCTCATGGTATTGAATGGGGAATTGGTTTAGGTGGTATAGCAGGTTTACTAGGAGGCATAATGGCTGTAGCCTTTCCACCGCCTGGGTTAATACTTGGCGGCGGTGCTCTATTAGCAGGAGCTGCTGCTGGAGCCGGTTTAGGTGGCGTGGTATCAGCAATGCTTGGTAGTCATGAACATAATCATTCTTTGGATAGATTCCGTGCTCAGATAAATAGAGGCTTAATTCTACTTATGGTGGATGTACCAAGTAGTCAGGTAGAGGCAACTCAAGCTTTAATCCGTAATCATCATCCAGAAGCAGATATTACAGTGACTGAACATCAAGTTACACCGATATAATCTTACCATCAATTTCGTTATAACATTAAAGTAGCGTGAAATTTTGGATTATCATGGTAACAGCTTGATTGTTCATCAGTTCTGTGTGGGAACATCCTACACCCTATATGTAACAATGTACACACTATAAAGTTTGCCATGCGTTATTGAGATGCTATAGATTTAGCTTTGCTCTACCCATCCTACATACTATGTTAGCATCTAAATAATCATGAGAGTATTGCAAATCATAGTTCAAATAAATTCCAAACAAACTTCATAACTCATTCATCATGGATAACCAGCAAGCCTTATTTCAATCCGAACTACCGCATTTACAACTCCTCAATCGCGGCAAAGTTAGAGATCTATATATAGTAGACGACGCACATTTGCTAATCGTAACTACAGATCGCATATCTGCTTATGATGTCGTATTCTCCCAACCTATTCCTGGTAAAGGTGCAGTATTAACAGGCTTATCCAATTTTTGGTTTCAACGTACTCAAAACTTTATCCCCAATCATCTTACCGAAATCCCGTTAAATACAATTATCTTAGATTCAGAACAAAGGCAAATTCTTGAAAATCGAGCCATCATTGTCCAAAGACTCACCCCGCTGCCAATAGAAGCCGTAGTTAGAGGCTATTTAATAGGATCGGGCTGGAAGGACTATCAACGCACCGGCAGTGTATGCGGTCTCAAATTACCAACTGGATTACAATTAGCAGAACGCCTCACCACTCCACTTTTTACCCCTTCGACTAAGGCCGCCGTAGGTGATCACGACGAAAATGTAGATTTTGATTATACCATAGCCCTGTTAGGAAACGAAACGGCCAATCAAGTGCGTGATATGAGTTTACGCATCTATCAAGAATGTTCTGTTTATGCCCAAGAACGAGGCATTATCATTGCGGATACCAAATTTGAATTTGGTCATGATGAAACTGGGCGTTTAGTACTTATCGACGAATTATTAACCCCAGATTCTTCCCGATTTTGGCCGATGGATAAATACCAGCCAGGCCAAAATCCGCCTAGCTTTGATAAACAATTCGTGCGTGATTATCTGGAAACTATAGGTTGGAATAAAACGCCGCCAGCCCCAATTTTACCTGAAACAGTAATTACTCAAACCGCTCAAAACTATCAGGAAGCTGCGCAACGTCTAATCAGTTAAATGTTCAAGTCACCAATACGATTCATACAACAATGGTTAGCCAAGAGGCGGAGCCTCATCATACCCACGCGGAATTGTTAAAATATGCTGATTCTACCGCTTTCTGTGGGTAATAATATCCTACGTATAATTAGCTTTATAAATATTGATAGTACACACTTATCATACTCTTCTTGGCGATAAGTTACTTTTGTTCATAATTTTATATAGCATTATCAAATAGTTATATGCCCACAGAAAGCGGTAGAATCAGTTATCCAATATTTAAGTATATAAGCGTTTTCTAACTTTTTAACATCGAGTCTAAGTTAATCGCACTATGGGTTTAGTTTTAGCTGTTGTGGATTATTAGGCTGCTGCAATATTCCTAAAGCCTGTTCATAATAATCAACATCAAATCCCGATTCATTACGTTCGATACAAACAAAATGATCTTTTTGATGTGGTAACACATTACGGGTATCATCCAAAATACAATAATTATCAATCAGATGCCCCCAAGTATCAAGCCAAGCATCTATTTCCTCACCTCTAGATCTTAATATATCCATCCTAAATGGAGTACACCAACTTTCGTTTTTATTGGGTTCCTCGTCAAAGAACTTAATATGTATAGGGATTGGTTTGTGCTTAGAAGTCAACATCCAGTTTAACATTGCAATGGATTTAAATAGATTATTATATACCACTTTTCGACCATACAACCGCCATGAAGAAGATACCACTATTCTAGCATTGGTGGTTTGACATAGATTATTCAACAAGCCTACAGCAATAGGCGAATAAATATCATTTAACCGTCCTAAAGTGGCTAGATGCATTGTAGAGGATATTAATACCCCATTAATGTCTAAAAATATCACAGAATTGTTCAAGATAAAATACCACACAATTTTGTTGGTTATTATTAGCACATATTTGCCATCAAAATTATCAATAGCATGGAATGAAGGCACTGGTTCAGTATAATTCATCAACTAACATTATGTTATTTAAAAACAATTTTTACTATGCTATCCTCTAAAATCGTCTCAAAATTTTATCCTAGAGATAGTGTGATAGTGCGATATTGTGATAGTGTCAATTTAAAAAATTTGCTTGTAAAGTTTCTATTGCGAGACCTTACAACTATTATAAAAATAATGTAATATAATTATGATGTTATGTTCAAACATCCGACTGAACCAATCCCTGTTATTATGAGATATATTTATATATTTTTGTCCAAAGTCCAAAAATATATGCTAATATACAAAAAATTGGTAACTGTTTTAGCCTCCAAATAATACCCAAACATACCTAAAATAGAATTTTATACAAAAAATGTTAAGCCACTATCAGAACACAGTACCATCTAACAAAAATAAAAAATTTAGCAATAAAATGAAAATTCCAAATATATTATACATTTTTCTATTATCTATACTTATAGGTAGGATAAATCTTGCTCAAAGCAATGAAATACCTAATTTAGATACTCAAATATCCCAAATTCGGCCTATGAATAGTGCAGAGCAACAATCAGTTGGTTGTATGGTAGGAGCAGCTTCTGCAATGGCTTTAGCTTATACAATAGGCCCTTCTGAAGTAATTATGCTAATGTCTGGTGGTGCAATTATCCCCTCTTCTGCATCTGTATTATTTACCAGTTTAGTGGCTACAATGGCAAGTCTGGGCTGTATAGGTGGGGCTATTGTCACCCCTTTAGCAGTCTGGAGTTGGGATGAAATCTTTGCATCCCCCCCCATAATAACTCCTAAACCTTCTAAGACTTCTATAGATTCTAAAGATTCTAAAAGAGAACCAATGCCCTCTAATAAAAGCTATGTCTTTGAACAGGGAATAGGTTGTATTGCAGCAGGTGGTGCTGCTGCTATTTTGGCAAGTTTGATTGGTGCTAATGAAACTTTGATGGTGACTGCTGGTGGGATGCTGATTCCTTCAGCATCTTCTACTTTATGGCTTGGTATTATGTCTACTTTGGTTGCTGGTACTTGTTCTATGGGAGCTGTTGCAACTCCAGGAATAATTTGGGCTTATGAACAAAGCAATAAATTACAAGGTTCGGACTTGATTTCGGATGCTAAATCCTCTGAATTACCTACCACACGTTTAGAATCTGCCAATATTTCTAAACCTGCTATTATAACCAATAATTTATTGACACGACCAAGTCCAGAAATTATCAAGACACCTCAAATTGAAATACCTAAAAATATAGATACTAAAACAACTACAGAAAATGTTACACAACAACCTTTAGAAAAAACTATAGAACAATCTAAAAAACAGGCTAAGATTAAAACTCCTAAACCTATTAATTTAACAAAGACAATGCCAAATGTTAATATAATACCAGCAACACTAGATACTATCAAAAATTCAAAAAATTCTCCTGCACCATTAGCACCACCATCTATTTCACTGATTGGGATAGTACGCTAAATACGAGTAACAAAGTACAATGAAAAACATGAGGCAGTGGTTGCTGCTAATACTTATGCTATGGAGCCAAATAGGATATACAGCAGACTATGCCAAACCCCAAATAGCCCCTATGTCTGGCCCTGCTATTCAAGGCGTTGCCTGTTTAGGATTTGCTACTGTTGTTATCATAGCTACCTATATTACAGGGCCTATGGAAGCACTCATGTTAGTATCAGGTGCGCAACATGTAGCGACGGGGCCTATAACCCTATTTATTCCAATTATGAGTATTCTTGGTGGTGGATCTTGTGCTTTAGCTGCCACAGCTATGCCTAGTATTAGTTGGATGCTGGATCAATCTGAGAATATTATATTCAATTATGTATCTGCTGATATAGGATCAGATGGTACTCTACTTGCTTCAATTCGGCCAATGTCGGAGTCTGAGATTCAGAGTACAGGATGTATTGTTGGGGCTGTTGCAGGGTTTACTGCTTCTATGCTTTCATCCCCTATGGAAGTGGCTATGTTAGCATCAGGCGCAACGACTATAGTATCGAATACGCCTTTACTCGGTTTGGGATTATTAGCTACTACTATAGCTTCTGGTTGTACTATTGGCAGTCTTACAGCTGTGCCAATAGTGGCCTTTCTTAGTAATTATGGTACTATGGGGGATAGTTTTTTTGCTGCTATTGCGCAACAGTTTTTTGGGAATAATGTAGAATATGTCCAAACTCCATAGGGCTTTTTTAGATAATAAATATATTTTAGAATATGCATCGAAAAATAACTTACAAAATATTAATATTGTCAATAGGCTGCTATTAATAGCAGCCTTAACAATACTAAATTTATTAACCACATCCGCACTAGCAAATTCACAAACAGGGAAAACAAATAATCCTTTTGTCATACAGCAAGAACCTATAACCACTGGAACCATTATAAACCCTAACCATCCTATGGGAGACGCAGAACAACAAGCTCTTGGCTGCGTAATCGCAGCAACAACAACAATGGCTACTGCTGCCGCTGTTGGGCCATCTGAAATAATTATGCTATGGGGCGGTGGGATGCTGTTTCCATCTCGACCAGCTACAGTATGGCTAAGTCTATTTGCCCAAATTGGAGTTTCTAGCTGCATTATTGGAGCAATTATTACTCCAGCTATAATATGGACCATAGAACAAGCTGATAATATTGTAGCAGTTACTGTTGGGCCATAGACATTATAAAAATAATGCAATATAATTATAATGTTACGTGCAAACATCAGACTGAACCAGTGCCGTATTTAGTAAGTAAACGCCGTTCGATAAACACATTGCTACCTGAGATCTTTTTAGCTCGTTTTTTAGTATCTACTACAGCAGATGAGATCTCATGATGGCTGTTGAACATGCCTGGTGTTACAGTTAAACAGCCGATAGATAAAGCAGGAATAGAGTGAAAAACTTTATTGCCTTTACGATCTTCTCCATAATAACCTCCATCTAAGATATGCTGTTGATCTAAAAAATCTTGCATTCCAGCATCAAACTTTTCTATACCCTGTTGTAAGAGTTGTTGCCAATCGGTGCTTTGCAAAAGCAACATAAAATCATCACCACCGATATGGCCAGCAAAATCATATTCACCACTAGCAACATCTATTAATATTTCGCCTAAAAATTGAATCAAATCATCACCACGACTATATCCATAAACATCATTGTAGGGTTTAAAGTGGTCAAGATCACAATAGCAGGCGGTAAAGTCTAACTTCCTAAGTAATAGTCGCTCAATAGTTTCGTTGATTGGAACATTGCCTGGCAAACCAGTTAATGGATTGGCATAGCGGGCCGCACGCAATTGCATCTCAGTTACCATTGCCATGACCATTTGGCTGCTACCTACACCAATGTAGCGATCATGTTCAGTAATAATAAAGCCATCCAACATATTAACAGATGCAGCTTGACTTAAAATGCGACCAATATCTTGAATGGGTGTGATATGATCAACGATAATAGGTGTTTTATTCATAAACAATTTGCATGATCTTTTACCAAATAATTCGCGCCGAAATGGACGGGCAAAACGATCAATAAGGGTATAACGATTAATCAGGCCAATTGGTTTTGAATCTGGATCAACAACTGGCAATACTAATAATTTAGGTTCGTGTTCAAATCGATCAAATACCTCATCATTATTATATTCCACGTATATAGGTTCTACAGGATTAAGCAGCGTACTGGCAGTTACTGTCACTGTCTCAGACACAAATATAGGTGCTGCAACAGGAGTTATCTTTCTGTACAATATACTAGATACAGATTCTTTTAGTATTAATTGAGGTACAGATTGTGGTTCGGCAATAATATCCCCTTGCCCGTATGCAATATTAAGATCACGCAATACGGTAAGTTCTGCTTCAGTTTCTATCCCTTCAGCAATAATAGCAACATGACTTGAAGCGGCCATTTCACAGATGGCTCGCACCATATTAAATTTTACTTTATCTTCAGCAATTCCTGTTATAAAATATTGGTTTATCTTGACAAAATCAGGCTTTATCTCGGACCACAGACGTAAATTAGATGCACCTTCTCCAAAGTCATCTATGGCAATACGATAGCCTAATTGCTGATAATTATGGAGTAACGTTTGTAGTGTAGTAAAATCATCAATCGTTTGCGTACCTGTTATTTCCAACACTATCTGTTTAGGTAGGATATTAAAGTGCGTTGCTAAATGAGTTGTATTGCCATCCAAAAAATCAAAATCGTCTAAGCAATTAATGCTAACGTTTAAAAATAGGCATCCATTCTGGTTAAATTTGGCAAATTCAGTAAAGATAAGATTGCGACATAGACCTTCAAATTGTGGTTGCAAGCCCATTTGTTTAGCAACCAGAAATAATGCTTGTGGTTTATGCAGGATAGAAACTTCAGGACCACGAATAAATCCCTCAACTCCAATATATTTTAGCGAACGAAAGTCTAAAATAGGTTGAAAAAATGGATACAATCGCTTATTGCGATAGATGTCTAGAAAGGATTGTTGATCTTCTTGACGCTTCCTAGACTTAACAGCGTTTGTAGAAGCAAGAGTATGTTCTTGCTGTTTATAAGTGTCGTTATCAGTCATTAGGTTGCTATTCCTAATTGGATAATTTTATAGGTTGGTTTGCAATCAGTTTAACCCAACTGATTAAATTACTATATTAGACATTATATCTGTTATCATAACTAACTGAATTTAATATAGAAAATAGAAATTATATCGCACTTTAGTAGGGTGCGCACTGCGCACCCTAAAATCTACTACTACATAGAGCCGTAGTTACGTTCCATCCACAAATTGATTTGCAATTATTTGTATCTTGGATTCTAGATTTAAAAGCCTGATTTTATCACTTTCTGTGGGCATATAACTATTTGATAATGCCATATAAAATTAGGAACAAAATTAATTTATGGCCAAGAAGAGTATGATAAGTGTGTACTATCAATACTTATAAAGCTAATTATTCGTAGGATATTATTACCCACAAAAAGCGGTAAAATCAGAAAATTCACCATATTAAGCATACATACAAAATCATTTTCTAGGAAAAATCTCTATGCCTATGTTACAACCACATGCTGCTTTATATGAACAGGATTTTTATGCCTGGATTAATTCGCAAATTAATTTGCTACGTGAAGGTAGGGTACAAGAATTAGATAGAGAATTGCTAATTGAGGAGCTAGAAGATATGGGCCGCTACCACCGTAATGAGCTTGTAAGTCGACTCATTGTCCTCATAGCACATTTACTTAAGTGGCAATATCAGCCTGAGCATCGTTCATCAAGTTGGCGTGGTTCTATTATTGAGCAAAGGGTGCAGATAGAGCGTAATATCGGCTTCAGTCCAAGTCTTAAACCTTTTATAAACGAAGCTATCGATAATGCCTATCCATCTGCTATCCGTATTGCTTGTAAGGAAACTGGAATTAAAAAAAGTATATTTCCTAAACAGTGTCCTTACCAAAAACAGGATCTTTTAAATGATGACTATTGGCCAGACTGACTTTTGGCATACAAACACGATAAAACGGGATATTAGACATTATACCGATTATCATAAATAATTGAATTTAATGGATAAAATAGAAATTATATCGCACTTTAGTAGGGTGCGCACCGCGCACCCTATAATCTACTACTACATAGAGCCTTAGTTACGTTCCATCCACAAATTGATCTGCAATTATTTGTATCTTAGATTCTAGATTTAAAAAAGCCTCAATACATTTTGGATCAAATTGTTTGCCCTGTTGTTGGACTAATGAATCTACCGATTCCTTGTGAGGCAATGCCTGTTTATAAGGACGTGCCGAACGGCTAGAATCATATACATCAGCAACGGCCATCAAACGTGCAGCCAAAGGAATAGCCTCGCCCTGCAAACCATCAGGATATCCATTACCATCCCAATGTTCATGATGATGTCGCGTAATTTGGGAGCTATATAATAATAAGGGATTATCTGCATCGACATCACGGCGGATTTTTTCTAAGATGGTATGGCCACGAGTAGTATGAGTCTGCATGATCTTTAATTCATCTGTAGTGAGTCGATCTGGCTTGAGTAGGATATGTTCTGGTATTGCAATCTTGCCTATGTCATGTAATGAGGCAGCTTGAGCCATTTGCTCAACTGCCATAGTGTCTAATTCAGTCTCATAACGATTATTTTGCACCAGCCAGTGTCCAAGACAACGTACATATTCTTGAGTGCGTCGAATATGGTTACTAGTTTCTTCATCCCGAAATTCAGCTAAATCTATGATGACCTGTATAGTAGCGGTTTGTAATTGCAGTACTTGTTGAACACGGCGTTGCACTTCTTGCTGCATCCAGGCACTTTGGTCTTGTAGAAAATCTTGCCAATTTTTTATCTGGAGATGAGTTTTAACTCTTGCTAAAGTAGTGGGAAAAGATAGCGGTTTATGGAGGTAATCCACGGCTCCTACTGCAAAACCTTGTTGTTCATATTCTAGGCTTAAAGGTTCTGGAACCATTAGAATAATTGGAATCTTTACTGTAGTTGGATGTGCTTTGAGGCGGCGACAGATCTCTAAGCTGTCTATATCGGGTAGTGCTGTGTCTAATAATATCAAATCAGGCGGAGCTGTGATTGCTAATTCTAGAGCTTTGTTACCACAGCTAGCCATTTTTACTCGATACGATTTTTTGAGTATTTGATTCAAAATATTAAGATTGGTTGGGATGCTGTCTACCACCATAATGGTGGGACGATCTAAGTATGCATAATGCATGGTCAATCCTTTGATTCCATTAATAATTCTAGGGCTGTATTAAAATCAAATTGTTGTAGAGCCTGGTTAGTTTTCTGCATAGTATTAAATGGTAGTATTTGGGCAAATGTTGCTTGATTGTGATTCCAGAGTTCTAAAGCGTCGGTATCGCCTTCAGAAAGCAATTGTTGTATATAATTTTTAAGGTGTTCTGGATCAATTATTGGCGGTATTAATGCATCTTGTGGTGTTACAACTATGGTGCGCAATCCATCAATAATGGGACTGAGGGTTTTGATGAGATCTGGTAACATTCCAAAGGTACTAAGGTTATGTGTTGTGGCTGCTTGTTCTAAAGTTGCAGCTACAGTTCCAACTTTTTCCATGCCTAAGGTAGATGCTAAACTTTTTAGGGTATGGGCTATGCGAGTGGCCTGTTTCCAATCAGATGTTTCGAGTGTAGTTCGTAATTTGGAGATAACGTCTTGATATTCATCATAAAAACTATTTAATAATTCAATATATAATTCTGAATCACCTTCACAATATAATAACCCTTGTTGGGTATTTAGACCTGGGATAGTTGCTAATTTAGCGTTGATGCTATCTGTAGATTGGGTTGGTGGCTCTATCGACGACCCAACATCCTCCATCAAAACGTTTTTTAGTGGCTGATAATAATTGCCTAATAAAGCAAACAAACTTTGGGGTGCAAATGGCTTAGTTAGATAATCATTAAAGCCTAATGCTAAACCACGCTGCCGTTCTTCTGTTAAAGCCCTAGCAGTCATAGCGATAATCGGCAATTTAGTATAGCGTGAATCAGAGCGTAATCTTTGAGTAGCCTCATATCCATCCATAACTGGCATCTGAATGTCCATTAATACTAGGGCATAATGATCAGGGTCTTTATTATTTATAATCTCTATGGCTTCTGCGCCATTGTTAGCAACATCTGCTATAACTTTACATTTTTTTAATAGTTCTAGTGCCAAATATTGATTAACGCTATTATCTTCTACTAGCAATATGTGCATTCCTAAATATGCTGTAGACGGTAGGAATGTAGAATTGCCAGGTGTTGCCACAATCTGCACTGAAGGCGACAAAGCCGCCATCAACGCGCTTGGTAAGCTTGGTTTAATAAGAATAGATTTAATTGCAAACTCTTGAAGCTGGTTTTGAAATTGGTCAAGATTATAAGCTGAAATGACAATGATCCGTTTAGGTAATGGAATTTTTTTAAGGTTTAGAGTTTGCAACAACCTATATCCATCTAAACCAGGCATAATCCAATTGACAAACAGCACATCATAAACAGTTCCAACATTTCCAACCGTCTGAAGATGATTAATAGCTGTATTACCATCCGCATAGCTTTCTATATCAGTAATCCCAAGCAGCTCAAGTAGGCTTACTAAACTCAAGCGAGCTGGTTTGTAATGATCAACAATCAAGACTCGTAGTTTAGTAATCTCAGCTTCAATACAACGATTATAATCATCAGGTCGATTTACTTGGGGAGCTATAGCAAAGGAAATCGTAAAATAAAAGGTAGAACCCTGCTGCAACGAACTCTTAACTATAATCTGCCCGCCCATAAGCTCTACCAAATGCTTAGAAATAGCTAAACCTAAACCGGTACCACCATATTTACGAGTTGTAGAATTACTAGCCTGAATAAATTCTTGAAATACATTGGTCTTCTGTTGATAAGTCATACCAACCCCGGTATCTTCAACACCAAATTCCAGAACCACTTGTTGTTTTGTCAAACACTTTTGAATAATCACAAGCCGCACATGGCCATTAGAGGTAAATTTAATACCATTAGATAATAGATTAGATAACACTTGGCCTAAACGTAGCGGATCACCTAGTAATTCTTGCTTATTACAAAGAATATTTTGCATTCCATGAGCTTCAAATAATAATTCGATGCCCTTATCTTGAGCTTTTTGGCGTACAATAGAAAAAGCATCGTTAATGACCTGCTCTAATTGAAACTTACTTCTTTCCAAAGAGAGTTTGCCAGCTTCTACCTTAGAAAAATCTAAGATATCATTCAGAAGCTTCAGTAAGGATTTGGATGCCGTTTCGATCTCAAGCAGATAGCTACGTTGTTTGGGATCAACAGCAGTATCTAGTGCTAAATATGTCATGCCCACAATGGCATTCATAGGGGTACGAATTTCATGAGACATATTAGCTAAGAAGCGTTTGGAATGGTTAGCAGCTTCAGCTTGGAGGCGAGCGGCTTCTAGGGCTTGTTGGACTTGCGTATGGTTTTGGGTGTCTTCTATAATGATTTGTTTAAGGTCATTCTGTATTTTTAATAATCCTTGGATTAAATTAAATAAAGCAAACGGCGAAATTGTTATGGTTGGAATATATTCAGTGCTGTTTTTGAGGCGTGGAATTTGAGCATTTATGGCTTGAATCTGTTTGATTATATTTAAACTATAGATATGTATAGTTAATATAGTGCTGATAAAAAATCCACTGCCACCAAGTAAGAGGAAGAAATTAGGTTTTCCATAAATATACCAATTGAGTAATACAGCACCAACAGTACCACCAAGCAAGAGAAATATAGCAACTATTAGTATGGGTAAAAAACGATTTGGAATCACAAAAGACCTCAATTTTGTAAGTAGGGTGGGTACCGCGTACCTTTTCCATTTAAGGTGTGTGGTGCGCTTTAGCGTGACCCTACTTGGCTGGAGCATGTTAATTAATATAAATCCGTTGGACCCTATTAGTAATACCAGTTACTAATTGATAAACAATAGTATTAGCACAAGAGGCTATCTCTTCAGTTGGCAATTCTTGGCCCCATAATAAAGCCTCAGTACCAATCGGTGGTATTTTTGGTACCCCCCGTAGATCAACACTAATCATATCCATAGAAACACGACCTATTAACGGTACTCTCTGTCCTGCTAATAATATTGGGGTACCAGTTTGGGCATGACGTGGATACCCATCCCCATATCCAATACCTATAACCCCGACAGGCATGGTTTCAGGACAAACATACGTTCCACTATAACCAATAGCAGCACCAGCTTTACACTGATATACTGAAATAAGTGGCGCACATAGATTCATAACTGGAATTAAATTTCGCTGTGCTCCTATTTCATCTTGGAAAGGAGAGAGTCCATATAACATCAGGCCAGGACGTACCCAATCGGTTCGAGCAGCTTCCCAGCCTAGCAAACCCGCTGAATTACCAATACTTAAGCGACATTTATTTGCCCCTGGTATAGCTTGTATCCTTTGACATTGTTGCGTTGTTGTAGGATCAAACAGATCATCTGCATTGGCTAAGTGCGTCATCAATCCAGGATGTCCTCGTATTGCTGGATAATGACTCAGCTCTTGTAGCCACGGAGCGGCTTCAAAATGTGCAAAACCTAAGCGATTCATGCCAGTATTTACTTTTAGCCAAATCCTGATGGTTTTATCAGTGTGAAAGTTTTTTAGGATATGGGCTTGTGCTATATTATGCACTGCTATTTCGCAATCTAAATCTATAGCTGCTTGTAAATCTGATTCAGTATATACGCCACCCATGATCAATATAGGGCGTTGTTCACCAGCAGCTCGTAATGATTGGGCTTCACTAAAACGAGCTACTGCTAATCCATCAGGGGTAATAGCCTTGGATATTTCAAATGCTCCATGCCCATAAGCATCAGCTTTTACTACTGCCCAAATTTTGCTATTAGGTGCTACGATGCGCACTTGGGCCAAATTATGGCGTAATGCAGCACGGTCGATTATAGCTGTAGGGACAAAATCATGGAGCATAGCCTGCTCCATATACAGCCTCACTATAATTTTCGAATTTAGTATATTCTCCTAAAAAAGTTAGTTTTACGGTTCCAGTAGGCCCGTTGCGTTGTTTGCTTATAATAATCTCAGCTATGCCCTTATCTGTACTTTCTTCATTATAGACTTCATCTCGATAAATAAAAGCTATTAAATCTGCATCTTGTTCTAAGCTACCTGAATTATGGGATACGATGCCATTTGCAATCCAATTGCCAGTATCTGGTACGGTTAAGTCAAATACTTCTTCTACCTTATCTGGTTTGATCTCTAATATTCGATCCCAAAACAGATCATTGTTACATGCTTGCCGTAGTTCATCGTCATCCAATATTTTAGCGTATTCCGCTAAAATTGAACGTGATGGCGCAAACTTAAAGTGTGAAGAACCGCCATAACTAGTGCCACGTAGATTAGCCATTTTGCGTTGAGATATTCCACAAATGCGCATACGCTTTTTAATTTGATCAAAGATTTCATTAGGTATGGTGTCTACATTAGTATTAGATTTTAGGTTTGTAAGCCGCTTCTTTAAGTGCTCTGCCTGGAAAACACGGGGGCCAAAGGCACCAACTTGAGTTAGAAAAATCTTTTGCATTTCTACACCTGATACGACCACCATGTAACCAGGACGATAACCTTGTTTCTGAGTTTTGTGAATACGGGCAATGATGCCTAGTCGTTGTAATAGCAATGTTACATCTGAGGCTAATTGTGGTGAGTTAGTAGAAAAATGAATAACATTTCCCCCTTTTTTCTCATTTTTGCAGACAACTATAGTTCCATCTGTAGCCCAAAGATGTTTCAACAATATAGCTATTTGGCAATCAGCAAGCCGAAAGGCTGCTTCAGGAATTTTCTTTTCGTAGGATCTACAACCAAATATGCCAAGGTTACGCAACCATTTATTTATGCCAGCATGGTGCCAACGATTGCTATGATTATTAATTACTAACTGATGCCAATTTCTCCGTCCTTTGATACGACGAACAGTGCAACCAAATTCTTGTATCGCTGCCTGTCTAACAATTTCGGAGTTGGCTTCCGATTCTGTAGAATAACGCATAGGTTGACCGTATAGGAAACTGCCATCCCCTATCATCTGTCCCAATAATGCTACTCGTAAATCAGGCCATACTTCTGGATTTATAGGTTCAGGAATTTTGCGTATAATGGCAACTCGATCCCCAGTTTTTAGTTTATCACAAGTAATCCAACCTTGACCGCTTAATAATAGATGGTTTGCTGTAGCTCTGATACTACGACCCGTAGCTAAGGAAATTTCCAACACTGGTTTGCGGCCCACAGTCCACACCTGATCACTTATAGACACTTGACATCTTTGTTGTCTATCTAAGCTGAACAATTTCGGACGTTCTCCAACAAGATCACGAATTGGTATAGGACGACCATCAGCCAGTATTACTCGTGTATCTCCTGTTACGCATTCCCTAAGATCTGACATCACAGGCCGTTTATTAGTGCGTTGTTCTAAGCTACGATTCAATTGAGAAAGTGCTATAACCGGTACATTAAGTTCTCTAGCCAATAATTTTAAAGCTCGTGAAATGGCTGAAATCTCGGCATTTCGATTTTCTCCGGTTTTAGCAACTTGCATCAATTGCAAATAATCTATAACTATCAGGGCTAGATCTTTTTGTTCATGTTTGAGGCGACGCGCCCGTGCTCGTAAATCAATAGGGCTTAAAGATGCCGTATCGTCAATAAATAACGGTACTTCAGTCATTTGTTTGATTGCATTTGTAAAACGTGGCCATTCATCTTCATTTAGCTGCCCGGTGCGGACATGTTGTTGATTAATGCGGCCTACTGTTGATATAAGACGCATCACTAAGGCTTCAGCAGGCATTTCCAGACTAAATATAGCTACTGTTCGTTGCAATTTCATCGCTACATGCGCCGCAATTCCTAAGGCATAAGAGGTCTTACCCATAGAGGGACGGCCTGCTACTATGATGAGATCCGCAGGTTGTAGCCCTGATGTTTTTTCGTCAAAGTCGGTATATCCTGTAGCTAGTCCAGTGATAGTGTCTTGAGACTCAAACAGGGTTTCAATCTGGTTAAGGGTTTTTTTGAGTAAAATTTTTAAGGGTTGAAAACCACCGCTACTATGTGAGATGTTATCGGCTATCTCAAAAACCTTGCGTTCTGCAGCGTCTAAAAGTTCGGTAACTTCACGACCCTTAGGTTGATAAGCCTCATTAGCGATGTCAATACCAACACTAATCATTTGACGCAGTATCGAAGTTTCTCTAATAATCTTAGCGTAAGCTAGACTATTAATCGCCGTAGGAGTGTTACGATTAATAGCTATTAGGTAATCAGTACCACCTACAGTATCTAATTCACTGCGTCGTTCTAAATTTTCTGAGAGTGTGACAACATCAATTGGTTGGTTATCTTCAGCCATTTGGGCTATGGCTTGGAAGATGATACGGTGTTCTTTGCGATAAAAATCCTCGGCATTTACTTGATCGGCTATTTGATTCCAAACTTCATTGTCGAGCATTAAAGCTCCTAACAATGATTGCTCAGCATGTACAGAATAAGGTGGCATCCGTAATGCATCTGAATATGCAGTTAATTCTGGTTGTATATTTTGTGGTGAGGTAATTAATGATGCTGCATCGATTAATTCGGGCATGGTAGTAGGTTTAAACCGCTATTTTTTTAAAATTGGGTTGTGGTCTAAAGTTTAGTGATATGATATGCTATATAGATAACAATAAACAGAAATTATAATATTGTAGGGTTTAAAATGCGCCCCAAAACTTGTTGGACTCCTTTTATACTTGCCATAACTATAATATTAATTTGGCCTAGATTTTTATGGTCTAATGAAAGCTCAGAGACAACTCAACAATTTGATATCCAAATGGTGGTATGGCGTGGCGTTACTGATGCTGAAACTGCATTTATAAAAACGGTGCAAAAACTTGGTTTAGCGAAAACAGTACCAGTATGGGACGCAGCCCAAGATATAAATCGGCTTAAAACTATTAAACACCAGATTGCCGCCAAACCACCACAATTGTTATATCTCTTTGGCACCACAGTTACTCTAGCCTTTGCAGGTACCGTGCATAGACCAGAAACTAGCTTACAGCACATCCATAAACTGTTTAATATTGTAGCAGATCCCGTAGGCAGTAATATCACTACAGATTATGGCCCAACTAGACGTAATCTAACTGGCATTTCACACACAGTACCATTACCAGTACAGGCTAAAATCATCAGTAGCCTTAAAGTAAACAATATCGCGGCCCTATTTAATCCCGCCGAATATAATTCCATTACTACCTTAAAAACACTTAAAACTTACCTTGACAAAAACAACATCTGTCTCACTAAATTTCCAATATTTAATGAACAGCAATACAAAGCACGAGATTGGGCAATATTGGCTCAAAAGTTACATAAGGCTAAGATTGATCTAGTATATTTGCCTTCTGACTCTTTAGTTATATCTCATGCTCAGGCGATTGTTACTGCGGTACATAATGTTGGCTTGCCTACTTTTTCAGCCACTGAGGCTCCTATTAACAAAGCAGGTGCGTTAATGGGAGTGATTAGCCATTATGCTACAGCTGGACATCATGCAGGATATATTGCAGAACGCATATTACGCCACCATACCCCAATCCATACAATCCCAATAGCAACACCAAAGCATTATCTATTTTTGGTAAATAAAACCAGTATGAGAAGACTAAAATATTATCCACCAATCCCATTATTACAATTTGCTGAATTTGTAACAGTACGGTAGATGCGGCACTGGTTCAGTATAATTCATTAGGGTTTGTGTTGTTTTAAAATATCCAGCATTTTTAAGAGTTCAGTATTGGCGTTATGAAATTCTGCAAGTTGTGTGTCTGAAAGTTTAAGACCTTGCTTGTGATGTTCGATAATTTCTTTAGCAACACGATGTACTGCATGATGTTTAGCTTGAATAAAAGGATAGATTTCAGCAGTACCATAAATTTTGCGGCCAATACCCCTATACCATTTATCAAATTCGCATTCATTAATTTCAAGCAGTGGTAATTTGGAAGCACCGTATAAATTGGCTAATACTTCCTGGAACCATTTTTTATGCGTATAAATGGCAATATTAATCCCATAATATTCACGTTTATCAGTGGAGGCATGATGTAATTGGGACCAAAGATTATTTTGGTTCCAAGTATCAACCCAGGATTTAATTTTAGCTTCGGGCATAGGTCTTGCTATTCCATAACCTTGTGCATATTGACAGCCATATTGTAATAGCATCAAGCCAATTTCTAAGCTTTCCACCCCTTCAGCAATAACAGGCTTTTGCCAAGTTTTAGAAAGTAATAGGATTCCTTCAACAATATCAAGATTTTCAGAATTAAGGAGCATATTTTTTACAAAGTCTTGATCAATCTTGAGTACATCAATAGGTAGACGATAAAATTGTATTAAAGATGAGTAACCAGTACCAAAATCATCCAATAAAATTTGGATTCCTAATGCCTTACAACGCTGTATAACAACAATTGCCGTACTAGTATCCTTAATTGAGGCAACTTCCAGGATTTCTATTCCTAAGCGTGAAAGCAGTTTAACATCGTAATTAGTCGCTAGTTTTTCTATGTATTCTGCAAATGCTAATTGTTGGATCTGTACTGAAGAGATATTGACACTTATAGTGTAATTATAGTCATAGCCAAGCTTCTTCCATTTAGCAAGGAGATCTAATGCAGTTTTGATGACCCATTCACCAAGCGATATTTCTAATACAGACCCTTCAATTTCTGGTAAAAAATCGTTTGGATATAGTAATCCTTGTTTTGGATGATTCCAACTAATAAGCCCTTCAAATCCAATAATTTGGCCATTAGTAAGATTAATATTAGGCTGATAGCGCAAACTCAATTGATTCGTTTTGAGTGCTTGCGTAAAAGCTTGCAAAAGACTTTGTTGATTCTGAGTATGAGATTTTGCAACATTTTCAAACAGACAATATCTAGATTTTCCAGTTTCTTTAGCATGGTACATAGCCTGATCAGCATGGCGGATCAGTATTTCTGGGCTGCTATTGTCTGTAGGGTAAATAGTAACCCCAATACTGCCTGAGACATGATGTTTATGCCCAGCAATTTCATACGGAATTGCAATAGTCAATAAGGTACGTTCAGCGATTTTGTCTATTTGGTTAATTTTTTGCAAGTCACTAAATATAAGGACAAATTCATCGCCACCGAGGCGAGCAATGATATCATCTTCGCGTAAGATATTTTGTAATCTCACCGCTAACTCTTTAAGTAACATATCACCTACGTGATGTCCGTAGCGGTCATTTATTGGTTTGAAATGATCGAGGTCTAGGTAACATATAGCTATAAAGTTTTTATTCACCGCACACGCATGGGCCAGATTTTCAATCAGCAAGGCTCGATTTGGTAAACCTGTTAGGACATCATGAAAGGCCATGTGCTGTAATTTTGCGTTTAATTCGAATCTTATTGAGACATCATAGGCAAGTTCGCAGAATTTATGCACGATTTGTACATCTTGTTCATTATAGTTGTATGGTTTATTGCCTACTCCCATAATGGCAACAATCTGATTATTGTGAAAGAAGGGGACTGAAATAAATTTATGAACCGGGGAATGGCCTTCTGGTAGGCCATTTTTAGGTTCTAGAGCGTTATAGTCATTGCATATAATACTGTGACGTTGATGAATGCAGTTCGCCCACACACCAGCTTGCGAAATTGGATAGTGTCTATCATCTACTTCAGTAGAACAGAGTTCTTGTAAGGTGCGATTTGACCAAGTTTGCAGCGAGATAGTTTCTTGATCTTCGTCCACCATATGAAAAAATGCGATCTGGCTTTGGGTAAATTCTTCGGCTTTATCTATAATAATGCGCAATAAAGTGGATTTGTCGTGGTGTGTTGAGATATTTTCTGTAAGTTCGGCCCGCAGTTTATCCAGGGAATTTTGGATTTTGCGTCTGGTAATATTCCGAATTAGCGCATAAAAACTGCCGCCTTCTATATCAGCGTAACTAACTGAAACCTCAACAAAGAAGATAGATCCATTTTTTGTGCGATGTTGGGATTCAAACAGATGATGGCCTACCTTTTTGATATGTTCAATGGTTTCTATAACTTTATTTTTATCATGGTGTATTTCTATATGGGCAATTGGCATCCCTTCCAGTTCAGTTTTGCTATATCCACTCATTGCACAATAAGCATCATTAACCTGCTTGATAATTCCTTGGGCATCAACACGCCAAAAGCCATCTTGAGTGCTATTTAATATAGCATGATATCGATTGCTGCTTGCTTCTAATGAGAGCTGATATTGTTTGGTTTGGGTTATATCACGAGCAATACCTAAGAAAAATTTGTTCTTGCCGCTGTGAATAAGATTGATATTGACTTCTACGTGGTAAGTCAAATTATCTTTGCGTTTATGCACTGATTCAATGCGTATAGGTCCTTTTTCTAATCTTATAAGCATCTGTGGCAATTGATTTGGATCATAGTTAGGATCGACCCCTCCAATATTTAAAACTAATAGCTCTTCTTTCGTATACCCGGTATATCTAGCAGCCGCTTGATTAACGTATACGAGATTGCCTTCTATATCAGTCATGTATGCGGCATCGTCGATCATGTCTAAAGCATTTTGCAGTAAACTGAGATTTTCCCTAGTTTGCAAAATTGCACTAATATCTCGAGCACTAGCAATATTGTAATCTATACCATCAATAGTAATACAACGTATTTGTGTCTCTACTGGAAACTCACTACCATCTTTACAGGTTACAATGCCGTAAGAGACACTGCGCAACCCTTTCTTAACTAGTTCCAGATGATCTTTAAAGGACTCGCTACCTTGTAAAGGGCGGCGCCATGTTTCAATATGTGTTTTTTGCAACTCTTCAAGCGTATAGCCTAGACGTTTGGTAGCTACTTGATTGGCATAAACGACTTTTGCTGTATCAAGTTCTAGAACAAAGATCATATCGCCGATGTTATCAAGAACCTGGAACGAAAATTTATTTAAGTCTGACAAATTTGGGGTGCTCTTCAGTTCTACTTTGTTAAAATCCATGTTGTGTGCTTTATTGTATAGTCGTAAATTCTACTAAATTAATAGATTGAATGGTATAATTAATTTAGACATTAGACATTATACCGATTTTCATAATTAACTGAATTTAATAGAAAAAATAGAAATTATATTGGTTTTGTAACACATTGAATTTAATAGAAAAGTTTCTAATTTTTGCAATGGAACCAGACTTTTGGTTAAAAATCGGTATAATGTCTATTATCCGAAACCCTCTATCAATACAGTAACAATAAAGTAAACATTGGGATTTTGGATAATGTCTATTTAGATTACTAATTAAACAAAAAGTTCTAGACATTATCCGAAACCTTTTACCAGTTCAATAGGGATAAGGTTAAAATTGAGGTTTCGGATAATGTATATTGTGTGATTATGCTAAAGCTAAATGTTGGATAGCATAATAGGATTATATTGATTTGTAGAGATATTCTATCTTTCTTGAGGTTATCAAATTGGCATACAGTGAATTTAATTTAAAAAAAGTCAAATCGGAATTTGAATTAACACTAGTGACAAACGAAGATCTATTTCCTCAAATTCCTGAAGTAAAAATTAGTAATTTCTTAACAGAATTACTTAAACAAAATATACCGCTTGCCTTAGCAATAGGAACAGAAAAAGCTAACTCTGAACTTATCAGTATCAATTTATTTTTGGAACTTAAAAGGCAATTGAATATTAGTTTTTTCTCGGGTATAGATTTTACAATTGATAAAGATAAAGGACTTAATGGTTATTGTGATTTTATCATTAGCAAATCTCCAGAACAGCTATTTTTAGATGCTCCTGTAGTTATAATTACGGAGGCTAAAAATGAAAAAATTATGAGTGGTTTAGGGCAATGTGTTGCTGAAATGATAGCAGCACAGATTTATAATACCAGGGAAAGCAACAGTATATCTACTATTTATGGAGCTGTAACTACAGGTCATGCTTGGAAATTTTTAAAACTGGAAGGCACTACAGTATTTATAGATGTGGAGGATTATTATATTAAAAATCCTAATAAAATACTTGGAATATTGACATTTATGATTCAACATTAATCCAGGCAGGGTATGCTGCAACGTTTTTTTTCAAAAAATTTCAAAAAATTGCAAAAATAATACATTTTTCCTTAAATAACTTCTAAATAAGTTTTATTTAAGATAGCAGTTGTTGGCACTTATTTTAATCCTTTAGCTCGCACACCATATTGAAAAGCCATAAAATATTGACCAGTTACAATTGTTTTTGGGATAATCTATTAAAACGCTATGATATATACAAAATATAAGTATAATTACAATAAATTTAGTATTCACAAAATTTGGAAATTTTATGCGACTTATTTTATTAGGTGCACCAGGTGCTGGCAAAGGAACCGTTGCCAAAATGCTAACTGCTATAGATGGCTCAGTACAAATTTCGACAGGCGATATTTTACGAGCCGCTGTTAAAGCTGGAAATGAGTTAGGCCAGCAAGCCGAAGCATTTATGAAAGCTGGAGATTTGGTACCAGATACTTTGATTATGGATATCATGAAAGAGCGTCTGCAAGCCGATGACTGCAAAGCTGGCTTTTTATTAGACGGATTCCCGCGTACTATCCCTCAAGCCCAAGCCTTAAAGACTCTATTAGTAGATCTAGAAATAAGCTTAGATGCTGTAGTGAGTCTAGATGTACCTAAGGAAGTTATTTTAGATCGCCTCACAACCAGGCGTACCTGCGAAAATCCAGACTGTAACGCTATATACAATATAAAAAGTTCTCCTCCCAAACAGGAAGGGATTTGTGATAAATGCGGCAGTAAAGTTGTACAAAGGGATGATGAGACGGAAGAGGCTATATCTAAGCGTTTAGATGTTTATAATGCCAAAACTGCGCCATTAGTAGAATTTTATGACCAAGAAGGGTCTTTATTGCGAGTAAATGCTACCTCTAGTGAAGTGGTAGTTGCTGCAATCAGAAATAAGTTAGAGATTTAGCGGTCAATATTTTTTGATATGTAGGTTGGGTTGAGTCTTAAGCGAAACCCAACATATCTATTCATTATCTATTCTTTTTCTATTTAGACATTTTAATTCCTAATTTCAAAGCCCACGCTATAGTTGTAAAAATATGTCATACGAAACTGAAGAACAACAAGTAGAAGCCATCAAACTGTGGTGGAAAAACAATGCAACATCAGTATTTACTGGTGTACTAATTGGACTAATCGCAGTATTTGGCTGGCGTTACTGGGATAACCACCGCAACATGATAGCAGCAGAGGCATCTGCATTATTTGAACAGCTAGTTATATCAGTAGATAAAGGCCAAGATCAAATCGCAATACAGCAAGTTAAAACCTTACAAGATAACTACAAGTCTACTCCATACGCCTCCTTTGCTAATCTTATGGAAGCTAAAAGACTCTTAGCCAAAAATGATATAACAGGAGCCAAAAAAGCCTTACAACAAGTTATAGATCAAGCACCAGAAATTGCATTTAAAACCATTGCTGTGTTGCGCCTGGCCAGAATCCAAATTAGCAGCAAAGACTTACAAGCAGCTACTCAACTTTTAGTACAATACCCACCTGATAAAGCTTTTAAAGCGGAATATGCAGCACTACGTGGCGATATTGAAAATGCAAAAGGCAATATAGAAGCAGCCCGCCAGGCTTATCAAGAAGCCTTGAATGGTAAAGTAGGACAAGCAGATCTTATCAAATTAAAACTAGATAACTTGCCGCCTGCTAGTTAAAACTTTTAGAACCATAAACGTAACTTCTCAATAACATATAGACTCTGGTGCCAAGGCTCTGCCTTAGCACCATAATGTATCATATACCATAGCTTATTGAGATCAAAATTTAGATTACACTTACAAATAAAATTTGCTATGAGACCCATATACTACCGACCCATATTACTACTACTATTGCTCCTAACCCTAACTAACTGTGGCAGCTTTTCTGAAACTGACAACCAAATACCACCATCAGCTCTAACTGACTACAAACCACAGATAAACATCCAAAAGCTATGGACAAGATATACAGGAGCAGGAAATGGAGGCCAAACCCTACGCCTAGTTCCAGCCTATAAAGACGGAAAAATATACATAGCTGATTACAAAGGCCAAGTTCAAGCTCTAAATGCCCGTACTGGAAAGACCTTATGGCAAATTGATACTAAAACATCCCTTTCTGGTGGGCCAAGTATTCACAACCATAAGCTATTCTTAGGCACTCGCAGAGCTTCCATAATTGCCCTAAACGCAAAAAATGGCAAAGAATTGTGGCGTACTCATGTAAACAGTGAAGTACTTGCAGTCCCTAAGGCTCATGAAGGTATTGTTGTTATTCATACTGTAGATGGCAGTTTATATGGCCTTGATACGGAAACTGGAAAACGCAAATGGATTTTCAGCCGAGAAGAACCCGCACTAACCTTAAGAGGCAGCAGCACACCACTTATCGATACCAGCACCGGAACCGTAACAGTAGGGTTTGCTAATGGCTTACTCGTAAGCCTACTACTAGCCACAGGAGAACTACAATGGGAAGTAGTAGTTACACAACCTCGAGGACGTTCCGAATTAGAACGAATTACTGATATTGATGGAATGCCCATCCTCCAAGATGGAATAATGTTCGTATCTACTTATCAAAATGAAGTAGTAGCTATTAGTCCTGAAACTGGTGTAGTTATTTGGAATCGTAAGCTCGCAACTTCTGCTAATCTAGCCGCTGATTGGCAGGGGCTATACGTAAGCGCGTCTGATGGCAAAGTTTGGTCATTAGATTTACGTAGTGGTACAGCATTTTGGAAACAGGATGCTTTATTACACAGACAGCTAACAGCTCCAGCCGTTTTGGGAGATTATGTTTTGGTTGGAGATTTTGCAGGGTATGTACATTGGTTAGCTACTGCTAATGGTGCTTTGCAAATACGGAAGAAAGTGGCGAAAGCCGCTTTAACAGCTCCGCCTCTTGTAATTGATGATATAGTGTATTGGTATGCCGATAATGGCCAACTTACAGCTTTATCTTTAGCTAAAACTAAACCTAAACCTAAACCTAAAGCTAAACAACTTCCTAAGTGAAGAATAATATTTATATGCTACCAGTTATCGCTTTAGTAGGGCGGCCTAATGTTGGCAAATCAACATTATTTAATCGGCTTACTCGTAGCCGCGATGCCTTAACGGCTAATCAACCAGGATTAACTAGAGATCGAAAATACGGGATTAGCCACCTAGGGCCTTGTCCATGCGTTGTAATAGACACAGGTGGTTTAAGCGGTGCATCCAATGGTATTGAGGTTTTAAGTGAACAGCAGACTGAATTAGCTATTAGAGAAGCTAATCATATACTATTTATAGTTGATGCTAAAGAGGGCTGCCTAGGCTGGGATCAAGAGTTAGCGGAACAGCTACGACGTACTGGTAAGCCTGTTACTGGTGTGATCAATAAAGCAGAAGGCCATGATCCTAATATAGTCAGTAGTGATTTTCAGCATCTTGGTTTTGGGTCGCTATTACCAATCTCAGCTAGTCATGGTCATGGTATACAAAGATTAATGAAATTAGTTTTGGCTGATTTTGAAACTAAAGATAATAGTAATATTATTATATCTAAAGATACTTCAGATAGTTTAGATACTAAAGACTCTGAACCTCAAGGCACTAAGGTTGCCGTGATCGGACGACCAAATGTAGGCAAATCCACGCTTATCAATCGTCTACTTGGCGAAGACCGACTAATAACATACAACCAACCAGGCACCACTCGGGATAGCCAATTTATAACTTTAAAAAAGGACGAACGTATCTATACACTGATCGATACCGCTGGAGTACGACGACGAGGCCGAATTTCCGAAGCCATAGAAAAATTCAGTGTCATAAAAGCGCTACAAGCCATAGATCAGGCACAGGTAGTAATGTTAGTATTAGATGCCCATGCGGGCATTGCAGATCAGGATGCGCATCTATCTAATTATATTTTGGAACGTGGCAGAGCCTTGGTAGTAGCCGCTAACAAGTGGGATGGGTTATCCGCTGATCTACGCGCTAGATTTAAAGAAGAAATTAAACGTAAATTAGGCTTCCTAGACTTTGCCTCTTGGCACTTTATATCAGCCTTACATGGCTCTGGTGTGGGGCATTTACTTAAAGCCGTAGATCATGCTTACACTAATGCCATACGTGATTTACCAACGGCAATTCTTAATCAAATCCTAGCTCAAGCCCTTTTAGAACATCCACCGCCGTTAGTACGCGGACGACGTATAAAATTACGCTATGCCCATCAAGGTGGGCGTAATCCTCCACTAATCATAATTCATGGGAATCAAACTGAAGCCTTATCTGCAAGTTATAAGCGGTATCTTGTAAATCATTTTCGTCAAGCCCTTGATCTGTCTGGTACTCCTATTCAATTTGTTTTTAAGACTGGAAATAATCCCTATCAAGAACGCCGTAATACCCTAACCCCAAGGCAACAAAAGAAACGCCAACGACTTATAGCTTATGTGAAGCGCAACAAAAGTTGATATCTATATAGTATATCATATCACTAACCTTTGGGCCACAACCAAATATAATCATGGTTGCCCTAAAATATTGAGCTAACTTAATCTTATTTTGAGGAATATAATGGTCAGCATTACACGGGCCTTAATCAGTGTAGCAGATAAGACAGGTCTTATAGAATTTGCTCGGTTTTTAGTACAAACGGGAATAGAAATTATCTCTACTGGTGGCACTGCTAGTTTACTTACAAAATCCGAGATTCCGGTGCTTGAGGTTGCAGATTATACCGGATTTCCAGAATTATTGGATGGTCGCTTAAAGACGCTGCATCCCAAAATTCACGGTGGCATCTTAGGACGGCGAGGTCAAGATGAGCAAGCACTACAAGATCATAATATCCTACCAATTGATCTAGTAATAGTTAATTTATACCCATTTGCAGCCCAAATTGCTAAACCAGACTGTACTTTAGAACAGGCCATTGAACAGATAGACATTGGCGGCCCAACATTATTACGGGCTGCTGCCAAAAATTTTGCTGCTGTAACTGTAATTGTGGATCCAACGGATTATCAGCAAGTGCTGCAAGCAATGCAGGCTAACAATGGTAAGGTACCAAAATCATTACGCTTGCAGTTAGCAATGAAGGTATTTGAATACACTACATATTATGATGGGATAATTGCCAATTACTTTAGGTCTACGCTGCAACCAGATCCCAGCCTAATTCAAAAACCGTATTTTCCTGATAATCTAGCTTTACAATTTACCAAGGTAAAAACATTGCGTTATGGGGAAAATCCTCATCAGCAAGCGGCATTTTATCATGAAGTTAACAGCACAGGATCAAATAGTATTGCTACAGCCAAACAATTACAAGGTAAAGAGCTTTCATTTAATAATATTGCGGATGCCAATGCTGCTTTTGAGTGCTTGAAACAATTTTCAGAAGGAACCGCTTGTGTCATCGTTAAACATGCCAACCCATGCGGTGTAGCAATCGGAGCTACACTTTTAGATGCTTATGATCGAGCTTACAGTACTGATCCAGAGTCAGCGTTTGGCGGTATTATTGCTTGCAACAGAACACTAGATGAATCTACAGTTCAGGTGATTTTAGAACGTCAATTTGTAGAAGTAATAAGTGCTCCAGATATCGCAGAAACTGCTATTAATATACTAGCAACTAAGCCAAACTTGCGAGTTCTAATTTATGGCGATAGACCTTATGTACCTATAGCTACTCCTAAGAATGATGCTACAGACACCAGCCTAGAATATAAACAGGTAAACGGCGGTTTATTAGTACAATCTCTTGATTCTCAATTATACCAAGAATTGCAAGTAGTATCAGAACGAACTCCCACCGAACATGAATTAGCAGATCTCTTATTTACTTGGAAAGTCGCTAAATTCGTAAAATCCAATGCCATTGTCTATGGTCGTGATCTTATGACCATTGGCATTGGAGCAGGGCAAATGAGTCGAGTCAATTCAGCACGTATTGCAACTATCAAAGCCCAACAAGCTGGACTAGAAATAGCAGGTGCTGTCATGGCTTCCGATGCGTTTTTCCCTTTTCGCGATGGACTAGATCAGGCCGCACAAGTAGGGATTCGAGCCATTATACAGCCTGGTGGTTCCAGGCGTGATAAAGAAGTAATCGCAGCAGCCAATGAACACAATATAGCCATGGTGTTTACTGGTATGCGCCATTTTCGGCATTAAATACAATGGCTACTATTCATCCTACTGCTATAGTTGCAGATGGTGCGCAGTTACATCCTTCAGTACAGGTAGGACCGTTTTGCATCATCGAATCCGGTGCAGTCTTAGGTGCCAATTGCGTTTTAGATAGTCATGTTCGAATCTACAGTGCTACCAAAATGGGGCAAGGTAATAGAATATGCCATGGCGTGACTTTAGGCTCAGAACCACAGGATTTGACCTATACTGCTTCCCAAAGTTGCCCTCTAATCATTGGTGATAATAATCATTTTAAAGAATATGTGAATATCAGTCATGGAATCAAATCCGAGCATGGGACTATAGTTGGGAATAATAATTATTTTATGGCATTTTCTCATGTGGGGCATGATTGTATAGTTGGAGATGCTGTAATATTATCCAATACTGCTACTCTAGCTGGACACGTTGAGTTAGCACATCATATCTTTATTGCTGGTCAAGTAGCTATTCATCAATTTTGTCGTGTTGGGGCGTATGTGATGATTGGAGGACTTACTGGAGTAGCCCAGGATGTGCCACCTTTCGTAATGGTTAATGGGCAACGTGCTAAGATCATAGGTTTAAATACGGTAGGATTGCGGCGTAATGGGTTTTCTTCTCAGCAGCGTTTGGCTATAAAACGGGCTTATAAACTTATTTATCGTTCTGGATTAAGTAGAAACCAGGCTTTAGAACAGTTACAATCTATGCCTGATACATTAGAGATTCAGACGATTATTGATTTTTTTACTACTAAATCACAACGTGGTATTGTGTCATATAATGCCTAAACAATAAGTGGTAGGTGCGATTAGTAGGGTGCGCACCTTAGCTAGGTAGGATAGGCATGGCTTCAGCGGAATCATAAATTTATCATCGTTGTTTGGTTTGCGTGGACAAACGATACAGACCTTAATCTACCCTACCTGCTCTAATGATTAAATCGTTAAACTTCCCTTTCCTATAATAGACATTATCCGAAACCTCCTTTTATCCCAATAGCCGTGGAGCAAAAATTGGGTTTTCGAATAATATCTAATCATTAGCAATTTGGTTGATCCCAAAGTTCATTTGCGTATTCGTCAAAACATTCTCGAAATTCTGTCAAATCCTCAATTGGCAAAGCACGAACTGGTGATTTGATCTCTTTTACTTCAGTCGTATAATCACTCAATTATGTAGTTATCTCAAAAATAAGCATAACATGACATACAAACTATAGATATTGCACCTATTAAGCCATCCATACTGAGTTGGTTAGCTAAGGTTTGATTATCAACATTCAGATTTACTAGCTTCCTCAGCCAAGCTTCTCTGAATTGCATTTATATCTAGCCTTTATTTTGTAAACATTTTTATAGTAATATCCATAACACTACGATACGCTAAAATAGCTAATTAACTAAAAATTAATAGAGGAATGATCTTATGCCCAATAATTATTGGCTGTTTGTCTTGTTTCTAATTATGCCAATGTGGTTGCAAGCAACGGAAACTATTAACTGCATGGAAGCACCTAACCTTCGCCAGGCAATGGAATGCTTTTGGGTTCGTATACAACAAGTTACTACAGAAAATAAACGCTTGCAGGCAAAAATACAGCACCTTACCAAAGAAAATAAACGTTTGCAAAATGATGTTACAAAGTTGACCGATGCAGTGCAAGTTGCAAAAAATGGGAATGTTGGTAGAACAATTGCCTATGCAACAGGTAACGGGCCCAATGATGGTACAGATATTGGCCAAATTAAGAGCCGTGTTTTGCGCTTCACTAAAGCCAAAGCAGCTACCAAACTGCGTATCAGTTATACTGACAATTTTCGCACATTAGGAACTAGAAAAGCATGCCGCTGGGAAATTCGTGTTGATGGCAAATCTTGCCCTAATCAAGCCTTAATTTATGACGATTATTTTCCACGTGAAGATCATCATAGTAGCCATACTGTTGTTGGTTATTGTTCAGGTCTTGCAGCAGGGACACATACAATAGGTGTTTGGGTTAGTAATAATGCACATAGTAGTTATTCTGGCGGTAATTGTTATACAGGTTGGGCTAATTCCACTTGGGTTTTAGAGGCAGAGGAAGTTAATTAGGGATTGTAGGTTGGGTTGGTGGCATTACGCCAGCCCAATGACTTATTTAAAAGTAAGGTAGGACGTAAAATTTATCCGACATTTTGCTCTTAAAACATATCCCCTTTATGTTTTACCATACAACTTGATGGTTTCTAAAATTGGCGAAATGCCCGTTGGTTATTGCGCCCTACTTTGCTGGTTGCGACACAAATTTACCATTTTTATTGAGGACGCAGAGCGTCCAGGATGCATTCCCATTCTGAGCATGGGAACGATAAAAAAATGTACAAATAATAGAAGGTACGCAATGCGTACCCTACCGTGCTATCTCGCTATAACTTTTGTACCTGATCTTCAGTAAGTCCGGTTGCATCCATAATCACGTCAATCGAAATTCCTTTCATTTTTAACGTTTTTGCTACTTCGATCTTGCCTTCGATTTTGCCTTCGATTTTGCCTTCGATCCTTCCTTCCGCTTTTCCTTGTGTTATTCCAT
>LFCU01000038.1 GCA_001044195.1 Candidatus Achromatium palustre
TAGTACTTTAGAGCACTTTCTGCTTAACTAAATCCCATCTTTCTAGGGGGGGGGCAAATATCAATTTTGTGTTAATTTGGGTTCTTTGAGGAGGTGAAAATAAATTTTATTTGCCTATCAAAATGTTAGGTAAGGGGGAACTTTTGACTGTCCAGTTAACACTTTTTTCTGGCAATCCAGGAGCGATAGGCTTGAACTCACAAAAGTGTAAACTGGGTAATGAAGGATGCCTTAAAACTTAACTTATTAATTTCCAAAGAATTGATGTAAAGTGTTGTTTTCGATAAAATAAAGGTTTTATTTGGTAATCTGACAAAGTAGAACTAAGCTACTAGGATAAACACACACATCAGGTATGAGTTCACTCGATGTTCAAAAGTTAGAAAATGCTTATATACTTAAATATCTTGGAATTACATATTTTAATTAGGTTTTTACTTGATTAGCTCTACGTAATGTTTTATACGTTATATCCCATAGAAGCCTTATAGCGTAAGGAATTAGAATATTACCTAATACTAACTTTTGAGCATAGAGAGTTCATCTTTAGCTTTAATGTTGAATTGACTTAAATCTATCTTACTTGCATCTAAACTTAATTCAACAAATGGTGTAAATCGCTCATCATTGGGCATCCTTCACTTTAACGGAAAAGTAGTGAACAATTTAAATTTTTGTGACGCGAAGCGTCGCCAACTGCATTCCCACGCAGAGCGTGGGAACGATACTTCAAAGTGTAAACTGGAAATGAAGGATGCCCATCATTGAATAACATACTTGCTATCTTAGTTTGCACAAAACTGTGATTTCTTGATGGCATGTCATATACCTTATAATCTTGATATTCAGTCTCTTCCAATTCTATTAACTCTGTCATAATCTATTTTTTTGGTTATTGCGTCCTACCGTTAGATGATCATATATTGATTTACACGATTAACTTGGCACTGGTTCAGTCTAATTCATCAACTAAAATTATGTTATTTAAAACAATTTTTACTATGCTATCCTCTAAAATCGTCTCAAAATTTTATCCTAGAGATAGTGTGATAGTGTCAATTTAAAAAATTTGTTTGATTTGTTGTACTGGTCGTTGTCCAAAGATTAGTAGTTTTTGATTCATAAATACTATTATTTCAAGAGTTGTATCACTAACCTTTTGACCACTACTATTGTATTGTTTGATGTAAAAACATAAAAATTTGGCAATTACAGATATAATTCACACAAGATCATTAATTTTATATGTGCGATTACGCTACAGTTAATCGTACCTAATAGAACTACCCATTTTGCCGCGCTATAGTAAGCTTTAGTAAAATGTGTTATAGATAAATCAGGTTGTCTACTACCTATCAATTTTATACTTAATGATGCGCTGAGGAACGAATCGCATAAATCTCATTAGCTTAAAACGATAGGTTTCTCTGTGGCACTACCCATCTTAACATGTAAACTAATAGGTGGTGAGAAGATTGCCAAAAGGATGGCAAAAACACACGATACTTTTGAAATTAATTCCATACCAAATAAATCAGGATAAATTTTAGATGGCCGATTTTGCAAAAGAAATCCTGGATGTTAATTTAGAAGACGAAATGCGGCATTCCTATCTGGATTATGCGATGAGCGTAATCGTAGGACGTGCCCTTCCAGACGTTCGAGATGGCCTTAAACCTGTACATCGGCGCGTTCTATACGCTATGAACGAATTGGGCAATGATTGGAATAAACCCTACAAAAAATCTGCCAGAATAGTCGGTGACTGCTTTGTCAAGGGAGCCTTAGTACATACTGAAGCTGGCCTACAACCTATTGAAGATATTGAACCAGGAACCCAAGTCCAATTACCAGACGGTAAGTTAAGTCCGGTCATACAGACCTTTACTAATCCGCCATCCCCAGTAATCAAAGTAAAATTAACAAATGGTTATACATTTACTGTTACTCCAGGGCAATTATTTAGGATTTTGCAAGAGGATTTTTCTCCAAGTTGGGAAAAGGCTAAACAATTGGACATCGGACAGAAGATTTTAGTCACTAATCCTCGCGCCCTAAGTCCTGGAGATGCCCATCCTCAGGCTAAACAAAATAGCCTAGCTTATGTGCTTGGTTTATTAATAGCTGAAGGGTATTTGATAGATCGAGGACATTCACGTCATGTTGGCATTAATATGGTTGATCGGGAACCTTTGGAGTTCCTCTACGAATTTTGTATAAATGAGAAAATATCAGTTAGTCAAAGCGAGGTCATACCATCTTGTGCTCATTACCGCTTACAACAATATTTACGTATCAACGGCCTAGATGAGGCTTATGAAGTTTGTCAGCATACCTCACAATACAAACAGGTTCCAAATTGGATTTTAGCTGACCGCCGTTTATTCGGTCCTTTTCTAGCCGGGTTTATTGATGGTGATGGGTATTTACGCGCTGTACGTTCCAAACGTGAGATTGTATTTACCTCCGCTTCAGAAAAATTATTGATCCAAATGCAGGCTATGCTAGCTGATACTGGGTTGCATTCTTGTCTTACTTGTGAAGATTTTAGCTCCAAAAGCTATGGTGAGAACTCTCTGCCTCGCTATAATCTATGGATAAGTGGCCAAGATGCTTCTCAGCTAGCTACATTGATATACCCTTATCTTAAAATTTCAAGCAAAAAGGCTGCCGCATTACGAATGCTGGAATGGGAAGGATGTACTCTCAATAGCTTTTCTGAACGTATTCCAGGACGCAAGATTTTTGAAGAATTGAGCCGCTGCCATTTAGGAGCTGGTTGGTATAAAGACCAAAATGGCAATAAATTCCGGGCTGAAATCTGTTATCCCGATGGTAGCAAAATTCGTTATGAGGCTACATGGAATCGAGATCTATCGTTTCGGCAGATAGAAGAATGGGGCATTTTAGCAAAATTAGAACGTATAGGTTCTAAATTAGTGCCTAATTTACGCCATTTAATCAACACATATCGACTTGTTGAAATTGCTGAGGTGCTAGACACTGGAGAAACCGCAGAGACCTACGATATTCAAATTGCCAATCCTAACCACGAATTTTTAGTACAAGGGTGCGCAGTACACAACTGTATTGGTAAATACCACCCGCACGGCGATACTGCCGTATATGATACTATAGTACGTATGGCCCAACCATTTTCCATGCGCTATATGCCTATAGATGGCCAAGGGAATTTTGGATGCTTTACGGGGGATACTAAGATTACTTTAGCGGATGGTTCAGAAAAAAGCTTTGTGGAACTAGCTAAACTACCTCCCGATCAAGTATTTTATGTTTATTCTGTCAATAAAAAAGGCAACATTGTAATTGGTGCAGGTTGTCATTCACGAATAACTCGTAAAAACGCTGAATTATTGGAATTAACGCTAGACAATGGTTCAATTATACGTTGTACAGCTGATCACCGCTTTATGTTACGTGATGGCAGCTATAAAGAAGCACAAAATTTGACTTCAGAAGATAGCTTAATGCCAGGATATTTTGATGCTGCTCCAGTAAAAACAGGCCTAAATAAATATTTACGTATTTTTCAGCCCAATTTAGGAAAATACGAATTTGTTCATTATTTAGCAGATCAATTCAATGAGGCTAAAGGGCAAGCAAAAAGTTTTAATGGTGCTTTTGTCCGTCATCATAAAGATTTCAATCGTTGGAATAATAATCCATCCAATATTGAGCGTATGGATTTTATTGATCATTTGCATTTACACGCTAAACAGATTCAGTATTTATGGAAAGATGATAATTTTCGTGCTGCACAAAAGCAAGGGGTACAACGATATTACGCTGAAAATCCAGACGTATTAGAACAACGTCGAGTACGTTTTATAGCCCAAAATAAATCTCCTACATTTCGTAGAAAAAATGGTCAACGCCTTTCGCAAAAAATGCAACGCTATTACGCTCAACATCCTGATGCAGCTAAAGCAATTTCGCAACGTATGAAAACTCTATGGCAAGATACTGATTATCAAGCAAAGATGCGTAAGGCTTTAAAAGGACTAAATAAAAGGCCACTTAGTCCCACCGAACAAGCACGAGTTACCAAAATCATTTCTCAAAAAAGTAGAGCTATGTGGAGTGATACTAAAAAACGTAAAGCTATTAGTACCGCAATTAAACAAGCACTGTCTGATTCTAGTGTAAGAGAAAAGCTCCGTCATAATGCACAAAGACTGTGGCAAACCACTGAATATCGTGCTAAATTTTCCCAAAGCCATTTTTCATTAATGGCTAAAAAGGCTTGGGAAAATCCACAAAATTATCATCTACACCGTAACAAAATTGCAAATCAATGGCAAGATGTTGGTTTTCGTCAGGCTCAAAAAAAAGGGGTTAAAGCAAGTAATTTTCGTAGAATGCACGAAAATCCAAATATGATGAAACAACTTAGTGCTCAGGCACAAAAGGCATTGAGAAATAATTGGCGTGATCCTGAATATAAAACTCAAATCATGCGCCAAAAGATTGCTGGTTATATGCAACGCTTGATTAATACCTTTCCACTACAGGAAATTACACCTGAGCTATATGAAACCCAACGTAACCAAAATTGGATACCATGTTTATCAAAGGCACTTTGTTATTTTTCTAATTTTCAGCAGATGTTAGAAGCTGGACGCAATTATAATCACCGTATTATTACTAAACGCTATTTATCGGAATTAGTTGATACGTATGATATTACAGTTTCGGAACATCATAATTTCTTATTATCTGCTGGTGTTTTTGTACATAATTCTGTGGATGGTGATTCACCTGCCGCGATGAGATACACTGAAATACGACTAGCGCGTATTGCTCATGAATTGTTGACCGATTTAGATCAGGATACTGTAGATTTTATTCCTAACTATGATGAATCCGAACGCGAACCCACAGTACTACCATCGAAACTGCCTAACCTCCTAATCAATGGCTCTACAGGAATCGCTGTGGGCATGGCAACCAATATTCCGCCACATAATCTAGGAGAGGTGATTGATGCCTGCATAGCTGTTATTGACACACCTGAGATTAGTATTAAAGACCTGATGCAGCATCTACCAGGGCCAGATTTTCCTACGGCTGGCGTGATTAACGGTGCTTCAGGTATTCATGAAGCCTATCATACCGGACGTGGTCGTATCTATCTACGCGCTAAAGCCCGGATTGAAGAAGATGCCAAACAGCATCGCGAAGTTATCATAATTGACGAACTGCCATATCAAGTCAACAAAGCTAGACTATTAGAACGTATTGGCGAATTGATTCGCGAAAAAAAGCTCGAAGGCATTTCCGAAGTACGTGATGAATCTGATAAAGACGGCTTACGTGTAGTTATAGAGCTAAAACGTGGCGAATTAGGAGAGATAGTTCTAAATAACCTGTATCAACATACCCAATTACAGACCGTATTTGGAATTAATATAGTTGCTTTAGTAGATGGCCAACCGCGTACCCTCAATTTAGTCCAGCTTTTAAAATACTTTTTACGCCATCGCCAAGAAGTAGTTACCAGACGCACCCTATTTAAACTTAAGAAAGCCCAAGAACGCGCCCACGTTTTAGAAGGTCTAGCCATTGCCCTAGCTAACATGGATCCGGTGATCGCGCTTATTAAAGCTGCCCCCAGTCCTGCTGCGGCTAAGAAACAATTATTAGCTACCACTTGGCAACCTGGTGCAATAGTAAATTTATTAGCCCGCACTGGCACTGAATATACTAGACCTGATGATTTAGAAGCTGGATGTGGTTTATTAGAAGATGGCTATCACTTAAGTATAGCCCAAGCCCAAGCTATTTTAGATCTGCGCCTGCATAGGCTTACAGGTTTAGAACATGATAAGATTATTCAAGAATTTGAAGATATATTAGACAAGATTCAAGGATTATTAAATATAGTATCTAGCCCAGACCATCTAATGCAAGTAATCCGCAACGAATTGCTAGAATTACGCAGTCAATATACAGATCCACGGCGCACTGGCATTGAATCTACCCAACAAGATTTAGCTATAGAAGACCTAATTACTCCAGAAGATATGGTAGTAACCCTATCCCACGCAGGTTATGCCAAATCCCAGCCAGTAACTCAAT
Source organism: Candidatus Achromatium palustre (assembly GCA_001044195.1). GTDB lineage: Bacteria > Pseudomonadota > Gammaproteobacteria > Chromatiales > Chromatiaceae > Achromatium > Achromatium palustre. The sequence goes on from LFCU01000038.1 coordinate 6,100, forward strand.
ATCAAGCTCAAAAACGTGGCGGCAAAGGTAAAGTAGCAACTACCACTAAAGATGAAGACTTTATCGACAAATTATTTATCGCCAACACCCATGATACTATACTGTGCTTTTCTAGTGTTGGCAAAGTTTACTGGCTTAAGGTTCATGAATTACCTCAAGCAGGGCGCAATGCACGCGGTCGCCCCATCGTTAATCTATTGCCCTTAGAGACTAATGAACGCATCAATGCAGTTTTGCCAATACATGAATACCAAGAAGGCATATTTGTATTCATGGCTACCAGTAATGGAACCGTAAAAAAGACACCCTTGTTGGATTTTTCACGACCTTTAGCGCGTGGCATTATCGCGCTAAATTTACGTGATAACGACAAACTTATTGGAGTCGCCTTAACTGACGGTAATCAAGAAATCATGCTTTTTGCATCTAATGGCAAAGTAGTACGGTTTCCTGAATCTCAGGTACGAACTGTAAGCAGAACTGCAAGTGGGGTACGGGGCATGAAATTAGCTGAAGATGCACAAGTAATTGCCTTGCTGATAGCAACAGATCCAGGTTCTATATTGATGGCCACAGCTAATGGTTATGGTAAGCGCACTGCAATAGATCAATTTACACCGCATAATCGTGGTGGTCAGGGCATGATAGGGATTCGTACTAATGAGCGTAATGGTGCTCAAGTTGGAGCTATATTAGTCCAAGAGGATGATGAGATTATGCTGATTAGTGATGGTGGTACTTTAGTACGTACTAAAGTAGCATCTGTAAGACTTATGGGACGTGCTACTCAGGGAGTGCGCTTAATTAATCTCACCGAACAAGAGAAGTTGGCAGGGTTAGCACGTATAGAAGCCGACACTATAGATACAGAAACCATAACTATAGATACACCAACTATAACTATAGATACACAAGTGGATGCTAGTGATCTTGAAGCTTCATAAGGCTATTTTGTTACCGTTTTGTGTGTAGGATGTAGGATGCGCTGAGGCACGAAGCGCATCATCCATGATAATCAAGATAGAATAATTGATGCGCTTCGTACCTCAGCGCATCCTACGTGCTGTTGATTTTTGGTTAGCAGTTCTACAAATTTCTATAAAATTGTGACCTTAAATTGGTTGTAAATGTTCCACTATTAATTGTGGCGTTTCTTGACCCATATATTCATTTACATCCAGTTGATATACTATATAGATCCATTCCGATTCTACTAAAGACTCTCCCCAATGAAACGCAATAGCGTCTATACTCGCAATATTAGAATACTGATTGGTTTTATACTCAGATTCCATTTCTAACTTAAGTTTTAAATGCACTTTACCTACCAAATATTGAGATACTATCCGAAATCGCCCCTCAAACAACGGTGGTGGAAATCCTTGTCCCCAAGGCCCTGCATAACGCAATAATCTAGCCATATCAATATTCATTTCAGATTTATGTAAACAACCATCAGTTACAATCTCAGCACCTGGTAAAGTACCATCTAAATATCGATATACTGTCGCCTCGAATACTTTCTGAAATGCCGATAACATGCTGAGATTTAAAGTTAAACCCGCCGCCATTGCATGACCACCATAACGTAACAGCATATTTGGATACCGACTATTAATATCGGCTAATAGATCCCGTATATGAATCTCTGGAATAGAACGCGCTGATCCTTTTACAATTCCAGCTTCGCTTAAAGCAAGAGCAATAACCGGACGTTGATACAGTTCTTTAAGACGCGATGCCAAAATCCCTATCACTCCCTGATGCCAATTCTCGTCATATAAGCATAGACCATAAGGCAGTTCACCATCTAGCACAATCCCATCCAAAACTGACATGGCCTGTTTTTGCATTTGATTTTCAATCGCACGGCGTTCCTGATTAAGCTCCTGGAGTGCGGTGGCATACTCCAACGCCTGTTTTAAATCATCACACAATAGACATTCTATGCCTAATTGCATATCCGTAAGTCGCCCGGCAGCATTTAGACGTGGCCCCACTGTAAATGCTAAATCTTGCGCTGTGACTCTATTAGCCTGGCGTTTAGCTACTTGCAACAAGGCCGTTATTCCAGGACGACATTTCCCAGTACGAATGCGTTGCAATCCATGATTAACTAAAATACGATTGTTATAATCCAAAGGCACTAAATCAGCAACCGTGCCTAAAGCCACTAGATCTAAGTATGCAGCTATATCGAAATTAGGCTGGATTAAGCGTCGTAGTACCGCCATTAGATAAAATGCTACTCCAACTCCAGCGGTATGTTTAGCTATAAAGCTGTTTCCAGGTATGTTAGGGTTTACAATTGCATGAGCATGAGGTAATGTGCCGCTTGGTAAATGGTGATCGGTAATGATGACTGGTAAATTTAATTCTTGGGCTTTGGCAATGCCTGCAAAGCTGGTAATTCCAGAATCTACGGTCATAATTAAATCGCTTCCATTGCTTGCTGCCTGTTCTACCAATTCCGGTGCTAGTCCATAGCCCATAGTGAAACGATTGGGGATCAGAAAATCGACCTTACATCCACCCAATGCTTTTAGAATTAGCACACTCAACGCACTAGCTGTGGCACCATCCGCATCATAATCCCCTATAACTGTGATATGTTTTTTATTAGCTATGGTATATGCCAATAAGTTTGCAGCCGCTGTAACCCCATCTAGATTGTGTGGTGGTAACAAGTGACATAATCTTAGATCTAGCTCTTTTTCAGTACGGATACCTCGTGCTAGATATATACGTCGCAGTAGTGATGGTATCGAGTTTAATAGGGTATCTGCTATTTGAGGGATTGGGCGTTGTACAATACGAGGTACTAATGATTGCATTTTGGAATAATTTGATTAAATAGGATGGGTAGAGTTCAAATGGGAACCCACCATTTGAGATGAATGGAAATGATGCGCTTTGTTTAGGGTTTAGAGGTTTTTTAATTTGCGTCGGGTGCGTACTTTAAAAGCAGCTACATATCGGATAATGGTTTGAAATGGTAAGTTTAAATCAGGGTATCTTGCTATAACTTTTGTTAGTAAATCATACACATCATGTATTATTTCATCCGGTGTTGAATCTGGATATATCAAACGATATAGTCCCTGTAGACCACCAACTTGTAATTTAAATGTTTTAAGGTGTGATAAGTTGCCTAATTGTGGATCAGTATTTTTTAGGATAAAGCGTGACTGTTGGCATACTATATTAAAGACTTTAAGACACTGTGCTTGAGCACTATCCATCTGACATTGCACTCCAGCACGTTCTGCTATGTAAAAAAGTTCTGCTTTGGAACAACGACAATAATTAGCTAATATACTTTTTTCATACACACAATGGCAGGTATTTAGTTCTTGATAAGTGCGCTTCAATATATCTTGATCCATTTTATACTATAATTCCTATAGTTTAATAATATCTATATAACTCAACTATCCAGTTTTTTTGACTTGACAAATTCAAGGACATAGCATCTGTGGTGCTGAGGCAGAGCCTTGGCACTAGAATGTAACTCCTTGAAATATATCGTTTTAATATTTTCTGATAAAAGTCAAACATAAAAAACTGGATAGTCGAGTGCTGTAGGGTGCGCACCGCGCACGTATGCTACTTTATGGTACGCGATGCATACCCTGCATCTATCTTAAAAAGCCAAAAACCTCACAAATCCTAAATATTATTATCAATTGTTTTGACAATTAGATACCAAAATAGCATAATTATTCTTTAAGTATAATCATGAAAAAATTTATATTTGGATAGGGACATGAGCTATTTTATTGACAAAAAACACCGTAAAAAAGATCCTGATAAACCTAATACACTAATGCAGGCATTTGCAGCCATAGCCGCTGCTGCTATTACAGACTATACGTTTGCTAATAAGGCTACAAAATCAAATGCTAAGTTACTCCCATCTACATCATTGGCGGCTAATTCTGATCCTCAAGATCTTTTGCAACCAGAAATAGATACTCGTTCTACTGTTATTTCAAACGATCAAGAACCTGCTGTAGCTGAAGCTATATCACCAGCACCTATAGATGATTCGTTACCTATCGAGATACAGCTTGCCCAAAATACAACTCCACAACAACCAATTACAGAGCCAAATGCTATTCCCAGCACTGGCACATCTGGTACAGAACCTACTTCCAGTATGGCTCCTACTCCTGGCACAACTCCCAAGCCCCCTATTTCTGAGATGGGGCATGTAGAATCAGTTCTGAGAGATGATGCATCTGTAGCAGGTGGCCAAGAAGTTGTTGCAAGTAGTAGCAGTGGCTTATTTGGTATGAGTGGTTTACAGACTCTAGCTGCTATTGTAGGGCTTGCTGGTATTGGTGTAGCTATAGGTGGCGGTGGTGGTGGAGGTGGAGGTGGAAGCAGCAGCTCTAGTAGTAGCTCTACCACTACTTCAGAAACAGTAGAAGGAGATACTAATCCAGATGCCCTTAATGATCCTATTACCACAGGTTCTGGAAATGACATCGTTCGTCCTGGTCAGGGAGCTGATACAGTTAATACTGGTGCAGGCGACGATATAGTCGTAGTGGTCGGAACAACTACAGCAGAACAATACACAACAACAGATATTACAGCCCCCGGAGGTAATACAGGACTCAATGTAAGCTCGGTACTTACATTGGATAAACTAAATGGTAATACTACTAGTGAAGCAGCAACAGGCGAAACCATCGATGGTGGCACTGGCAACGACACCTTATTGATATATGGAGATGTGGATCTTACTGGTGTAACACTTACAAATATTAGCAAACTTCAAATTAACTCTACTCTAACTATCGCAGCTACCCAACTTGAAGCCCTTAACCTAACTGAGATTGCAGGTAATGGCACCTCTTCTAAAATAAAAATAGTTGGCAGTACTGGCCAGTCTGTAGATTTAAGCACGGTTGATTTATCTAGAATCCAAAATGTTGAAATTACTACTGGTGTTACAGCAATTCTCAATCAAACTAATGTAGATGCCATTAAGACTATTACTGGCACAGGTTCAATCCAAGCCGCATCAGGAAGTGACAATCTAGATTTAACTAATACAGGCATTGATTCTAATGTCAGTGTATTAGATCAAGAAGGAGAGACTGATGCAACTCAGGGTGGTGCTAATCACATTCCTACTGAGATTTCTCTATCAAGTGATTTTATAGCTGAAAATGAACTTGGAGCAGTTGTTGGCGAACTATCTGCAAAAGATTCTGATACTGACGATACCCATACATTTATCGTAGAAGATACAAACAATCGATTTCAAATAGCTGGCACTCAACTTAAGCTTAAAGATAATATAGCCTTAGACCATGAAACTGATCCTCCAGTTACAGTAACAATAACGGCTACAGATAGCAATGGATTAACTAAGACTCAAGATTTTACTATCCAAGTTGATGATATTAATGAAGCTCCTACTGCTATCAGGCTATCCAGCAGAATTGTAAATGAAAATGCTGAGGGTGCGATAATTGGCGATTTATCTAATGATGACCCAGATGCTAATGACACTCATAACTATAGTGTATCTGATACCCGTTTTGAAGTATTTGATGATCCAAATGATGATTTAACACCACAGCTCAAGCTCAAGCATGGAATAGCTTTAGATTATGAAGACGAAGAAAATGGTTCTACAGTTGATGTCATTATAACAGCTACTGATAGTAAAGGTTTAGCCAAAGAGCAGACCTTTACTCTTGAAGTGCAAAATGTTAATGAAAAACCAACCCTTATCGAATTATCCAATACCACAATTGCTGAAAATGCTACTGGAGCAGTAATTGGCTCTTTATCTACTACAGATCCAGATGCTAATGATACGCCTACTTATGCTCCTCCTAATGATAACCGTTTTGAAATAGTTGATAGTAGTCTAAAACTAAAAGCTGGAGAAGCCTTAGATTATGAAGCTGGCGAAACAATTGAGGTAAAGGTAACAACTACAGATAGTGGGGATAAGGATAGTGGTGCAAATAAATTAACTTATGATCAGTTCTTTACCATCCAAGTTGAAGATGTAAATGAAGCTCCAACAGACATTATACTATCTAATAATGATGTCGATGAAAATGTCAGCGGAGCTATTATTGGTAATTTATCCTTTGTTGATCCAGATACCAATGATGCTTATGTTTGTGGCTCAGGGTGTTATATTGTAGATGATATTCGATTCGAAGTCGGTTCAGATACAGGTACTTGTGGCAGTAGCTGTCAACTTAAACTCAAATCTGGTGTAAGTTTGGATTATGAAACTGAATCCGAAGTTTATATAGAAATCACAACAGGAGATAGTGCTAATTTATCTTTTACTAAACCTTTTATTATTCAGGTTAATGATACTAATGATGCTCCAACTGCCATTAGACTATCTACAAAAAGCGTCAGCGAGAATGATGAGGGAGCAATAATTGGTAATTTATCTACTACTGATCAAGATGGTGATAGAGATACACATACCTATAGTGTATCTGATACCCGTTTTGAAGTATTTGATGATCCAAATGATGATTTAAAACCACAGCTTAAGCTCAAGCAAGGAATAGCATTAGATTATGAAACAGAATCCTTAGTTAATATAACGATAACAGCTACAGATAGTGGCGATTTAACTAAAGATCAGACCTTTGTTATTGATGTTTATGATATTAACGAAAATGCTACTTATCTTACGCTATCTAATATAACTGTTGCAGAAAATGCTGATGGTGCAATCATTGGCAATGTATCCATTACGGATCCAAATGATAATGGGACATATAGTTACGTTGTCAATGATCTACGCTTTGAAGTAGCAAATGGCCAATTGAAACTAAAAGCTGGTGATACCTTAGATCATGAAGATGAACCTGCAATTAATTTAACAATTACAGCCACAGATACTGATGGCCGAGCTAAAGATGAAGATTTTACGATTTATGTCAATAATGTCAACGAAGCCCCTACAGATATTGGATTATCCGCTAGATCAATCAAAGAAAATGAACCTGGCGCAATAATTGGCAATTTAGCCACCTTTGATCCAGATGCTGATGATACACATACTTACAGTTTAGATGATGCTAGCAAAGAAAGTTTTGAAGTATTTGATGATCCAGATACCGGGCCACAGCTTAAACTCAAGCATGGAATAGCTTTAGACTATGAAGACGAAGCAACTGGGACTACGGTTCCAACGGTTAATGTAACAATAACATCTACAGATAGTGCTGGCTTATCTATAGATAAAACTTTCACCATCAATGTTATTTCTGAAACTGGTGATACCAATGAAGCCCCAACTAATATTACGTTAGATGACAACAATGTAACAGAAAATATTAAAGGCGATGTAGTTGGAAACCTAACTGTTACCGATCCTAATGACCCTGAAGGTAATGGTACCTATACTTTTACCCTTGATACAACTAGCTTTGAACGATTTCAAATCGTTGATTCTAAGCTCAAACTTAGGAATGGAATCTCTTTAGATTTTGAAACTCAATCTTCGATCGATGTAACAGTAACAGCGATAGATAGTGGTGGCCTATCTTTAGAAAAAACTTTCACTATAGATGTAGAAGATGTAGCTGAAGCCATAAAGGGTACCAATGCTGATAACACCATTGAAGGTACTCCAGGGGTTGATATCGTGCGCGGTTTTCTAGGTCAGGATATGATTGATACTGGTGGGGGAGATGACTTTATAGTGGTAGTTGGATTAACTGCTTTTGGTCCATACGAGTACCATCAAGAAGATATCGATAACCCTAAAGATGCTCAAGGAAATGCCCTGGATGTGGATTGGGAAAGCTTAGGGATTGATTTAAATTCTGTAGCCCAAATAGATGAAAATGATATTAATAAAGGCAATATCAATGATAGATGGCATAACCTCTATAACTATGACAATCAAGGAAATATTATAGAGATAAATCCTGTTGATAGCGCGGATGAAATTGCAAGATTTGAGTATGATGATGTAACTAAACCTACTATCCGAGAATGGTTTTATGACAACATTGATGGTGGTGAAGGAACAGATTACTTGATTGTGTATGGTGACGTAGCTCTAACCTATGCTCCTATTGCCAATGTTGAAATATTCCACGTTGTGCCACAGACTATTACTATTAAATCGCAAGCAGACCTCGCTACCTACACTAATGGTGGTTATTACGTTGATGATGATGGTCGCATGACCGGAGGTGGTGAATCTAGGCTCAATATTGAAAATCCTAATACAAACAATAATCCAGCAATTACAATAGATTTAAGCGAAATTGATCTATCTGGTTTTGTAACTTTAGATATTGATGAAAATGTCACTGTCATTCTAGATAATGAGGACATAAAAGGCACTCAATATATTACTGGAGATGGAACTATTAAGGCATCCGTTGCTGAAAATACCTTAACATTAATCAATACAAATGATCCAAATGACAGTTATCCACCTACCCCTATAGTTGTATCTACCTCTATTACTGTAAATGATAGCTCTGGTACAAAAGTTACAAGCCATGATGGCAATGTGATAGGTGGGGAATTCCAAGTTGCTACGGGTGATGCAGAAAGATTTACCCATCCTGATCCACTTGAAGGTTCTGAAGACTACATAGCATTCGTAAATGCCAATCATGCAGATAATGATGTCATAATAAACTTTAATACTAGCTTTGATAAAATTGATCTAAGCAACGTTTTAACCTATCAAGACTTTCAATATGTTACTGGATCAGATGAATCTGCACCATTAAACGAAGGTGAATTACGATCTGTGAATGCAACCTTACTCATTGAAGGCGAAACTATAGATGGAGCCTATTTACAAGGCTGGGTAGATCATGATGGAGGTATTCCAGACTTCCAGATCTTCTTAGAAAATGTTGATCAAGCAAAACTAGATGCAACACACGATGATTGGTTGATTGCATAGGTCATCCTACAAGGAATGCCAAGGTACATTGATTATCTGAAAAGCCATATATTACTCGACTATCCAGTTTTCTAATACTGACTTTTAAATTAATTTAGCTTTGTATGACAGATGCAACAAATTTATCAAATCAAAAAATTGGATAGTCGAGCACTAGATAAATAGGATAAATTTATGCCAGTAAGCTATGAACAAGATCTTTATACATGGTCATTAGAACAGGCCAGCCTATTGCGGAGACATAAATTTGACCAAATTGATCTTGAACATATTATTGAAGAAATAGAAGGTATGAGTAGATTAGAAAGACGTGCTCTACAATCTTTTTTGGAAACTTTGCTGATGCATCTATTAAAATGGCAATATCAACCAGCCTATCAAGGACGAAGCTGGAAATTTACCATCATCGAACAGCGTAAACGTATTGAAAGCCATTTACAGGAAAACCCTGGTTTGAAAAGCAAATTACCAGAATTAATCGAAAAGGCCTATGGTTATGCAGTTACAGGCGCAGTTCGTGAAACTGGACTTGCAATTCATATCTTTCCTCAACAATGTCCCTGGCCTTATGAGCAGTTTACCAACCCAAATTTCTGGCCAGAAAATTAAAGATTTTAACGGCATCCTTCATTTTCCAGTTTACACTTTTATCGTTTCCATGCTCTACATGGGACGCATCCGAACACTCTGGCGTTCCAAATTAACGATCACTTGTAAAGTGCTGTTGGAAGCATAAGAAGGATCTTATCTAAAATATAATAATTTATAATTTTTATAAAAATTATACAATATAATTATGCTATTATGCCCAAGCATCCAACTAAAACAGTGCCAAAAGTGCTTTTAAGTGGTAAAATTATCTGCCATTAAATAATAAAAAACTGCACTTATATGCAAAGATTAATTATAATATCATAGTGGTCTTTACTAAAAATTATCATCTTGAACCATAATTTGAGAATTTTTAGTAGATCTATAGATCTAAATAGCTTTGATAGATCTATTTGATAGATCTACTAGATCTAAAATAGCTCTAAAATAAATCTATTTAAAGCTAATGGCTCTAAAAAAAGCTACTTAGATAATTCATTATTATAATCACCAACTATATAAGCATTAACTAAAAATATAGGAAAATTTGCTATGCCCCAGTCTTATATGTTAAAAATTTATATATTCTGTGTTTCTATATTATTTCCCATTATGGGACTCAGCGAAGTAATGGACCAGCAACCACTTTTACAAGTAACTGCTGCACAACCTGCTACTAAAACCACAGGCATACGTCCCATGACTGACACTGAATTTACATCTGCCATGTGTATACTAGGAGCCACTGCTGGAATGGCCATAACTTATATGGCAGGTCCCAATGAAATAATCATGCTTGTAGTTGGTGGAGTAGTAGTCCCATCATCCCCTACTATCTTATTTTGGAGCTTATTTGGAACCATGGCAGCAGCAGGCTGTACAATTGGCTCTACCAGTACCGCCGCAATATCATGGCTTTATCAATAATATAATGGCAACAATTAAACAATGAGGCGAGTATTCATGAAGGCAGTTACGTTAAGATTTATATTGTTACTAACAACCTTGATAAGTTTGGGCGTATCAACTCCCAATTATGCTAGTGAACCAACGCATACAGGACTTTCAGAGGCAACCCAAAACAGTATTGGTTGCCTTACAATGGCAACAACTGCAATGATAGCATCAGCTTTAGCTGGACCTAGTGAAATGATTATGATAGCGGCTGGTGGTCTATTAGTTCCATCTGGTTTTACACCTTTGATGGTGAGTTTAACAGCAACTTTAGGTATGTTTAGCTGTGAAGTAGGGGCTGAAATGACACCTGCGATCTTATGGTTAGTAGAACAGGCTGGTATTATCGCGCCTCCTAGTGCAACTCCAGGTGCTGCTCAAAGAACTGCACCAGCTAACACTTTACTGGTAGAGAATCCTACAACTAAACAATAAAAGTAAATTACATAAGTAAAGCTAAACGAGAAAAACCATAAACTATTATACTTATAGATTATACTTAATTAGACTATAATTTATAGATTATACATAATAAATAAATATAATCAAATAATATATAGTAAGTTTGAATAGGTTAATAAATATAATTAAAGCCACACAATTGCCACAATAAATTAGACTAATAAACCTAAATAATACAATGTGGCGGTTCGGCTTATAAAAAACCATAACAACGCTAAATTGAATCTGGAGAGCTAACTTGTGCCAATTCGTTATATAAGACAAATCAGCATTTCTATAATGCTTATTATAAGTATCTCATTAAGCACTTGGGGATATGCAGCCCCAGAGCCTAAAGCTTCTGACACAGAGGCATCTACCTCTGCTGTACCCATGTCCGATGCTGCTGTTCGCGGCATAGGCTGTCTTGCCCTAGCAGGTCCAATCATGACTGCTGCTTATCAATATGGGCCAACAGAGATTATGATGTTGGTAACTGGAGCGGTGATCGTACCATCCTCATCAGCACAACTATTTATTAGCCTAGGTGGTATTCTAGGTGCTGCTATATGTGAAGTAGGATCCTCATTAACACCTACTGCTATATGGGCTGCAAAGAGATTAAGTTGGAGCAGTGCTGAAAATTCTAATACAGCATCAAAGGTGCAACCAAATGGTTTGATGAAAGTAGGTACCAAGGAGAGTGCCGATCCGCTAAGTGCTGATACTAGTACTGATAATACTAAAGCTGACAGTACTAATAAATTAGATACTGCTGAATCAGAACCAGCAAAATCAGTTGTTTTAACCACTGATACATATTCTGAACCACCAGAGATGACTGAAGAAGTAATAGAAGGAATCGGTTGTCTTGCTGGAGTTCTAGGTTTAAGTGCCATTACACTTGCCTCTTCACCTATTGAAATCGTTGGCCTATCAGCAGGTGGAGTTGCCGTATCCTCTAATACACCAATCCTACTACTTGCCATTGCTGGCACAGTAGTACCAGGTGGCTGTTCTCTTGGCTCCGCCGCTGCTTTACCTCTAGTAGAACTAGCAAATAGTATCAGCTTAAGTGCTTTTGGACGTGGTGTGGCTTCAATATTTGGTTGGAGACAAAATAAGACTACAGTCCCAATAACCCAACCAATATATCGGCAAGCTAAAGATCAAGCCCAAACTCCTGGCTCTTTAGTTCAAAGTCAAGACAATACCAAACAAGCCTCTGGAACTTAAAAATTGGGATTTAACCATTATGGAAAAACATACAAGCAAAAAGTGGATTACGTCCCAATTACTGGGTGCTATTTTATTAAGTAGCTTACTATTAGTTAATACAGGCTTAAGTTATGCCGAATCAGTACCAGCTTCCCTAGATGTAACAGTTGATACTGCTGTAACAGATAGATTAACTGATGATGAAATTAGTGGCTTTGGCTGTTTGATTGGAACCGTCAGCGCATTTACCGCAGGTTATTGGGCCGGGCCTAGTGAAGCTATTATGCTATGGGGTGGTGGTTTGCTTACTCCATCTAATAGTGCAGTCTTAGCGGTCTCAATATTAGGTGGTTTAGGATATGCTGGTTGCTCCTTTGGCTCTACAATATCTCCGACTTTAGCTTGGGTTTATGAGCGTATGGGCATTCCTGCTTTAATTAGTTCTAAGCCAAATGCTAAGTAACTAAATTACGACCTAGGTTGGGTTGCCGTCTGTTTGGCAACCCAACATTGTTATAGAGCATTTTTTGATAAGCTAATGTTACAACATTCCTCTAATAGGACTGGTAGGACTAGACGATCTACCAAACTTAAAAACATCATATTTCTTGATATTGATGGAGTCATAAGACCTGCTTTAACAGTATCCCAAGCCTGTTTAGATCAAGCTGACAATGCCTTCTCCCCTATCTCCGTTGGCCTCTTAAATCGTCTCTGTAAATTAACCAATGCCCAACTAGTTATCACATCTACCTGGCGTAGAAATGGGAAAGGGCCTATTATAGAACAAATTGAACGCGCCCTGAATGCTCTAAATTGCTTATTATCACCAGAAGAAACTACTATCAAAAACCATTGCCAATTATTTTGCCAAGAACCTGATGCAGAACAAAGTTGGCGCATACCATTAGGTAATAGACTAAAACGTAGTGAGCATATAGATATTTGGCTTGATCGATGGGGAGATTGGGTGCAATCTTATTGTATTTTAGATGATATCCCTTCGCTTATTACACCTAAACATAATGCCCGTTTCATAAGTATTGAAGATGCGGATATTGGATTTAATGGTACTCATTATACCCTAGCACGAAGTCTTTTAAGTGCCTTTAGTTAAACCAATCCTAATTTAATGTCTATTGATGAAATACCTACACATTGTGATCGTTCCCACGCTCTGCGTGGGAATGATATAAAAGATATACCGATGAAGTTATTATCTTAATAAAATATGGCCGACAATAACCATACAGCAGATGAACGTCGCAAACGCAATCTAAATACCACCCTAAACCAAATTGAAAAACAATTTGGTAAAGGAGCTGTAATGCGCATGGGAGATGCGGCTGCAACACGCAATATAGAGGTTATACCCACAGGATCTTTGGGATTAGACCTAGCTTTAGGGATTGGTGGCATCCCCAAAGGTCGCATTGTTGAAATCTATGGCCCAGAATCTTCAGGCAAGACTACATTAACATTACATATTATCGCTCAAGCCCAACGCCAAGGCGGCACCGCTGCCTTTATAGATGCAGAACATGCCCTAGATCCTACTTATGCTAAAAACGTAGGCGTTGATATCAATAACCTTCTGCTATCACAGCCAGATAATGGCGAACAAGCCTTAGAAATTACCGATATGCTAGTACGGTCTGGAACTGTAGATGTAATAGTTATAGACTCTGTTGCCGCACTTACTCCCAAAGTCGAGATTGAAGGCGAAATGGGGGATACCCATTTGGGTGTACACGCTCGTCTGATGTCGCAAGCCTTGCGTAAACTTACCGCTAATGTGCAGCGTGCTAACTGCATCGTCTTATTTATTAATCAGATTCGTATGAAGATTGGAGTCACTTTTGGCAATCCTGAGACGACAACAGGTGGTACGGCCCTAAAATTCTATTCATCAATAAGATTAGAGATTCGTCGAGCTGGTAGTCTCAAAAAAGGTGAAGAAGTCATTGGCAACGATACTAAAGTGAAAGTCGTTAAAAATAAACTAGCACCACCATTTCGACAAGCTCAATTTGATATTTTGTATGGAGAGGGAATTTCACATACTGGAGAATTAATAGATCTAGGAGTTGCCAATAATATTGTTGAAAAAGCTGGGGCTTGGTATAGTTATAAAGGCCAAAAATTGGGACAAGGTAAAGAGACCGCACGAACTTTTTTGAAAGAGAATCCTAAAATTGCCAATGAAATCGAAGCTAAGATTCGTGCTCAAGCCTTAACAGGTAATATCAATTCTGATATATAGTTAAGACATGACAACATAACAAAATAGACATTATTCGAAAACCCAATTATCGCACTATGGTTGCTGGTTTGCAAGAGGTCTGGGGATTGGTTCAGTCTGATGTTTGAACATAACATCATAATTATATTACATTATTTTTATAATAGTTGTAAGGTCTCACAATAGAAAATTTACAAGCAAATTTTTTAAATTGATACTATCACATTATCTTAAGACAAAATTTTGAGACGATTTTAGAAGATAGCATAATAAAAATTGTTTTTAAATAACATAATGTTAGTTAACTAATTAGACTGAACCAGTACCCAAATTTTCATAACCAACTGAATTTAATAGGCAAAATTCCTAATTTTCAAGATAAAATCGAACCTTATAGTTAAAAATCGGTATAATGTCTACTATACACAAATTGTTATCCACTACCATATCTTTGTATACCACTCATGATCAGTAGCACAGCACTTCGCACAGCTTTCTTGGAATACTTTGCCTCTCACAACCATGAGATTGTACCTTCCAGCCCTCTCGTGCCATACAACGATCCTACCCTAACTTTCACCAATGCTGGAATGGTACAATTTAAAGATGCCTTCTTGGGTAGAGAACGTCGTAACAATCCCAGAGCCTGTAGTAGCCAGCGTTGTGTACGGGCCGGTGGTAAACATAATGACCTTGAAAATGTAGGCTATACCGCCCGGCATCATACATTTTTTGAAATGCTAGGCAATTTCAGCTTTGGAGACTATTTTAAACGCGAAGCTATACATTACGCCTGGGAATTTCTTACTAAAAAACTAGGTTTTCTTCCAGAAAAACTATGGATTACCGTATATATCAATGACGATGAAGCGGCCAATATATGGCTCAAAGAGATTGGCATCAATCCCGCCCAATTTAGTCGTATTGGAGACAAACCCAATGGTAAGCGTCACGAAAGTGATAATTTTTGGTCTATGGGCAATACAGGTCCATGCGGTCCTTGCTCTGAGATCTTTTATGATCATGGCCCAGAAATACCAGGCGGACCACCAGGAACTAAAAACGAAGATGGAGATCGTTATATTGAAATCTGGAACCTGGTATTCATGCAATACAATAGGAATAGCGATGGCCATCTAACCCCTTTACCCCATACAGCAGTAGATACCGGAATGGGTTTAGAACGCCTAGCAGCTATCATGCAAGGAGTGCATGACAATTATGAGATCGATCTTTTTCAAGAACTTATTCGTGCCACCGCAACGCTTACGAATACGGACAATTTACGGCACAAATCCTTACGAGTTATTGCAGATCATATTAGAGCTAGTACCTTTTTAGTTACTGATGGAGTAACACCCAGCAATGAAGGACGTGGCTATGTCTTACGTCGTATCATTCGTCGCGCTATCCGACATGGCTACCAACTTAAAGCCCAAACCCCATTTTTTTATAAACTAGTAAAACCCCTCATAGCCCAAATGGGAGTGGCATTTCCTGAACTTATTACTGCCCAAACTAACGTAGAAAATACTCTCAAAATTGAAGAAGAACGCTTTTCTGATACCTTAGTACAAGGGATGCGGATCTTTAATCAAACCGCAGCTAACCTCTCAGGCCAGATAATTCCTGGAGAGACTATATTTAAGCTCTATGATACCTATGGATTTCCTACTGATTTGACAGCAGATATTGCTCGAGAACATGGCTTACACTTAGACCTAGATGGTTTTGAACGCGCTATGGATGCCCAACGCACTAGAGCTAGAGCCGCTAGTCAATTCGGAGTTTCCCAAACGCCTAACATTGACATGGAAGGCCAGACTGATTTTACAGGCTATCAGCACCTTATTGAAAAAGCTACTATTTTAGCCATATTCAGTGATGGTAACTCTAAAGATAGTCTCGAACCTAATCAAGAAGGCATGATCATATTAGATCGCACCCCATTTTATGCAGAATCTGGTGGCCAAGTAGGCGATCAAGGCATAATCACTACAGATACAGCAGAATTTAAAGTACTAGATACCAAAAAACAGGGTAATATGGTCATTGGCCACTTAGGTCAGGTGCATCATGGCATATTACAGGTTGGCGATCTAGTAGAAGCTATAGTAGACACAGATCTACGTTTAGCTACAGCCTTAAATCATTCGGCCACCCATTTACTCCATGCCGCCTTAAGAAATATTCTAGGTGACCATGTAACGCAAAAAGGTTCTTTAGTAAACGCTGAACGCCTAAGATTTGATTTTGCCCATCCTACTCCAGTAACTCCAGAACAACTACGGGCTATGGAACAATTAGTAAACCAAGAGATCCGGGCTAATCATCTGGTTGAAACCCGTATAATGTCCTTAGAGGACGCTAAGGCCATGGGAGCTATGGCTTTGTTTGGAGAAAAATACACCAACCAAGTTCGAGTCTTGTGTATAGGGAATTTTTCTACAGAACTATGTGGTGGTACTCATGTCAATGCTGTAGGCAATATTGGCTTATTTAAGATCATTCAAGAAACTGGGATTGCGGCAGGAGTAAGGCGTATAGAGGCTGCAACTGGTGCTAAAGCCGTAGAGCTTATGACACAGGATGCAGCATCTTTACACCAGATCGCAACTTTAATCCGCAGTAATAAAGACGATCTGCCACAAAAAATAAGTCAATATGTAGCGCAAATGCAAAGTTTAGAAAAAGAGCTGCAACAACTTAAGATTAAGATGGCTAATAATGCTAGTTCAGATCTTTTAGATCAAGTTCAAGAAATTGCGGGAATAAAAGTCTTAGCGGCGAAATTAGAGACAGGGACTGATCTTAAGACCTTGCCTACCACTTTAGATAATTTAAAAAGCCGTCTAAGCCCTGCTATAATAGTTCTAGCAGTGATTGCAGATAATAAAGTAAATCTAATTGTGGGAATAACCAAAGATATTACCAATAAAGCTAAAGCTGGTGATTTAATTAAATTGCTTGCAGAGCCAGTCGGAGCTAAAGGTGGGGGGCGTCCTGATATGGCACGTGCTGGTGGTGGTACTAATATTAAGGCTTTACCCGAAGCCTTATCCTTAGTAATTCCTTGGGTTAAGCAAAGATTTAGTGATGCTAATTCTACTTTGTAAGATTAGATCGTAGTAGGGTACGCATCACGCACCATAAAATAGCATACATGCGTCGTAAGATGTCCAGACAGTTGTAAAATTATTGAAAAGTTACAATAATAATAGTAAAAACATAGTATAATAGAAAATAATAGAAAACAATAGAAAAAAAATCTAAAAAAACTAGATTTTTTTTTAAATAAAGATTATACTATATTTGCACTACAGTTAATTAAGCTTAATTGTATTTAATTATTTAATATATTACTTTTAATGAAAAGCTTTGCTGTAAGTTGTTTGTTTTTTAGTTTTTTTGAGGCATGATGAATGGCTACTGGTACTGTGAAGTGGTTCAATGAATCCAAAGGTTTTGGTTTTATTGCTCAAGATAATGGCGGAGATGACGTATTTGTGCATTTCAGCGCTATCAAAGGCAGTGGATTCAGGACCCTCACTGAGAATCAAAAGGTGAGTTTTGAAATTGAGCAAGGCGCAAAGGGACCGAAGGCTGCTAATGTTATTGTGCAATAATATTTAGATAGTTTTTAGATAATTTTTGCGTATTGTTTTAGCCCCGCTTTGGCGGGGCTTAATATTTTTAAATTGCTTAAAAATTATTTGCTAGATCCAAACCAGTAAATATCCTTTATATCTTTTTAAGATTGACTCAGCGTCCCACCTTTATTATGGCATTTACAGACTTCAAATCCCCCGCTGAAGTACAAAAAGATTATCAAATTAAATATCGCCAAGAACAATTCCTGCATTTTGCCCCCAAACCACCACCAGAACAAATTCTTAAAGATTTTGAATTTAATACCACTTATTTTGATGTATTTAGCTCCGAAGCATCTCGATGCGAAAATGTAATCTATCCACTTTTAAAAGAAGCATGTCGCCCGGTGATAAACCATTACTCGCTTTGGAGCCATAAATCCATTACAGCAGATGAGATCTTAACAGGTACACCAGATTATATTATTGCCAGTCGTTCTGAACTGGGTAATAACGTGTTAGGATTACCGCTAGTTCTAATCGTCGAAGCCAAACAAAATGATTTCACCAAAGGTTGGGGGCAATGTTTAGCTGAATTAGTAGCTGCCCAAAAAATAAATAGCCATCACCAACTATCCCAACCTGTTTATGGCATTGTTACTGACGGGGAATTATGGCAATTTGGACAATTACATGAGAAATTATTTCTTAAAGATACAACACGCACAACTATAGATAAGCTTGATAATGTATTTGGTTCCATATTTGCCATTATAGAACTTGCAACGAATATTAGGTTGGGTTGACGGCCTCACTGTCAACCCAACATAATAACGATTACCTTTATCGTTCCCACGCAGAGTATGGGAACAACCAAAGGTGTCGAGGCAGAGCGTCCAGGATGCGTTCCCACGCAGAGAGTGGGAACGATCAAAATCTATTATTTAATAACGAGAAATTACCACACAATGCAATTTAGTGAAGCCTGGCTTAGAGAATTAGTCAACCCAAATATCGATACCCAAACTTTAGCAAACCAATTAACCACTGCTGGCCTAGAAGTAGGTTCTATTACTCCAGCCGCTGGCTCGTTTACTAAAGTAGTTGTAGGACGAGTACGCTCTTTATCCCAACATCCCAATGCTGATAAACTGCGAGTTTGCCTAGTAGATGTAAGCACAAATGCGGCAGAACCATTACAAATTATCTGTGGTGCTGCTAATGTAACTGCTGGATTAAATGTACCTGTAGCATTGCAAGGAGCTGTACTACCAGGCAATCTAGGTATCAAACGCACCAAACTACGTGGCATAGAATCCTGCGGCATGATCTGTTCCGCTGCCGAATTAGGACTAGAAGAAAAATCGGCTGGCATTATGCCTTTACCAGCAGCTGCACCCATTGGCCAAGACTTTTTTTCTTATCTAAGTTTAAATGACAATATAATAGAACTAGAGCTTACTCCAGATCGTAGTGACTGTCTAAGTCTAAACGGAATTGCCCGCGAAATAGGAGCTATTAACAAAGTCCCCGTTACACCTATCAAATTAGAACCTATACCGGCTCAGACTGATGCCACATTCCAAGTACACCTAATGGCACCCCAAGCTTGTCCACGTTATGCCTGTCGCATTATTCAAGATTTAGACCTAACCGCTACAACACCATTATGGATGCAGGAAAAGCTACGACGTAGTGGTATCCGAGCCATTCACCCAGTAGTTGATGTTACAAACTATGTCCTATTGGAACTAGGCCAACCTATGCACGGCTTTGATCTCTCCAAACTTAACCAGCATATCGAAGTACGTATGGCCCGTTTTGGAGAAAATTTGGTATTACTAGATGGTCGCGAATTAACTCTTAAAGAGAATACTTTAGTGATAGCAGATGCCACACAACCTTTAGCATTAGCAGGAATTATGGGTGGCGAAGCTTCAGGTGTTACCGCTGTTACTAAAGACATATTACTAGAAAGCGCGTTTTTTACCCCTCAAGCCATTAGTGGCATTCCCCGTACTTACAGTCTAGCTACCGACTCATCACATCGCTTTGAACGTGGCGTAGCTCCAGACCTACAGGTCAAAGCCATAGAACGTGCTACTCAATTACTATTAGACATAGCAGGTGGAATACCAGGCCCTGTATTAGATCTCTGCTCCCAAGAACACTTGCCTAGCTTACGTCCTATAACTTTACGTCGCGAACGGATTAGCAAAATATTGGGTATCCAGCTTAAGGATAATGAAATTATTGATATTTTAGAGCGTTTAGAGATGCAGCTACAGCCTATAACAGCAGGTTGGCAAGTGACACCGCATAGTGCTCGTTTTGATATTCAGCACGAGGTAGACTTGATAGCTGAACTGGGGCGCATCTATGGCTATGATAATATACCAGCGCATCATGCGTTAATGGCAACAGCTTTGACATCCATACCTGAAGCACATTTTGATTTGAATAAAGCCAAAGCTCTATTAGTAAATAGGGGCTATCAGGAAGTTATAACCTATAGTTTTATCAGTCCCAAAATGCAACAGCTAATAGAGCCAGATGCTCAGACTATAGCTATAGCGAATCCATTATCACAAGACCTTTCTATCATGCGTAGCAGTTTATGGCCTGGTTTACTGTTAGCGGCAAATTACAATTATGCGCGGCAACAAACTAGGATACGTATTTTTGAATCTGGTCTTGGGTTTGTCTTGAATGCTAATCAAGCTACAGAGACAGATTATGTAGATGTAGATCCAATAAATAGTATCCAACAAATACCGTTACTGGCAGGACTTGCAACTGGTAATTTCGCACCAGAGCAATGGGGTATCACAGCCCGTACTATAGATCTATTCGATATTAAAGCCGATCTAGAAGCCTTATTACAACTAACAGACCCTAAGTTATTAGAATTTGAATTTCTGCCAGCAGAACATAAAGCCTTACATCCTGGCCAAACTGCTCGTATTATATATAATGCTAAACCAATTGGTTGGCTTGGAACGTTACATCCCGATTTACAACAACGTTTAGACTTTGGAACTAATGTAATCTTATTTGAGTTGCAACTACCCGCTTTAATGAAAGGAAAATTACCGGTATTTCAACCTTTATCTAAATTTCCCATCGTACGCCGTGATTTATCTTTAATTGTAGATAAGAATATTAGTAGTACACAACTTTTAAAATCTATAAAATCGACAAAGTCTATTAAATCTATTAAAACTGTGCTGCAGGAGATATTGCAAGATATTATACTCTTTGATATTTATACAGGGGATACTAAACCTAATCAAAAAAGCGTAGGCATTGGGTTAATCTTCCAAAGCGCATCTGGCACTCTTAGTGATACAGAGATAAATGCGGTGGTAGCAAACATCTTGCAACATTTAGAGGAAGAGCTTGGGGTTACATTAAAAGCAGCATAAATTATATTTGAAGCTCCAATTGGCATCCTTCCTATACTTGCCTAAAAGTACTTTACACAAATTATTAATAACTATTGACATACTAATATAGTATATATAACATTACTATTTTTATACCGCATCCTGGCACCCTTCATTTGCTTCCAAAAGTACTTTATACGGGATAGTTCCCACGCAGAGCGTGGGAACGATAAAAAAAGTGTAAATGGGCGAACCGTAGGTGTCTATGTTAAGGTGATTTTAAGTTATCCCAAGTTATTATTTGAAATTAAAATATTTAATTTATTTCTTGTGTTACCATAAACAGTATTTTACAATTTACGAAAGTTAGCTAAAAATTTATATGTAGGATTATAATACCTTAAGCCCCTTAATTGAATTGTTGACTTAAGACCTATTTTTGGCAACGACATATATGAATAAAGATATACTGGATGATTCCGTAGCAACCTTAACTAAAGCTGATATTGCCGAACACTTGTTTCACGAATTAGGCTTAAACAAACGTGAAGCTAAAGATGTCGTTGATTCATTTTTTGAAAGAATACGTGATGCCTTAGAAAATGAGCAGCAAGTTAAGTTGTCTGGCTTTGGAAACTTTGACTTACGTAATAAAAAAGAACGTCCTGGGAGAAACCCTAAAACAGGCGAGGAAATTCCTATTTCCGCTAGACGAGTTGTTACATTTCGACCAGGTCAAAAATTAAAATCAAGGGTTGAATCCTATGCTAGCGAGTAATAACGTTACTGATTTAAAAACTCCTCCTAGTAAGCTTTATTTTACTATTGGAGAAGTAAGTAATATATGTGATGTTAAGCCACATGTATTGCGCTATTGGGAACAAGAGTTTCCCCAACTTAAACCTACCAAAAGACGTGGTAATAGGCGCTATTATCAACCACAAGATGTGGCTATGGTGCGTAAAATACGTGGCTTATTGTATGATCAAGGTTTTACTATTTGTGGAGCTAGGCAACATCTTACGGATGATAATGGGGCTAGACATGAGTTACTTAAAGAACGCGAAATGATAAGACAGATGCGCTTGGAACTTGAAGAAATTCTTGTTATACTTCAATAACTATTATATTAAATAATAGATATAATAGATATAATATTCATATAAATATTATACTAGCTTTTATAATTAATTAGATTTAACAGATAAAAATTTTAATTTTTTAAGACAAAGTCAAACATCTAACTAAAATTGATTTATAATGTCTAAATAATTAAAAACTATAATTGCGGGGCGTAGCGCAGCTTGGTAGCGCACCTGAATGGGGTTCAGGTGGTCGGAGGTTCAAATCCTCTCGCCCCGACCAATCGCAAATTTTGTAGTTTATAGAGCCTTACCACCTATCAGTTTGCATATCATTATAGGTATGTGTGAAATTGATAGGTAGCAAGGTTTTTGCTTTGGCATCAGAAAGTATTCATGGTAAATGAAGTTTTTTCTAAAGCATAGCTGGTGGGCAGTGCGCACCCTACTTGGTGGGCAGTGCCCACCCTACTTGGCTTTTATTTGGATCTTAAATCCTGTGAGGCATTACGTGCTTCCCCTTTAATGACTATTTGCCGCAATCTCTCAATATGCTCACGTCTGGAACGGGCTAAAGGTACTATTTCATCTGCTGCACGTAATAGATCAAAAGTCTCAATTTCGCGCTGACCATCCATAAAAGCAGGGAATAACGCATCATTTACTATGGCTTCTAGTTCAGCACCTACAAAACTCTCTGTAGCTTGCACCACTGCTGCTAGATCAAAACGCTGTTGTACCATAGTTATGCCTTTACGTCGCAGATGTACTATTAAAATTTGTTCACGTTCTATAGGAGTGGGCAAATCAAGAAAAAACAGCTCATCAAACCGCCCTTTACGTAATAACTCTGGTGGTAATTTTTCAGTATCATTAGCAGTTGCAAATACAAAGACTGGGGCCTGCTTTTCCTGCATCCAAGTCAAAAAAGTAGCTAAGACTCGTCTTGCAGTACCACCATCCCCACCTGAACCAGCAAAGGCTTTTTCAATCTCATCTACCCACAATACACATGGTGCTATTACTTCAGCAATCTGTATAGCTTCTCGAATATTTTTTTCAGAAGCTCCAAGTAAGCCTCCAAACACAGCACCCATATCCAAACGTAATAGTGGCATTTTCCAGAGACCAGCAGTCATCTTCGCGCATAGACTTTTGCCAGTGCCAGGAATACCTATTAAAGCAATACCTTTGGGAACTTCAAGCCCATATTCTTTAGCTGCATCAGTGAATGCCATACAGCGCCGTTCAAGCCATTCTTTCAAAACATCTAAACCACCTACACGTTCCATAGGTTCTACATAAGGATAAAGTTCTAAAGCACCACTTTCGCGAATAATAGCACGTTTTTCTTCATTAATCAGATCAATACAATTTTCATCCAGGCCATCAGTACCTCTAACTACAGCTTTTTGAAACACTCTACGTGCTTGGGTGCTAGTCAATCCCAAAGCCGCTTCTACAAGTTTGGCTCGTAATGCAGTCTTGATTTGGCGTAAAGCTCCAGTAGCACCAATACTACGTTCCAAAATAATATCCATTTCTACAAGATTAGGTTTAGCCAATTCAATAACTGGAATATCAGCTTTTAGTTCCAAAGGCAAACAATATTCTGGAGTGGTAATGATGATATTTTTACGAGGGGTACATTCTGGTAGGTTAGCAGCTAAATTGCGCAGACCGCGCACAACACTGCGTCGTGCTTCCCAAATCTGGTGAAAATCCTTAAGAATAAAGGTCGCCCCACCCTTATAGTCTCGTAAGATGCGCAATAGAGTATCTGGAGTGGCCTCACGTTTGTCGTCAAATGGAATTTGGCTTTGTTTTAGACATATAAACTGATCTACTATATCCCAAGTATATAGCCCTTCATAAGCAGGCCAGCTACGGTGTTGTGTTAATTCACGTATTTCTTGTAAAACGCGGATTTCTTCGTTGGATACCACATTGATAACTGCAATATGGGCATCAAGACAAAGTTTAATTTCGTCTTGTAGATTCAAAACTATGTTCCTTTCAAATTATTAGATCTGGCTGGAAATCCTGTAGCAGTTATTATACCAGTCTTGGCTATGTGATATTCAACACAACGTGGTTTAAATACGTGGTTACGATAGCGGTTGCTAAGATGTACTAATTCTTGATTGGCACTAGCTAGGAGCGGGTGTTTGGTGTGGCGTTGTTGTTGGTATGGTCCTGCAATTAGTAAGTCACAAAATGTTAGGAGGCGTTTTGTGCCAGGATTTATTTGATATTGTAATTGTTTAGCTTGGTATTGCAGTTTAGCCCAAGTAAATCCAGTAAATATTACAATGCCTTTGCCAGCCTGTTGCAGTTGTTCTGCAAGGTAAGCTAAAGGAAGGGCTTGAGTAAATGGTTCTCCGCCAGAAAAGCTCACACCTTCAGTATCTTTTTCAGCTAAAAGTCTTGCAGCTAGATCTGCTACTGTATATTCATCTCCTCCTGCAAAGGGCCAAAATTCGGGGTTAAAACAGCCAGGACAACGGAACGGGCAACCTTGGAGCCATATAACAGATCGTAATCCAGGACCATTTGCGTATGATTGTGCTAAATATGCAGCTATTTGTAATGTTTGATCTGCCATTGTCTAAAACTCGATGTTCAAAAGTTAGTATCTGTTAATATTCTAACATCATGTGTTGCAAGGGATTTATAGGAGATACCATACAAAATGCCTTGCAGAATGAAACGACCAAAAAATATATTTGTATTACTCGACTATCCAGTTTTTTGACTTAACAAAAATTGCGTATGGATTCCTGCTTTCGCAGGAATGACGGGTGGGTCATTCAACGGACAGCAGATTTTTCATCAAGTCGTCATTCCTGCGAAAGCAGGAATCCAGTATTATAAATTTCAATTGTATTATATAAACATTTTCTAAATTTTGAACATCGAGTAAAATATAGCGGTTGGGTTGATGGCCTTATCGTCAACCAAACCATACTACGAAATTGGATAGAGATTAGGTAGTGGGGAAGTAGAAGCTTGAGTATCTTTGGGGGCTTTTGCATTTATAAACGATGCTAATCTCTCCCAGGCTAATTTTCCATCCCAACTATTAGCATTTGCATGAGCGGCATATAATTGTCGATCCAATTCCTGCAACACTATAACTATAGTTGGATCATCTGAATATGCAGCCAACTCCTCAAGACGTTTTGGCGGATGTTCAGGCCACTGCATAGCTCCCAAAGCCAGCAATGCTTGCTTGGTAGCCTTCACATCATTAGCATAGCAGCTCTGTTGAATCTGCTTTTTGATTTTAGCATGGCTAGTTGCGATTGCCGTATTTGTTATATTCAGTTGTCTAGCAAGTTTATGACGTTGCCAATAATTTCTCAAAAACCAGAATAGAGTTATTACCCAAGTAAATCCTAATATTCCCGCGATCCATATCCAAAAATTGTCAGTAGATCTTATAGGGTGTGATGAATTAATATTGGATGCCTTCATATTGCTAGATTTTGCAGGCTGTGCTTGCGATTTAGCTACTATTTGCGGTGATATTTTAGAATTATTACTATGGGAGCTAGTAGGGTGGGCATTGCCCACATGGCTATTTCCAACTGCTGGCAAAACCTCAATAAGTTTAGAAGGCAGACGAGCAATCTCAAGCTGATTAGTAACAGTATTCCACCAAGCTAAACTAATTTCTGGCATAGTAAATGTACCCAATTGTGTGGGCCGAATTAAATGCTTAAACTGTTTAAATGCCACCACACCATCATCTACAGCATTAGTCTCTTGAACAATTTTATCTGGATACAAATTAATACCAACTGGCATAGCAAACTTTAGATCTGGCAATTGTGCAGCACTAAGGCTTTGAGCTTTAATAGTTATAGTACGAGTAACCGCCTCTCCAAGACGCAGCTTAAGCTCATTAGGTTGCCAAATTTCAGAAATCTCTAACGCTTTAGCTGGCAACCAAGGCGTATGAGTCCCAGGCGGCTGAGGTTTAACATCTAGGATAATACTATGGCCACGCTTTTGTATTGGACGAGTAAATGGATTGCTTAAACGACTAAATGGATCCCCAAACGGTATTCTAAAAAACGGATCTCGTAAAATCAGATTTTTTGTTTTAGGTTCTGGTATCATCACCGTAAATACTGGCGGCTCAATAGTAACTAAACCACTACGTTGCGGAAATATGGCATAACGACGCTCGATAACACTATAGTGTATCCCATATCGTTTAGCTTTATAGGTTCTATCATCACCTAAGCGTTCTAATATAGTATTCTCAGCTCTAGGTTCACGTAAACTAGCCCGTTGCATTGGTACTTTTGAAAAAATACGTAATGTATAAATTACTTGACCTTGAATATATGGAGTTTTTGTATCAGTGTCTACTTCGAGAAATATTGGGCTAGATTTACCAATGTTCCCTGCTTTATCTTCTGGTAAGACCTCTACTTTGATAGGTTGGCTTGAGGTAGAGCCAAGGTGTAGGGCTGGGATGGTTAAGTTACCATTGCGTTTTGGTATAATGACTAATTGCCATTCGCGAGTAGAATTAGTTTGACCATTGATTATAGTCATGCGTGTACTTTGGGCTTGGCTTAGGATAGTAAAATCTTTGTTTAATACGGTAAAATCAGGATGGCCTTGACCTGATCCAGTCGCTGTTATGCTTAAGTTTAGACTTTCACCTTCAATAATGCGGGCGCGATCTGGAGTTACATTAAGAGTAACAGCCTGAACAATATTGATGAATAGTAAGATTACAATATATAGATAAACATTAAGTAACGTTTTGTAGTTCATCATATTATGCTAGAATATATTTTTTAATTTTGAAAGTTATGACATTGTGCCGTATATTTTTGAAAATTCCAATTCAAAATTCCAATTCAAAGATCTAAAACTACTCAATTACGGCGGCAGCTTTAATCTGTGCCCAAATACGCATTCCAGGACATAACTTTAACATAGTAGCTGAACGTTTCGTTAACCGTGCCAAAAGATACAAGTCATCACAAACTAAACGTACCAGTAACAAAGCCGGGTGCGCATCCTGGCCAATTTCTGCAATAGTAACTTGTAGACGGTTCATAATACTGGCATCATTATTTATAGTAAGTGCCAAGCTAACATCTCTAGCCAACACTCTAAGACGTATAGAATGCCCTATTGTCTGGCTACCATCCCTGACCCACAATATACCACCACTACATGTAACCTGCATCAGATGCCAATCCAAATCCCGTGCAGTCACAACTCCATTTAAGACAACACCAGCTTCCTCTCCAAATCGTATTGGAATATCAAGCCGAGCCAATATTTCACCTAAAGGCCCATTGGCAATAACACGGCCTGATTCCAATACTACCAGATAATCTGCTAAACGCGCTATTTCATCATGAGCATGGCTTACATATAGGATCGGAATATTTAACTCTTGTGGTAAGCATTCTAAATACGGCAATATTTCCTGCTTTCGTGCATGATCTAACGAGGCTAATGGTTCATCCATTAGTAATAGTTTAGGGCTGGTAACCAGGGATCTTGCTATCGCTACACGCTGGCGTTCACCACCAGAAAGACGGGCGGGAAATCTTGTGAGTAAAGGTTTAATGCCTAATAATTTAATAACATGTTCTGGATTGATATGGCGTTGAGTTTTAGGAGTGCGTTGTAGGCCATATTCAATATTTTTTAGTACTGTTAGATGTGGAAACAATTGTGCATCTTGAAAAACAAAACCAACAGCACGGCGACATACAGGGATAAATAAGTTTTGAGTGCTATCTTGCCATATTGTATCCTGTACTTGACAATACCCATGAGCCTTTTCTAATCCAGCAATAAGACGCAATAATGTCGTTTTTCCAGTACCTGATGCTCCAAACAGTGCTGTAATGCCTGTATCTGGCAATATTAATTTCGTATTTAATGTGAAATTTGGTCTATTAAGGGAAAAACGTGCAATAATACTCATGAGATAATTATATACTGCATTCTATTGAATTATATTTTGGGTCTTTGCTGAATAAAACTAAGAATCAGCAAAGTCATAAAAGAAAATATAGTTAACAGTCCCGCAAGCCAATGAGCCGCGTTATATTCTAAAGCCTCAACATGATTATAAATCGCAACTGATACTACCTGGGTTGTGCCAGGAATATTACCGCCAAGCATTAGTACTACTCCAAATTCTCCTACAGTATGCGCAAATACTAAGACTATTGCCGTAACAAAACCTGGCCAAGCTAAAGGAATAGCGATAGTAAAAAATCTATCAATTGGCCCTGCACGCAAAGTCGCAGCTACTTCTAAAGGGCGTACCCCTAAATTAGCAAAAGCATTTTGGAGGGGTTGGAGGGCAAATGGCAATGAATAGATCATTGAACCTATAACTAATCCCCAAAAAGTAAATGGTAATCTTCCTAAGCCAAGATAGGTAGTTATCCAACCTATAGGTCCATTTGGGCCTAACAATAATAATAGATAAAATCCAAGCACTGTAGGTGGAAGTACCAACGATAGGTTGGCTAAAGAACTTACAACTCTAGATAATTTAGTATTAGTCCAGGTAAGCCACCAAGCCAATGGTGTTGCTATTAGTAACAAAAGGATCGTTGTTACTGTAGCTAGTTTTAAGGTTAGCCATAAGGCTATAAGGTCAGTTTGATTCATATCTTGGAATACTGAATATTAATGGTTAAGTAATATTGTTTAAGCAAATCTTATTCCAAAATGTAATATTCTTTCCGATTAATGGTAATATTCTTGCCAGATAAATGTGAATACAATATTATTATTATAAAATACATTATAAAATCGAAATATCATGACACCTACAGCTAATCAACAGCGACATTGTTTACCTCAAGGCACCGTACTGGATTGCTATCGAATCGACAAAGTTATAGGAAGCGGTGGATTTAGTCTCATATATGTTGCAGAAGATGAAGATACAGGCGGTGAAGTAGTAATAAAAGAACTTATGCCTAAAAAGTTTGCCCGTCGTGATGAAAGTTTTCGTGTGATCCCAATGGACGAAAAAGCTATAGACAATCTCAATCGCGGACGAGCACTATTTTTTCAGGAAGTGGCAGCACTTTCCGCCTTACGCCATAAACATATTGTAGCAATACGCAGCTTCTTTCTTGAAAATAGAACTTCATATATAGTTATGGAATACTATCGAGGCAAAAACCTAGCAACCTATATCAAACAACGCCAAGGCGACCTAAGCACCAATTTTATCTTACGGATATTTGAGCCAATATTAGAAGCTGTAGAAATGATACATTCACGCCAATATCTACATTTAGATATCAAACCCAATAATATACATCTATGTCCTGGAAATGTCCCAGTATTACTAGATTTTGGGGCTGTACAAAAAATATCTCGTGATACTAAACAACGCAAAAGTGGCCAAGTAATTACAGCAGGTTATTCTCCTATGGAACAATACTATCAAAGTGGTATGATTGGGCCATGGAGCGATATTTATGCAATTGGAGCCAGTATTCGTGCTTGTATTGAGGCTCGTGCTCCTATGACAGCTGTTGAAAGACATAGCAATGATACTATGATTCCAGCTATACAGGCTTTTAAAGGACGATATCCAGATTATCTTTTAGGCTCTATTGATTGGGCTATGGCTATGGACCCTCAGCAACGCCCTCAAAATGGTGGTGAATTACTGGCTGCGATTAAGAGTAAACGTGGACGACCTAGAGCTGGATACAAAAAAGCACATTAGAATTTCGTGAATCATGGTTCAAAAAAATAATAGTCTCAATACATGATAGAAGTAGCTACTACTAGTTTGATTGGCAATCGTAAAATCAATCAAGATCGTTGCTTAGTTTTACAAGATAAACGCACGATTTTTTTGCTACTTGCTGATGGATTAGGTGGACATCCTAAAGGCGAAGTAGCAGCGCAGCTCTTAATGGATGTTGGTAAACATGCCTTTACGCATACTCCTAAACCTATCCCAAATCCGCAAAGATTTTTAGAAGAAATACTACATACTACTCACAAAACCATATTAAAATTTGGAGAACAGCAACATCCTACTATAAATCCTAAAACTACAGCAGTATTGGCCTTAATACAGGTAGGCTATCTATTTTGGATTCATGTAGGAGATAGTAGACTCTATATTTTTAGAAATCGTAAGATGTTAATGCGATCTCGTGATCACTCAGTATTAGAAGCCATGCATAGTACTGGTCTACCACCATCACTTAAGAGTAAAAGTAAAGCTCATTATCGTAACATGGTGACTAATTGTCTTGGGAGTGCTAAAAAAAGCATTACAGCGCAAAAAAATCATCCAGTTCCTTTAGAATCCTTAGATGCAGTAATATTATGTTCGGATGGGTTATGGGGGCAATTTACGGATGCATCTCTTGGAAAGTATATCACTGATCACGATCCAGTAGAGGTTATATCTAATCTATTAGCCCAAAAAGCAGTCCAAATGGCATCTCCTAGCAGCGATAATGTCACTTTAATTTTATTGCGTTGGTTAGGTAATCTGTTTACCAAGAAACAGAAATCCAGTTTTACAACTACATCTCAAACTAATTCATTACAAACTTCAGAGCCAGATCCCAAGTTAGAGGATGCCATTGCGACATTAGAAGCTGTAATTGAAGAGTTTTCATCTAAGCAATGATGACTGTAGGTTATGCATTGCGTACCATCTCATCTGCTTCCATAAGCAAAGACATATATTTTGGGTTAGCAGATCGTTTTTACCCTTCGATAAAACTGATTAACTGGCTCAATACACATAGTTTGACACTGGTTCAGTCTAATTCATCAACTAACATTATGTTATTTAAAAACAATTCTTATTATGCTATCCTCTAAAATCATCTCAAAATTTTGTCCTAGATATTGTGATAGTGTCAATTTAAAAAATTTGCTTGTAAATTTTCTATTGCGAGATCTTACAACTATTATAAAAATAATGTAATATAATTATGATGTTATGCTCAAACATCAGACTGAACCAGTCCCAATTTCATTCTTGGCTGATAAATTTTTTAATAACATCCCAAAAATAGTAAATAGCACCAGTGAAGGTTAAAGCAATACCAATTAAACTAGGAACAACTGCTGTCCAAAACGTAATGCCTAAATAGATCAAATAAAAAATGATAATGCCTATTAGACTATAAGGATACAGCCAGGCTTTATATGGACGCTCTGCATCAGGATATTTCTGGCGCAAAAGATAGATAGACCCAAATGTCATGATATTAAAGATAGTGCTAGTTGCTGCAAAAAAATCGATCATAACCTCATAAGATTTAGCAGTGCTTGCAGCAAAAATAAGTAGCACACTGGCCCATAATCCTTGACCAAGCAAAGCCACATTGGGCGTTTTATATATAGGATGAAGATTGGCAAAACTTTTAAAAAACAATCCATCCCGTGCCATCACCTGCCAAGCTCTAGCTTTACACAAGATCTGAGTGCTGATATTGCCAAAAGTATTGAGCATTACTGCAATAGAGATAAGGATGCCACCAGTTGCTCCCATAGCCACCTGCATAGCCTCAGTTGCAACCCATTTGGATTTTGCAATAGTAGCAGGCGATAATTGCAATAGATACGCCGCGTTGGCACTCATATACAACACCATCACCCCACTAATGCCTAAGAATAATGATAATGGTAAATTGCGGCGTGGATTCTTTACCTCTTCAGCGATATAGGTCGCACCTTCCCAGCCACTAAATGCAAAGAGGCTATAGCGCAGTGCGGCACCAATTGCTAGGATTGTAGAAAAATTAAATGTTTCAGGCCATAAGGGAGTAGTAAAATTGGATATATTGCCAGTTTTAATCGATGTCAGACCGATGCCAATTATAGCCCCTACAGCAATTATTTTAACAGCGGCAAATACATTCTGAATCTTGCCACTTAAATATACTCCATATAGATTAGCAGTGGTCATGATCCAGATAGTAGTTAGTGCAATCAAAAAAGTAATCGTTTTGTCAAACTGGGTTCCGTATGTAATGACAACTAGAGCGTTGAGATATTCAGCAAACACCAGGGCAACAGCGGCAATGGCTCCAGTTTCGGATACGAAAAACATAGCCCAACCACGTAAAAATGCCCAAAAAGGCCCGTAAGCGGTACGAATATAGACATAAGGTCCACCCGATCTTGGCATCATGGCAGCTAGTTCGGCATAAATAACCGCGCTAAATATGGTAAGCACACCACCAATTACCCATACTAATCCAAATAAGGAGGTACAGCCTACTAAGAGCATAATAGGAGCTGGAGTCCGAAATATGCCTGATCCTATAATACGTCCGATAACAATGGATACTGATTCGGTAAGCCCTAAATCGCGTTTGTAATCTGTAGTTTCACTAAATTGATTGATTTGTGTCATGCCTAAATTCTATTAGTTTAAAAAAATGTTTACTAAAATCTCACATCTATATAGGATGTAAAATACATAGGATGTAAAATACAAATCCTAATTTTAAAATTTATAATAATAATTACTTAAATTACTTATAAGCGAATCCTGTTGCTATGAAATTGCGCACCCAGGTTTTAGTATTTCTCCTAATATTCGCACTTACCCCTTTACTCATAGCTGTAGTTATTAATGTACCACTAGTATTTGATAATTTAGAACTGTTTTATCGCAAGGCCCACTTACAAAGCCTTCGCGCTATATTCTATGACCTTGACCAACATCTAGCCAATCGTCAAGAATTGGTAAGATTACTATCTAAATCTCTCCCCAAACCTAACCTTATCTTAGGTGAAACTGGAAATCCTAAAGATATAGATTTAGCTAGAACCCAATATACCAAATGGATCAATTTGATCTTACCTGACCATTTAGACATAGTGCAGATAATCTTTATGGATAACACAGGACAAGAGAGGTTTTGGTTGGAACGCGATAATAGTACTGAATGGCGTCCTACCTTAAAACCACCAGAACGTCCGCCTGAAGACTTTATTCGAGCCGCAGAACGCCTTGAACCTGGACAAGTCTTACGTAGCTTCATTCGCTTAACTCCCCAAAATACCAATAAAGATCCCAATAGGTTCATGACATTATACTTAATTGGGCGCATTGTTACCACTATAAAAAACCGTAGCATGGCTTCGATAGGTTTAGTGAGTATGGTACTGGATGTTGGTGGTATTGCTAAGTTTTATCCTCAGGCCATTTGGGTCAATAGCAATGGCAGTTATTTGCAAACTGACACCACTAAAAGCACAGCAGAGCAAGCCTTCCATGATTATCCAGGTTTAGACAAGATCTTTGCCAAAGGCAAATTAGATCTATGGAAAGGCCCCAAAGGCCAACAAATCTTATGGGAAGCCCTATTTCCAACTGAAAGCTCTGGTCCACTATGGGTAGGTCGTCATGTAGATTCTGCACCTATTACCGCCTTTCGCAACGCTTTAGCAATACGAGTATTGATCATAGTCGCTATCTTAGTAATTTTAGTGTTGATGATGGCTCGTTGGATAGCCGTGCGTTTAGAACTTTGGGGGAAGGAATTAACCTCTGGCATTGAGCGGATGTTAAATGGTGAAGAGGCAGTGGCATTTATTTGGAATAATGGCCCCAAAGAGATCCAATCTTTAGCAAGAGATTTGACAGACTTAGCGCGAGCACAAGCAGGTTATGCTAAAGAACTAGAGGCTTCTAATCGCTACAAATCAGAATTTCTAGCCAATATGAGCCATGAATTAAGAACTCCCCTCAATTCTATCTTGCTATTATCAAAACTAATGGCTGATGCTGATGCTGGCCTATCTCAAGATCAAATCAAACAAGCACGGGTCATCAATCAAGCAGGATGTGATTTACAGGCTTTAATTGAGAATTTATTAGATCATTCCAAGATTGAAGCCCGTGAAATAGCGGTAAATTTTGAATGGATCGAACCTAAAAGTATAATCGAAGAAGTGATAGAATTAGTACAACCACAATTTGAATCTAAAAATTTGACTTTACAGCTTAATATAGTGCCAAACACACCAGCACGAATTCGTACTGATGCTGAAAAGTTACGGCAGATTTTAAAAAATTTCCTAGCTAATGCGCTTAAATTTACTGAACATGGTGGAATTGAAATATCTATAAGTAGTGCTGGACAGGATGCCTGTCCAGTACGTATTGCAGTCCATGATACTGGCATTGGCATTGAAGGGGATAAGCATGAATTGATTTTTGAACCATTTAAGCAGGCGGATGGTTCTACCAGTCGTCGCTATGGTGGTACTGGTCTAGGCTTATCTATTAGTCGCAAATTAGCCCGTCTCATTGGCGGATTGATTGAACTCGAAAGTCGGCCTGGTGTAGGTTCAACCTTTTCTCTATTATTACCTATAGATCCAGAAACTCCACCAACTTATGTCCCTCCAGTACCTACCGCTCCCTGTTTAGTTCCAGAGGTTGCTAACGGTGTAACCTGTAAGGTGCAATTTTCTGGACAATGGGTCATGCTAGTAGAACATAATGTAGAAATATTATTAGAATTAACCCCGATATTAGAAAATTGGGGACTTAAAGTGATGGTAGCTGCTAATCAAGAAGAGGCTCTCGAATGTCTATATGATGGGGATGCATGTTCTGTAGTATTGTTAGGCCCAGGAATTTCAGAACAAGAAGGTTGTGTTACGATACAAAAAATTCATGCCGAATCCTGTCGCACTGCGTTGCCAGTTATCGTTATAAGTTTGGAGTCTGATAATGAACAAAAAGAGCGATATTACACTGCTGGAGCTGCTGAATGGCTTTGTGGCCCTTTAGATTTAGCACACTTAGAGGCAGCATTGCAGCGTCAGCTTGCTGGCACGATTGACAATAGAAAAGATGCCTAGCTTGGTGCAACATGATAGGAGGTAGATTGTGAAACGCTATCAAGGTTTTACGTTGCTCGCTGTTGACGATCACGAGCATAATTTATTTACATTGCGTACCTTACTTCGTAAACACATGGATATTACGATTCTAGAAGCTACTTCAGGACGCGGCGCATTAGAAATAGCCTTACAAGAATCGGCTATTGATCTAATTATTTTAGATGTCCAAATGCCAGAAATGGATGGCTTCCAGACCGCATCTATGCTCAAAATTCGTAAAAAAACGCGGGATATTCCCATCATTTTCTTAACAGCAGCTTTTAAGACTGAAGAATTTCAGCAAAAAGGCTATGCAGTAGGAGCGGTAGATTATCTGCTTAAGCCTATTGACGATACGCAATTAATTAATAAAATTAGCACTTATTTTAGATTAATCGAAAAAGAACGCGAATTAAATAGAATTCTAGAAGAGCGAGTCTCCTTAAGAACTGCTGAATTAGCCCAAGCCAATCAATATCTAAATAATATAATAAGATATATGGGAGAGGCTCTATTAATACTTAATCCCGATGGTTCTATCAAATCAGCTAATCCCGCAACTTGTTTAATGCTTGGTTATACTGAAGCTGATTTACAGGGTATGGCGATTGGTGATGTCTTTGAGGAGGATGCCGATGAGACTGCTGGAGCGTTTATGGGGGTATGGTTAGAAGCACTTATTCGAATAGGGGCTATGAAGCAGATTGATGCCAGGTTTATTGCTAAGGATGGACGGCGAGTGCCAATTTTATTTTCGCGTACAGCTATTACTAATCCTGATGGGAGTATTACGGATATTATTTGTATTGCTAAGGATATGACGGGGTTCATTCGCGCTGATGTTGGTAATGATAGTTAAAATCATGATAAATTAAATTAGTTGTAGTCAGGTAGCCAAACAAAGAACAAATTATAATTTTGCGTGGGTACGATGAGACCGTGCCCACCCTACCTGGCTGTACCCTAAATGGCCAAAGTCAAGAAATGGTGATGATGTGCTTTTTCCCTTCACCTTTAACGAAAATACAGCACCATCATTTCTATTTCCTCTGACTGATCAAGGTCCGCAGGTACTATTAGTGAAGCGTAATCGCAAAAAGTTACCCATAATTTGACATTATGGGAATAATTTAGTTTACCCTACTTCATAGCCCGCTCCTCAAGAATAGCTACTGCAGGTAAAGTCTTGCCTTCTAAATACTCCAAAAAAGCACCACCAGCGGTAGAAATATAAGATACCTGATCATAAATATCGTATTTTTGAATAGCTGCGATAGTATCCCCACCACCTGCAAGAGTAAAAGCGGAGGTTTGAGCAATAGCCTGTGCAATTCGCTTGGTTCCAGTACCAAATTGATCAAATTCAAAGACTCCAACCGGGCCGTTCCAGATTACAGTACCAGCTTGCATAATAATATCTACTAAGGCTTGGGTACTTTGCTGGCCAATATCAAATATCATTTCATCAGCAGTTACAGCGGTTGCAACCTTATGAATAGCAGGCTCTTCTGCCACAAATTGTTTTCCAACTACGACATCGGTTGCAATCGGAATAGAAGCCCCTCGTTCTGCCATCATTTTAATAATTCTTTGCGCAGTAGGGATTAGATCCTGTTCATATAATGATTTGCCAACGTTGATACCAGTAGCTGCTAAAAAGGTATTGGCTATGCCACCACCAACTACTAATTGGTCTACTTTAGCGGCTAAGGCTTCTAGCACGGTGAGTTTGGTAGAGACTTTAGAGCCACCGACAATTGCTACCATAGGACGTGCTGGTTTTGCTAGGGCCTGTTCTAGTGCTGTTAGTTCTTCGGTGAGTAAGAAACCAGCGGCTGCTATAGGTGCATATTCGGCAACTCCATGAGTAGAGGCTTGAGCACGATGGGCTGTGCCAAAGGCATCCATGACAAATATATCGCATAAGGCGGCATATTGTTTAGCAGTTTCTGGGACATTCTTTTTTTCGCCTGTGTTGAAACGGCAGTTTTCTAATACTACTAGTTCTCCAGGGTTAACTGTAAAACCGCCTTTTACCCAATCTTTAATCAGGCGTACTTGAGCATTGAGGCGTTTTGCTAAATTATCTGCAACTGGTTGTAAGGAATTTTCTGCTGACCATTGGCCTTCTATAGGACGACCTAGATGTGATGTTACCATTACTCTAGCACCTGCATCTAGGCAGTGTTTTATTGTGGTCATGGAGGCACTGATACGGGCATCAGAGGTTACTTGGCCATCTTTGATTGGAACATTGAGGTCAGCACGGATTAAGATACGCTTGTCTTTAAGTTCTAGGTCAGAGAGTTTGAGAATCGGCATAAAGGCACTCATTAAACGCTATTTAAATATTTTAGTATATTACAGTCTTTTTAATATAGCAAAAAATTTATCTCGAGTAAATGGCTTAGTTAAAGTACTGATTGACATATGCCCAAAATTTTCACCAATGTCTTTAGCAAAATCTACATAATTAGGATTATAGCCTGTCATTACAATAATCTTATTTTGATAATTAGCTTGTGCAAGTTGTTGAATAAGCTCGATACCATCAGTCTCAGGCATTACAACATCCATAACAATCACCGTTGGTGCAAATTCATCTAATTTTTGCATACATTCTTGAGCACTAGTAGTTGCCTTAGCTTCATAACCTACGACTTTAGCAAATTCACAAATTAGCTTGCCAATATCTGGTTCATCGTCGACTACAAGTAATCTTTTAGGGTTCATAGTTTGGGTTATCCAATAGCATAAAGTTTTACGCTAGATAAATTTAAAATTCGTAATTTTGGAAGCAAATGAAGGCTGCCGGTTGTGTTTTAAGTCTATATTTAGTATTAGTAATTATTGCGATTACACTTTGCTAATCGGACACCGGATAGCGATCTAAATCATATAAATCAGTTTTAATAGTTCCTAATAGTTCCTGTGCCTATAAATGTAGAATCATTGAGGACTCTAGAAAGTGCTAGTCCTTTTAATAACGTACCGTAAACAAAAATTTTCATTATGCTGCTCCACATTTATAATCTATGGCTTGTAGGGTACGCAATGCGTACCCTGCTAAGGTTTATGGTATCAATGCAGCAACCCAACGATCTATATGTGCTAGATAGGCATTGCCATCAGCATTTAATGGTGGTTCTAGTGGCAAACGTTTTAATGGCCAACCTAATACTGATGCAACAGTTCGAGGTCCGCTTACTGGTTGGAATGTGGTAAATAATATTACCCCGTTACGTCCTCGTAAACTATGAATTAATTGTTGCAGATGAGATGCTGTTGGCGGGATCCCTGGTATCGGCTCGATAGTGCCTAATAAGGGAACATTTAATCGATCTAATAGATAGATACTGTCCCTATGGAAGGCTATGACACCAGGTGCTTGAGCAACTTGAGCTTGCCAAATTGCCAGACGAGTATCCACTTTCTTTTTAAAGGCTAAGGCTCGATTACGATACTGCGCCGCATTGCGAGGATCTAGTTCTGCTAACATCTCACCTAAAGCCAATCCAGCCTGGGACATACGTACTGGGTCCATACTGATATGCGGATTACCTACAGGATGCACGTCACCTAAAGCTCGATTGGCGGGACTGCCTATATCTAATAGCGAGACTTGAGCTGCGACTTCAAAATACCCCTTACGACCTGGTAAAATACGAGGATTAGCAGCCTGTTGAATCGCTATGGGTAGCCAACCAACTTCTAGATCAGCACCAAGAGCTATTACTAGATCAGCGCGACGCAGATCACGAATCATACTAGGACGTGCCTGAATATAGTGTAGATCTCGATCTGGTGGTGCAAGTATTTTAAGCCTGATATGTCCAGATGCAATTTCACGTGCTAACATCCCAGTGCTGGAGCTGGTAGCCACGATTCGCAATGTTCCAAATGCTGCTAACGGTAAGCATAAAATGCTTAATACTAGTAAACGAACGA
The DNA here is from genome assembly GCA_001044195.1 of Candidatus Achromatium palustre. GTDB lineage: Bacteria > Pseudomonadota > Gammaproteobacteria > Chromatiales > Chromatiaceae > Achromatium > Achromatium palustre. Next base: position 45,378 of record LFCU01000038.1, read on the forward strand.
TGTATTGCATGAATTGAAATTCCTTAGAAGCTATGAGCACCGTGAGAACCAAGGCTCATGAGAAATTGTAACCAAAAGGTGTCGAATTTTTCCCGGCTGTTTCCACCATCAATTAAGATGTTGCTATGGGAATACTGGAGACGTATGGTAGAAAATTCGGTGGGAAACCAGCTTAAAGCTAGGCTCCAACGTGATGAAGATCCGAAATCATTCGTAACTCCACCAGATACTTCATTTGTCAGACCTAATACGTCATAGCGTACTCCAACTTGCCAGCGTGGAGCAATGCCATAAAGACTTTGAATATACCAGCCATCAGTGGTAAATTTACGAGCTGATCCAATGACTGCATTTGGGCCAGCTACACCTATACCACGTACTGTAAGATCCTTAACAGCTCTTAGATATTCGGTTTGTAATTTAAAATCGCCATGACCATAAGGTTTAGGGCTATCATATTTATAGACTAGATCTAGTCCCCACAGATCCGCAGTGCCTGATAGACCTACACCTGTGTTGGCGTTTTCATCGTACTCATGGATTTCTTGATGTTGACGATTATGTGCGTAAGACAATCCAAATTGGAGCGCATGATTATAGCCAAGATCTGGGGCAATTTTAATAAAGGCAGTCCATAGTCTTGGGCCTTCAGCAGTGCTGCCAACATTTAATTTAGTCTGTATTTCTTCATCTACCGTAGCTCCAAAGAGTTCCTGATCACCATGCAACAACTCTACACCAAATAGGGTGTATAACGACCAGTCTGGCAACCAGGTTATCTGAACACCAGTATCTTGCAGACCGTGATAGCCCAATAGATTTAGATAGGCTAAGTTTTGATCAGCAAAATCCCATTGATGTGGATGTTGCTTGTTAATGTACCCAAAGTCACTTAAGAATTTACCACCTTTAATCTTAAAGCCATAAGGTATATTACGGGTTTGGAACCAGGCTTCTTCTAGCTCAAAGTTACCATTCCCATCAACTGCCATATAGGCATTGGCATCAAAATACGGATCTACAGTGGCGGAAAAGGCCAGCTCGGCCTCGCTAAGATTGAAGCCATTGGCCGGATAATTATGTTCATGCTCATCATGACCATGACCATGAGCATGGCTATGTGAAGGTTGAAAGGCTTCGCTATGATATTCACCACCTTTACCTTGGGTGCTATCACTATAATAATTTCCATTTAGAATTATGGAAACTTGAGGATTAAAGGCATTTCCAGAATTGACACTTCCAGATTTGCTTGTAATAGGTGGGGGCATAGCAGTTTGAGACTGGGTTCGGCTTGCAGTCTCTGCTTTATCTTCAGCACGTTTTGCGGCAGCTTCGGCTCGTTCTAAACGCTGTTCCAAGGCTTGGATGCGGCGTTCGTATTCGGCTTTCATTTGTTTAAGATTGCGTCTAATCTCAGTTACTTCGGATTGATCCGCAAAAGCAACTCTTATGGGTAGCATCCCAAATATTATAGGGAGCAGTAACAATATGGGAGGTATCTTTAAAATTACCTCTATAGTTTTATCTAAAGTTATCGAAAATTTGTGGTTCATCCTAATTTGTTCCTAAAAGTAAAGTGGTTTTGCAGCCATGTTATATCTCTATAGCTATACTGGGTGGGTTCGCTTTTGGCTCTTCCGCCGCCCTACAGGGTTGGCAGTGCCCACCCTACAGTGTTTAGATATAAGCAATGTTGGCTGTCAGTTGTAAAGTATGTAACTATTTAACTTTTAGGCGGGCCTCTAGCCCAGTAAACTGTTAAAACATATGTATAAAATGCATACAGATAAATTGTTTGCCAATAGGTCTGCGAAATAATTGGTGGAATCTTTAGGCCAGCAGGTAGTGGCACCTGATCGAGACTATTGCCTATAAAGCATATTTCGCAGTAAATTTCATCCAGCTCTTCAGAAAGATGCCCTACCTCATGGATTGCTAGTAATAGTTGTGCTAGCACCAATAGCACTAATAATAACCATATAAATCTTAGTTTAGTAGGTTGTAATGTAAAGGTCGGTTTAAGCATGGATGAATATTAATTCTGTCTACTCAGTGTTCAAAAGTACAAAATATGTATTTTTTAAAATTCCTGTTTATATGGGATACATCAATATCAGTATTTATATACTAACACCATTAATATACTTATATCAATATACTAAAATAGGTACGACTAAATATAATCAGTCAGTTTAATGTAACTTCTCAATAATGTATGGCATCTGGTGCCAAAGCACCTCCTTTAAAATCTACATTGTTACGAATTATTGAGAAGTGACCTATTTCTTTTACTTTCAAGTTAAGAGGATATATAAATTGAATCGAAGAAATTTTTTAAAATTTGCAATATATGGTTCTATTGTCTTAGCTGGAAGCTATCCAGTATTAATCGAAAGAAATATTGTCTTAGTCAACCGCTATAAAATCCCAATCCCCAAACTACCAGCAGCATTTCACGGTTTTACTATAGCACAGCTTACAGATGTACATTTAGGTTTTCTTGTATCAGAATCTTTTGTTACAAATATAGTTAACACTACCAATCAACTCCAAACCGATATCATAGTCTGCACTGGTGATTATGTTCATGCCCGCAATACTAAGGAAGAGATAGATAAAGTATGGCCCATTTTAACACAGCTTCACGCCAAAGCGGGCGTATATTCAGTCTTAGGCAATCATGATCACTGGGCTGATACTAATAGATCTCTCTACTGGTTAGACAGAAGCGGCCAAAATATCAGGCATATACATAAAACTATATATCGAGGTACAGATAAGATTGTTATCGGTGGTGCGGGTGATTACTGGGAGGATGAGCTAAAGATAGACAGTGCCTTTAGTAATTCTAATGATGTAGAGTCTTCTAGTGTATGTAGAATATTATTAGCTCATAATCCCGATTCTATAGATACAAAATTTCATACCTCTATCTCGTTAGTAATCAGCGGCCATACTCATGGTGGCCAAGTAGTTATTCCTTTTTTGGGGCCACCAGTATTGCCAGTGCATAATAAAAAATATACTAGTGGATTGATCAAAACTCCTAAGACGCAATTGTTTATCAGTAGAGGGATTGGTTGGGCAATATATCCAGTAAGGTTTAATTGCTATCCTGAAATAGCAGTATTAGAGCTGGTAAATCCTGCTTTGCTATCTGCTCCTAAAAATCTATCTAAAACTATCTAAATAGAAATTTAAGCTATCCGCTCTCTGTTAATACCTGATTTGCAGTACGTAACTAGAGTCCTGGTTGGACAGTACTCAATCGAATGGTCAACCTTTGTTAACAACATTATGCATTCATTCTTAAAAGCACCTGATTTTACTGCTTTCTGTGTGTTATAATATCTTAGGTATAAGTAGCTTTATAAGTATTGATAGCACACACTTATCATCCTTTCTTGAATATACGTTGTTTTTAGCTTATAATTTTATATAGTATTATCAATTAATTCTACTTTGTCAGATTACCAAATAAGACCTTTATTTTATTTAAAACAATACTTTGTATCAATTCTTTGGAAATTAATAAGTTAAGTTTTAATGTGACAAAGTAGAATTAATTATGCCAGTAATAAAAGCCGTGACTATATATTCACGGCCAAATTGTTTTAAAACTTTTAGCTTGGATACTGCTGAAATTGATACTGCAATTAATATTGAGATCATAGATAAAGTGATGGATATACAACTCCCAATGCAAAAACTTTTTAAAAGATAATGGGCATCCTTCACTTTAACGGAAAAGTAGTGAACAATTTAAATTTTTGTGACGCGAAGCGTCGCCAACTGCATTCCCACGCAGAGCGTGGGAACGATACTTCAAAGTGTAAACTGGAAATGAAGGATGCC
>LFCU01000039.1 GCA_001044195.1 Candidatus Achromatium palustre
AAAAAATTTGCTTGTAAATTTTCTATTGTGAGACCTTACAACTATTATAAAAATAATGTAATATAATTATCATGTTATGTTCAAACATCAGACTGAACCAGTGCCAAATCCTCACCACAATCTGTATTTTAATCGTTACATAAAACCAAATTAAAAATTTAAACCTTTGGACACTAGACTATTTTGAAAATTTTCGCTATGTTACAAGACAAATAACCAAGGCTTGTAGACCGTGACCGAAACCGCTGTATTAATTAAAGACCTAAGTTTTGCGTATGCTAAACTAGCAACACTTGAAAATATTAACCTAGAAATTAAACATAGAGAATTTTTAGGAGTTGTAGGACCCAATGCAGGCGGCAAAAGTACTTTATTAAAATTAATTTTGGGAGTACTTACACCACAAAAAGGACGCATATTAGTATATAGTAATTTTCCTAAAAAAAGCCGCTGGCAAATAGGCTATGTACCTCAATATCCAAAATTTGAACGTAACTTTCCTATAACAGTAGAACAAGCCGTTTTAATGGGACGCATTAAATCCAAAATTATATTTAATAATTATACAAAAGAAGATTATAGCGCAGTTCATAATGCTTTAGAAGAGGTCGAAGCGGTCAGTATAGCAAAGAGACAAATCGGTTCTTTATCAGGTGGACAATTACAACGTGTTCTTATTGCAAGAGCCTTGGTAAGCAATCCAAGACTATTGATTTTGGATGAACCTACCGCTAATATAGACCAATATGTGGAAGGTGAAATCTTTGAAGTATTACGAACCCTTAATCAACGTATGACTATAATAGTAGTATCTCATGACATCGCATTTATATCTAGCTATGTAAGCAGAGTTGCATGTCTAAATCGTACTTTAATTTGTCATAATACTGATTCTGTTGATGGAAGAATTATTCACTCTTTATATGGAGATCATGTACGGAGAGTAGCTCATGAAGCATGTGCATTTTGTAGCATTGGCACTGAACATAAAGTTCGTAGCAAACAGAGTGGTTACTTATCATGACTGACACTAGATCCATTATTGTCGCAGTGTTCGGATTAGCCCAACGGGAAGTACGGGTATTACAAACCATCTGTTTTATTTCACAAACCCGTCTTAGAACTTACGAGTTAATGCCTACAGATGGCCGTATAGATCCTGATATGGCCATTTTAGATGGTAATGATGAACAGGCAGTAGCAGAATGGAAGCAGTTCAGTTCTAATCGCCCTATGTTGCCTTTAGTGGTTATTGGAGACAATATAGAATTAGATCGACCTGGAATTAAAATCGAACGTCCTCTATTAGCGACTCGATTACTAAGTATATTTGACCAAATTGATCTGTCGAATGAAGATCCAGCATTTGCAACGGCTAATAATGATGTTATACCAAAGGATACTGGCCCAGCTATTGGCCAGGATTCAATTCCAGCACCGCAATGCAACTCTAATCTGTCAGCTTTAGTTGTAGATGATAACCTGATGATTCGAGTGCAAATGCAAAAAGAACTTAGCCAATATGTAGGTAATGTCGATTTGGCTGAAACTGGTGAGCAAGCACTTGAGCTTATGGGCAAACATCATTATGATATTATCTTTCTTGATGTTATTTTGCCAGGCATGGATGGTTATCAAATATGCAAGACGGTGAAGCGTGATAAAGAGAATAAAAACATTCCAGTAGTGATGCTAACTGGCAAATCTTCGCCTTTTGATCAAATTAGAGGTAAGTTGGCAGGCTGTAATGATTATCTTATAAAGCCTGTGGATCTATTAGAATTTAAGTATGTGGTAGAGCAACATCTTACTAAAAAGGCTTAAATTAATCTAGTATAACTAGCCTGACAGTTCAACAAATTTAATATTCTTAACATTTTTCAAGCATTTCATTGTAAAATTTCAATAATGGGGATGATATTGTGGCAATCAACAAAGTATTGGTATGCGATGACTCTAATACAGAACTTACCAATATCAAATCTATAGTTGAGGGTGCAGGTTATACCGTAGTTACTGCATCTAGTGGAGTGGAAGCTCTAAATCAAGCTAAAACAGAAAAGCCCGATATAATTTTATTAGACATAATTATGCCAGATATGGATGGTTTTGAGGCTTGTAGAAAATTAAATCAAGATCCTGATACTAAAAATATACCAATTATTTTTGTAACTAGCAAAAATCAAAAGGCTGATCGAGTCTGGGGTCAAATGCAAGGTGCTCAGGATCTTATTGCTAAACCTTATAATGCCGATCAAATTTTGGATAAACTCAAAGAATTTTGAGATTTCCTTAAGTAGTTTGATTATTATATAATTTACATAGATTTTAATACTATATTGAAAATGCCTTAAGTGGAAAACAATGCTCTATTAAAACCTAGCGAAGCTCTAAATCGCTTTACATCAACCCAATCACAACAGAAAAATGTCTACAGCATTACTCCTGTTAGATTTGGGTTCCGTATCGGTGATCTTGGTCTCTTAATCCCAACCGCTATGATTAGTGAGGTTATTGTAGATACTGAGATTTATCATTTACCTACAACCCCCAATTGGTTTCGAGGTCTAATAAATTTACGTGGCAGTTTAGTACCAGTATTTGACCTTAAAATACTATTTGACATCCAAACCGAAGCCAAAGCGGTGCCCAAATTACTAGTTTTGAATGAACGCACCAAAGCCGTTGGTATTTTGACTGATACTGCACCACGAAGTATTGTGATTGAAGAATCCTTATCTCAAACACCACCACTGCCAAAATTGTTAAGTCAGTATAGTCATAAAGTCTATATAAAAGACCAAGATATTTGGGTAGAATTTGATTTTGATGGTTTCTTTCATGCTATCGGCAATCAATTACAAGCATAAGTTAAATAGCGAGTAGGTGCGATTAGCGAAGCGTAATTGCACATATAACATTAACCATAATTTCTATGAATCACATTTGTAATTATCTAACTTGTATCCTAAAAATGTGCGATTACGCTTCGTTAATCGCACCTACTGTACTGAATATTCAGCAGAACTTATCAAATCTGGAGATTTTAACTGCTATTTAAAAGTTGGACAAAGTTACCCATAATTGGACATTATGGGTAATAAACGCAAAATATAATTCAAAGTA
>LFCU01000040.1 GCA_001044195.1 Candidatus Achromatium palustre
AAATATGTTGATATTCAACAAGAAGTTTCTGCATAGCCTCTTGTGTGGATGGTTGCAATAGATCCATCTGTGTTTGTGTTTTTACAGCTTGATCAAGTTGTCTAATGCCATTGTGAATTTGGCCTACAGTATGCTTGGTTTCTTGAAGGAATTTGGTGTGGAAATGGTTGAGAGTTTTTTCGGTGGTATCAAAGCGTTGATGTAGTGCTTGCATATCTTGTCCAAGAGCGTAGACATTTTGTTCTAGGGCATAGAAACGTTGATTGTTTTCCCATCTATTTTGTTGTTGAAATTCCTCGAGCTTGTTAAATATTGCTGATAATTCAGGAAACTGTTGTTGATATTCTGGATGTTGGTTTAATATCCAGGTAATATTTTCATCACACCATACGGCAAAATCAGGTGTTAACCAGCGGGCAAATATCACTCCTAGCTTAGGATGAAGCCATGTGCCATTTTGGCCTGGAGTACCACCATTGATAACAATAACGAGGTCATTGTAATCGATTGATTTTGTTCCAGAAGGAGAATTCTCCTTCTGGTAATTTGTCCTTGTTATCAATGAGTTAATATATGCTTGCACATTGTTATTTTTTAGCCAATCTTTAGGCACTCTACCAAACTGTTTGGCAATAGCTGTGGCATTGATATAGCCTTTCTTTTCTGGGTCTAAATTAAATAGTACTTCCAGCTTTAGACCATCTGGTGTGGTGTAGATGAATGGTTTGATCTTGTCTAACGGTGTATTCATGTTGTCATTACCTTAAATTAAACTGTTGCTAATATTTGGATTATAGCATTTTTATAATGCATATTGTTGGGCATATTTCACTTAGCCCAACTTATTCGCTGAGGGTTTTTATGCTGTTGCTGGCAATTTGTTTATTGAATAGTTAAACAAATAACTGCCAGCCACCCAGGAATAAGTGACAATAGATCAAAAAGATGTAACTTATCATTAAACTCAAAAAGGCAAGACGCACTAACCAAGAAGGAGTTTTGTACTTTATACTTTGATTGATATTTTCATTTATTATGTAAATGGCTATAACTATAACAAAAACTAATATAATTGAAATTACAATAAATATTATACCAATCCAAACATTATCACTTATATATCCAACAACACTTCCTGTTATTATACTTGGTATAGTTAAAATAAAGTGTGCATACTCATCTTTATATGGCATTTCCATTATCACAGATATTAACAAAAATGCTGTGATAAAAGTCCCACCTCCTATCATACCTAATGTTAACCATCCTATTGCTGCTAAAATTTCTGCCCAACCCATCGTCAGCAATACTATGCCCAATACAACTTCGTGCGATCTTGATGAGGAATAGTGTTTTTCATTTGCTAAAATAAATCCCAAAGAAACTGTCGTGATTACCATCATTAAAAAATATATTCCTACACTTTCTTCAACTATTATTCCCAAAAATCCTAAAGGGGACATTATAAATGGTACCATCATAAGTAGTACTACTAATGAAACGTCAGTATCAAAACAATCCTGTGCATAACAAATCGTTCCAAACCAATACCCACTCAATATTAAACTTATTACCAAATAACTATATGCAGGAAGTGAGGCTGGTAAAAAACCTAAACCCAAGGCTAAATTAGGAATCAGTAACGGCAAAAAAATTAAAGTGCTAGCTAACCAACTGCCTATAGCATCCCTATTTTCATAATTGTCTAAGGTTTGTGGCATAACGAAAAGTGCCCATATCAGACGTAAGTAATCTAAGGGATTCCAAGGGGATAGCTCTCGCTTAGAAGTGGCTTTCTTATCTTCTATAGCTACTTTTTGTTCCTTACGATGCTGTTCTACTTTTAGTTTATCTTTACGCTTTTCCGCTTTTGCCTGTTCCTTGCGGCGTTGTTCCGCTGCTAATTCAGCTTTACGTTTAGCTTCGATAGCTTCTTGTTCCTTACGGCGTTGTTCTGCTGCTAGTTCAGCTTTACGTTTGGCTTCGATAGCTTCTTGTTCCTCTTGATGTTGTTTATCTATGATTGCCTGAAATGACTCAACCAAGTTCTGTGCTGATGGGCGGTTTTTGGGATCACGCTTCAAACAAGTAGATAATAATAATTTAAGATTTTTCGGTAAACTTTGTATATCAAAAGGATGAGGCTCTTGAGCAGTTAATAATTGGTACATGGTCATCCCATAAGCAAAGATGTCACTTTTGGCTTCTGGTTTACCAATGCGTTGTTCAGGGGCTGCATATTCCCAAGTACCAACCATAGTTTGACCAAATGCAGTTAATCCAGAATGACTGGTTGCTACCTTAGATTGTGGTGACTGCATCTGGGCAATGCCAAAGTCAATCAATTTTACGGCTACTGTTGCTTGAGTTTTGATCAGTAATAAATTGCTAGGTTTTAGATCTAAATGAAGTATATTTTGGGCATGGGCATCCTGTAACACTGTAGCAATCTGCATGGCTACTTGAACGCCAGTGGTAGCATCTAAAGGTCCATATTGTTCTAACCATGCCTCACCGTCTATGGCTCCTTCAATATACTCGGTTACAAAATAGGCTTGCGTTTGATGCTTGTTATCCGCATAACCATAGTCCAAGATCTGTGGCACATAGCCTTTTTGTAATTGGTGCATGGCCAATGGTTCTTTAAAGACGGAGGCTAATTTAGCTTTATTAGTTTGCTGATTACTATTATCACTAATCTGCTCAGTGCCAATTGTTTGCCAAAAACACTTGACTACTACTTGGGGAAATTCATTCTTAGTTAAGAGATTATTATTTTGACATAAGAACACACAGCCCATGCCGCCTGCACCTAAGAATTTCTGGATCGGATAATAGCCAGTATTAATATCATAGAGGACATAATTTTGGTTAGGGTAATCTAGCTCTATCGCTTGTTGTAGTGCAGTTAAAGCCTGGGCATATAGTTGTTCTTTTGTGGCATTATTAGAAGTTAATAGTGCTTTACGCCAACCAATCTGGAATAGATTAAAGTAGGCCAGAGCTTTGTCTGCTGTTACCTCGGTAGCTGCAAGTAATTGCTGTAATAAGACTTCGGCCTTTTGTAAAGCTCCCATTGAAGATAGGACACGGGCAACCTTGTTAGTAATCTGGCCATAGGTTGAATATTGGGGAAATAGCTCTGGTAGCTGCTGCATGATGTGATTGATTAGCTGCTTATTGGTATCAGTATATGCGTTGGTGCCATCCAGATATTCAATTTTAGCGGATTGAGTTTGCTGTTGAGCTAACAGAATTTGATCAAGCTTAGAATTGATTTCAGCAATATCAATCTTAATATCCTGCATCCAATCAGCCATCTGTTCAAATTGAATAGCAAAACGCTTGTGGATAGCAATAAATTGTTCATGCTGCGTTTGCCAATGTTGCAAATATTCCAGTTGCTGCTTGATGCCCGTAGCTAGAAAAGGATATTGTGCTTGCGTTGCCTGTAATTCCTCTATAGTGACTTGGATATTTTGTACATCAATACAGAGACGTTCTTGTTGCAAGGCGTTTTGAGTGCGTTGGATCCGTTCATCTTGGCGTAATAATTCACGAAAGAAGTAGAGGACACTATCGCCAAGTAAGTTTTTAAACTTAAGAAAAGCGGCTAGATCATCATCTATGGTTACCACTTTGTGCAATTGCTGTAAGATTAGTTCAGTGAGCGCCGTGTTATCTCTTGTGCCAATCAGGGCGGCTAAATCTTCCTCGGTGATTTCATTGATTGTAAATAATAGCTTGGTTTTGGAAGTGAGATCTTTGAGGGCATGTGCAAAATTAGTAATGTTAGCTGGATGGGTTTGGAGGAATTCCTGGACGTAAAATTTGTTGATGTTATGGGCAAATTCCCTCGTAACCTGTGGATACCGTAATTTTTTAAGCCAAGAATCAGGTGCATCTAGCCCAATACTTATGGCCGTAAAGCTGTAACGACAGGCATCCTGATAGGCTTTGGTAATCTCATAACCGCTAAAGGTGAAATGAGCACGAATGACTTGAATAGCCTGTTCTATAGTACCAGAAATTGGGCTATCTAACAGAAAACCGAATAAACCTTGAATTAATGGGGATGACATGATTAACCTTATGGTGGAGGTTGATGAGTAATAGGGTGCGCATCGCACACCCTATAGCTGGATAGTCGAGTAATGAAAATTTATTTTAAATAGCATAGTGCTAACTAAATTATACGCTGAATCAGTGCCAAAAGTTTTGCATAAGTTAATTCTTTCCGAATCTCTAAAATTTTACCTATTTAAGTCTTCTTGTAGCACGTAGGATGGGTGTTTTATAGGTTGGGGTGAGGTATGAACTCCAACATTAACAATATTGTATAATGATATTTGATTTAACATTTGTGTTGAGGCAACCTACCATGCTAATTAATTCACTTTAATGTGCTGATATATTAAGACCCAGCGGCATTTCCTGACTCAAATTTTGTAAATCGTACAATTGAACA
>LFCU01000041.1 GCA_001044195.1 Candidatus Achromatium palustre
AAATTAGCTCAACAAAAAGCGACTAATTTGCAACAGCATCAAGCCAAATTGGTTCAGCAAGAAAATAGTCAATTAGGACAACAATTGCAAGCCAAATTGGCACAACAAAAAAAGCAGTTAGAACAACAATTTCAAGCTAAATTGGCACAACAAAAAAAGCAGTTGGAACAACAATTTCAAGCCAAATTGGCTCAACAAGAACGAAATTATACAAGCAAATTAACAGGACAATGTAAATCTCAACGTGTTGACTATTTAAAAGAACAACGGACAACAGATTATCAACACTCACTAACAGCCACTATTACTTATCCTGCACAAGGAGCTATGGTACCACGTGTAGTTTTTATACGCGGTAAATTAACAGGAAAAAAACACGATCAAAAAGTATTTTTAGTTATTAGATCAACAAAGTTTGGAAAACGTTTTTATCCGCTCGGAGCTATCAACAAAAGGAACTGGACTGTGAAGGGAATTTATGCAACACCGAACTATAACTATGAAACATTCGTTGTTGCTACCTCCAACAAAAAGTCTATCGCTTTGTTGCGTCGTAAACGTAGTAGAATGTATGGGTTAAAAAAATTGCCTCATGGCACCAAGGTGATAAGTGCGATTGTTGTTGTAAAACGCAAATAATGCCGTATTAATTTGGTTTTCAAATAGTCATTTAGTGTCAAAATTCAGTTATACTGCACCGCATCGTAGATTTCGATTTTATAATCAACCTTTAAATTGATCAATATTGACAATTTATCCTTTGTAAAGGATCGAAGATTATAACAAGGTGCGGTATATGAATAATTTTATTATACTATTGATTGTTGCAATCTTATTAGCAAAAGTACCAATTATAAACTTACCACTAGTATGGTTTCAGACGTTCTTTCATGAACTAAGCCACATGTTAGTAGCACTTTTAACAGGTGGAGAAGTGTTCAGCTTGAAACTATTTTGGACTGGTGCAGGTGTTTGTAGAGTAAGAGGAGGTGTGTTTGTGCTAATATTCGCTGCTGGTTACTTAGGCGCACCAATTTGGGGAGGTTGGCTATACAATATTGGCAAAGACTCGACATCGCGAGAATTAGCACTTTATAAAATTCGCATTCTTATGATATTACTAATCATGTCTACAATATTATGGGTACGAGATGGCAATACTTTGTTAATAATAGGATTTATGCTGGGGATATTATCATTAGTAGCATTGCACATCGATTCACCTGACTCGCGTCTATTTATTCGATTTTGTGGAATATATGTAATGCTAAACGCAATTCACTCTCCTCTTTATTTATACAGTCACAAAATTCCTTGGGATGATGGAGTAGCACTGGCACAACTTACAGATTTACCAAAATTTCTTTTTATTGCCCTTTGGTGTGCATTTGCTTTAATTGCATTAATTTCAGTCGTTTATGTTCCTTGGGCATTAGGAAAAGAGGTTTCCTAAGATAAAACATAGGGACGTAACATAATCTTTGACTCTAGTTATAATGATACTAAAAATATTGCAACAGACTTTTAGCTTATTCCTGATTCTACCGCTTTCTGTGGGTAGTACTATCCTACGTATAAGTAGCTTCACAAGTATTGATAGTATACACTTATCATCTTTTTTTGAATATACTGTGGTTGTGGCTCATAATTTTATCTAGCATTATCAATTAGTTATATACCCACAGAAAGCGGTAGAATCAGAAGGGGAGACTCATAATCTATAGAAATTTGTCAATGGGGTAGTGCTTAAATAATAAGAGTATATTATTTAAATATCAAGTATTTTTAAAAAGGGTGCACGATGTACACCTACTGTTAAGATTAATGCTACCTCAAGAAGAGACTATATATTAATGTCACCTACACTTAACTTAGCAATGGAACTAATCCGTTGTCCTTCCATCACACCACAGGATGCTGGATGTCAAGAACTACTAATTTCCAGGCTAGAACCTTTAGGCTTCAAAATTGAGCGACTCAAATATGCGGATGTAACTAATCTGTGGGCATATCATGGCAATACAAATCCCATATTTTGCTTTGCAGGACATACCGATGTGGTACCAACCGGACCTCTTGATGCCTGGCACTCCAATCCGTTTCAACCCGAAATTCGCGATGGCCTACTCTATGGACGTGGCGCGGTAGACATGAAAGGTGGTCTAGCGGCTATGGTTACCGCTGCTGAAGCTTTTGTCGCGGAAAATCCCCAACATTCTGGGACCATAGCCTTCCTATTAACTAGCGATGAAGAAGGACCAGCTATCGATGGTACCATCAAGGTCATCGAACTGTTACAAACTCGTAATACATATATAAATTGGTGTTTATTAGGAGAACCATCTAGTACCTTACAAGTTGGTGATACCATCAAAAACGGGCGGCGTGGTTCTTTAAATGCCCATCTCAAAGTGTTAGGAAAACAAGGTCACATAGCCGCACCTCCAAATACAGTTAAAAATCCGTTTCATAGCTCTGTTGCAGCTTTGAATAGGTTATGTACGGAAATATGGGACCAGGGTAACGAATATTTTCCACCTACTAGCTTTCAAATATCTAATTTACAGATGGGCACAGGGGCTGAGAATGTAGTCCCTGGAGAGCTTCATGCTAAGTTTAATTTACGTTTTTCTACTGCTTTGACTGCCAATGCGATTCAACATAAGATTACATCGATTTTGGATCAAGGTAATTTTGACTATGAGATTCAATGGCAATTATCTGGCAAGCCATTTTTGTCTAAATCTGGAGAGTTATTGCAAGCTGCATCTTATGCTATTAAAAAAATCACAGGTTTTACACCTAAGCTTTCTACAGGAGGCGGTACTTCTGATGGGCGTTTTATTGCACCAACCGGGACCCAAGTAATAGAGTTAGGGCCAGTTAATTCTAGTGCGCATCAGGTTAATGAGTATGTTGGAGTGCAAGAGTTGGATGTGTTGGATAATATTTATCAGCAGATTTTGGAACAGCTTTTAATATCGTCTTAATTCTACGGTTGTTGCTGATGCCTAGAACTTGCCTCGGCACCAGATAATAGTTTCTATAGCTTCCTCAACACCTAAGGTTTCACTTTTCATCGTTCCCTCATTCCGCGTAGGAACGATAAAATCCACAAATTATAAGGATTAATCTTATCTAAAAAAGATAATTACAAATTGCTACAGCGGCTATAATACCAGCTAAATCTGCCGTTAAAGCAGCAGCTAAGGCATGACGAAATTTACGAATTTGCACAGCACCGAAATAGACTGCGATAACATAAAAGGTCGTTTCGGTAGAACCTTGTAAAGTAGAGACTAAATATCCTATAAAACTATCTGGTCCAATTGCTGGATTTTCGATAATCGAAGTCACTAAACCAAAGGCACCAGAACCCGATAATGGTCGCAATAAGGCCATTGGCAAGGCTTCGGCTGGTAGGCCAACTAGAGTGGTAAATGGGCCTATGGTGCTTACTAGAATATCCATAGCTCCTGAGGCTTTGAACATACCTACAGCTACTAGGATCGCTACTAAATAGGGTATGATACGCATTGCAACTTGAAATCCCTCTTTGGCTCCTTCTACAAATATTTCGTAAATGGCTACCTTGCGCAATATACCAAAGCCTAGGAAGAATACCATCAGGCTAGGTATAATCCAAGGCGATATCTGTTTTCCATAGATAATAGTCACTGGAACAATACTTAATAGTATGCTGAAGGTCAGAATGGATACCCAAAGCGGATAGGCGTTAGGAATTTCTGGAGCGGTTGTGGCTTTAGTCTTTGGATTTGTGTTTGGCTCTAGCTGTGGCTCTGGATTGGTAACCTTGGTGGCTTCTATGGGAAAAAACTGCCGATACCATTTAGCAGCCATAATAGCTACTGCTGTAGAGCAGATCGTAGCAAACAGCGTGGAAGGAAGGATACCAGCCGGATCACTAGAGCCTGCTGCAGCCCGTAACGCTATGATGCTAGTTGGCAATAGCGTAACGCTTGAGGTGTTAATAGCTAGGAATAGTACCATAGCATCAGTAGCAGTTCCAGGATGTTTATTTAGGGTTTCCAATGCCTGCATTGCCCGAATCCCAAATGGTGTTGCTGCATTGCCTAAGCCTAAAGCGTTAGCGGAAATATTTAAAATCATAGCCCCCATTGCTGGATGTTCTGGTGGTACTTCAGGAAATAACCAAACCATAAGGGGTCGAATCAGACGTGCTATTACAGTTAGCATCCCACCAGCTTCGGCAATCTTCATCAAGCCTAAG
This sequence comes from Candidatus Achromatium palustre, assembly GCA_001044195.1. GTDB lineage: Bacteria > Pseudomonadota > Gammaproteobacteria > Chromatiales > Chromatiaceae > Achromatium > Achromatium palustre. Next base: position 4,253 of record LFCU01000041.1, read on the forward strand.
AATAGGGCCATGACACCAATAAGTCCAATGGCGATATTTACGGAAGTGCCAGCAGAGTCAATGATAGCCTTGGATAAGGCATCCATTGGAGAAACCATATCTGCTGTCGGAATCCAAGTAAATTGTCGCCAGGTGGCTATAATAAATGCAATAAAAACAATACCAAAAAATATGCCATTCATAAGATTTTGAGTTAATCTTTATTTTTCTAATTGTATTAATTCTACTTTGTCAGATTACCAAATAAGACCTTTATTTTATTGAAAATAACACTTTGCATCAACTCTTTGGGACTGGTTCAGTCCGATATTTGAACATAACATTATAATTATATTGCATTATTTTTATAATAGGTGTAAGGTCTCACAATAGAAAATTTACAAGCAAATTTTTAAATTGACACTATCACACTATCTAGGACACTATCTAGGACACTATCTAGGACAAAATTTTGAGACGATTTTAGAGAATAGCATAATAAAATTGTTTTTAAATAACATAATGTTAGTTGATGAATTAGATTAAACCGATGCCAGACTTTGCTACTAGTCTATATAGATCAGGTTCGGGAATAATTTTAGTTTGTGGGTCTAATCCCATAAGTGATTGATTTTGTTGGGAGTAACGAATCGTTACTCCTAATGATTTCAATGATTTAGCTCGCTTGCAGTGATCAATGATTGCCTTGCGTGAATTTGTATATCCCTATGCCTTAGCAACATCAATACCTACAAACCAAGGCACATCTGCAATATAAAAGCTACGGATAATATTATCATCAAAGTTGAATATAGATAAATCGCTCATAAAAAATACTCGCTTCTAATTATGCCGTGTAAAAATCTTATCTTAACACGGCATAAGTTTAAAATTTATCGTCCTACACCACCTTCACCAGCTACGACGAATGGTGCCCACGAAGCTGGATGCGTGTAATAGGATTGTTTCGGGTTATCAAGTACATACATTTGAGCGCGTCTTAAGGCTTCGGCACGGCCTATGTTAGGATTCTGTTGCCATTGTTGGAACATGTGGGTGGTTAGGTCTACCGCTGGATCAGAGAATACTGACCAGTGGGAGACGAGCATAGCTTTGGCACCAGCATAGAAAAAGGCTTTAGCTAAACCAGATAAACCTGGAGCGCCAGTGCTGCCATCAGGTGCTGCGGTATTACAAGCAGATAAAACTACCCAATCCGCATTGAGTTTAAGATCCGCCGCTATTTGGGAAGCACGTAATAGACCATCGTTGTCTTCAGTAGATTGCGGTGGTGGAGTCAAAGCAATTGCAGGTTCTGCTTGGCCGAGTTGATATTTTTTGATTTGCCCAGCTACCAGGGCATGAGTAGCAAATTGCACCACTCGATAGTCTTTTAATCTAGTTTTGTATACTTGAAGAATGTTAGCCCGTTCTTGCAAAAATATGCTATTTTCTCCCGCTCCTAGAGTCTTAGCATTAGCTTTTAATTCTGTGGCTGTTTCTGGTAAGCGGCCCAGAATTTCGCTTAATCTATTCGCAGGAATCACGCCGCTATTAATATCACTCATAAGTGCCATACCGCCGACACCACGATTTGCACTGGGATCGCCTTCAAATTTAGGATCACCAAAGCCGATAAATGGTTGTGGTGCAGGTTGACCTTTAACAGCTAAAGTCCGTAATGCCCGTAGACTAGATACTGTAGGCAAGGTGACAGTAGCCCATTTGCGACTTAACCAGGCTATCTTTTGATAATCTTTAGGATCACCAGTAGGTGGTTCTGTTACCAATACGCTGAATGGTAGGCTTTCTAAGGCTCCATCAGGAACCACAAATAAAGTCTTCACATCTGCTAATCGTGCCGTTTCTGGACCAAGAATGTCTTGATACAAACTATGCGCAATAGCTACCGGAAATGCTTGTAAGCTGGTATTTGCAACTGGATCAAGTTTAGCACGAAGTATTTTTACCTGTTTGGCAATATATTCAGCACTGCGATTAATTTGGCGGAAACTAGCACTGTTTTGGGTAATAAGCCAGACAAAGGATTTTTCTGTACCCAAGGTAAAGGCAACTATGCCTTCACCAGGTTTTAGTAGTATTTGAATTTGAGCTATAGCTGTAGGCTTAGGAGTAGTCAATTCTGCGTAATCAGTAAATTCCTTGGTTAAACGTTTATTTACGCCATTTAGCTTAGTTTTTAATTTCTGTATACGAATGCGTAAATTTTGAATTAGCGTAGGATTTTGTTGATTATCGGGCTTGACTGTGGCAGTCACTAAATCTGCATTAGCTTTACGCCACATAGTTTGGGTATCTTCTTTTTCACGAGCTAAATCAGCCAAGGCACTGTTACCACTAGCAAATCGTGCTGCCATCTTGGCTAAGGCATTACCTACTGAACCATCATGGAATAATTGACTAATCTCAAAACTTTCAGCAGTTAATTCTTGGTGTAAGCTAGGAGCTTCAGCTAAACGGGCTGCTGCAATACTAATATGCCAATCAAAAGTACCTTTAAAGCCAGTACGTTCTTTTTCTCCACCACTGCTAATTTCACGACTATTAGTTAGAATACGCTCCTGATAGATACGACTAGCCCGCCGAATATAATCCAAGGCTTTAGTATATTGCCTTTGCTCATAGTAAAACACTGCCAAGTTATTCAAGTTGGTGGCAGTATTTAGATGGTTAGGGCCTAGGATCTGTTCTAAAATAGCCAAGGATCGTTTATATATGGATTCTGCCTTGGCATATTGGCCTTTATATTTGTAAAGTGATGCCAAGATATTTAAGCTATCAGCAGTATCTGGATGATTAGGGCCTAGAGCGTGTTCTCTAATAGCTAAAGCCCGGTTAATCATTAGTGTTGCCTTGGCATATTGGCCTTTATATTTGTAAAGTGATGCCAAATTATGAAGAATATTAGCAGCCATTGGATGCTTAGAACCTGTTGTAGTCCGTTCCCAAATAGCCAAGGCCCGTTTATACAGAGGTTCTGCCTTGTCATATTGGCCTTGAGACACGTAAAACTCTGCCATTGTATTTAAGCTAAAAGCAGTAAGTGGATCATCAGGATCTCGTTTGCTGCTAATAAACAAGGACTGTTTAAGTAGTTGTTCTGCCTTGGCATATTGTCCTCGACGAACATAAAGAGATGCCAATTCATTTTCTATAAAAATAGTTTTTTTATGATCAGGGCCTAGAGCCTCTCTATAAATCGCCCAGGACCGTTTAAGCAGTGGTTCTGCCTTGGCATATTGTCCTTGACGAACATAAAGCAATGCCAGCATAAGAAGACTATCAGCAGTATTTAGATGCTTAAGGCCTTGAGTCTGTTCTGCAATAGCTAAAACTTGTTTGGCCAGAGGGATGGCTTCTGCGAATTTTCCTTGTTTGTAGAGTGTCATAGCTTGTCTGAATAATTCTTTAGATTTCTGTAAAGTAAGATTTTCTTGATTAGGTTTTTGATTAGTTTTTTGTGGTGTTAATGCTACTTTAGCCTTCCGTTCAAACCATGCTTTTTGTTGACGGCTTTCTGCTACCTTCCAACCACGTTTAATAAACAGATCAAAATCTGCTAAGGGACCAGATTTTAGGCTAGCTTCATCTGGAATAAGCGGGATACTTTTTAGATACCACTGTCTAGCTGTTTGGGTATCTCCTTGTAGTAGATAGGTATGGCCTAAATTTACAGTTACAGCATAACTTTTTGGATTTAATTGTTGTCCTTTAATTGCTGCTTGTTGGGCAGCTTTAAAATCTCCTTGCAGAATTAGGGTCCAACTGAGACTAATATAAGCATCAGCAAAATCAGGATTTAGTTTTATTATCTGTCGATAATCAGCTATTGCTGCATCATAGCGTTTTAATTCGTATAACCATTGGCCACGTTGCCAATAGATATATGCATTATTTGGATATTTGGCTAATAAACGCCTATAAATAATCAACGCTAGAGAATGTTCCCTGTTAATATGCAGGAGGCGTGCTAAATATAAACCAGCATCAGGTTCTTGCATAACTTCATCTAACTGTAAAATGCCCTGTATTGTTTCTAGCTGGAAGTTACCAGTTACTGTTTCTTTATCATGCGTAGACCAACGTAGCGTTAATCGCAGACCTTCTTCTGCACCTATGGGAGAACCAGAATCATCTCTACCGAAATGTATAATACCTGTAAAGGCAAAGCACTTATCAGTGTTATGTGCTGTTGCTTCTGTACAAGTAATTTGTTGCCCATTGGCATCAATATATCCGTTTTTTTTCTTCGAGAAGCTACCAAGGATACGGAAGTTTTGATCGTCTGTGGTAGTAACAACTATGCTTATAAATTCACCACGCTTACCATCCTCAGAAGTAACCGTAACTGACCAGGCACCAACAGTACGTAATACAGCAGTAACCTCCTCCTTAGTCGTAGGTGCCAAATATAAACTAGCGTCAGGTTCTTGTATAGCTTCAGTTAATTTTAAAGATCCCTCTTGGGATGTAGGGTAAAGCTTACCAATTGGTGCTAGCTGGTAGTTACCAGTTACTACTTCTTTATTATGCGTAGACCAACGCAACGTTAATTGCAATTGAGTTTGTGTATCTTTAGGAAAGCCGGAACCATCTGCTCCTACATGTAAGCTACCAGTGAAGGCAAAGCATCTATCTGTACTATGTGCTGTTGTTTCTGTACAAGGAGTCTGTTGACCATGTGCATCGATACGGCCAAACAATTTTTTATTAGCGAAGCCACCAAGAACATGGAAGTTTTGATTATCTGTGGTAGTAATGACGATGCTGACACCATCGCTTGCATTAACCGTAGTAGCAGTACCTGACCAGGCACCGACAGCATGTGGTACAGCAGTGACCGTGGTAGGCACCCCAATTGAACGCACATTGGCAGTATTTTTATTACTAGCACAACCACCTAAAAAGATAGTGATGAAAGTTGACAGTATAAATATAGTACGGTTTAACATTATTAGTTCCTTTTCCTCTTAAATAGTAAACTACAACTGGAAATTAAAATTCAAACTCTATAAATTCACTGTTTCCTAAGATATAGAAAAATTTTTAATAATGCAAGTACTTTTTTGAAAAAATTAACTAATTTTAACTAATTAAAACCATAATTAATTATACAGTTCTTTATCAATCGAACACAATAGATTCCTGTTCCTGTTTTCACAGGAATGACGTTCTTTCGCAGGAATGACGGGTTTCGGATAATGTCTAATATTTAAGATATTCATGATTTTTTTATCTTCTCCAAATAAGCACGGATTTGTTCTTCGGTTAAAACGGAAAGAAGCTGTTCTGGCTGATATTCACTTAAAATTTCACTTGGTTTATGGTAACTTAAAATTTTCTTTAATGGAGCATATTTTAACACTGCATCCATTAATTCTTGGCCTAGTTCCATAACCTTTTCTGGAGTCAATTCATCTACTTGTAATGTATGAGACATAAATATTCTCCTCAAACCATTTACGAGTTTTTCTATACTAAAAGATAAGCTCTCAAGTCCACTGCTACTCATAGTAGCGA
>LFCU01000042.1 GCA_001044195.1 Candidatus Achromatium palustre
TATAAGAGATTATATAAATCAGGATGAATTAGATTTGTTACAACAAAGTGTATAGTAGTTAAGTACATACCCATAAGTCTTTTAACATTTTGTTTCACTAAAAAATCAATAAGATACTAGTACGTAGTGATTACGCTGGAGTTGTAGGTACTATTAGCGAAGCGTAATCGCAATTCCATGCAAATATTAATTTTGGTGAATATCGTGCGATTACGCTTCACTAATCGCACCTACCGTGCTATGGCCGTTTATTATTACAAAGTTACAATTTAGCAACCATAACAGTTACATCATGTTAATCATGGTTCAAAAATTTTAAAAAGTTATGATGAAGTTGTTTTTCGAAACTGTTCTGCAATATACCCAATTCTATCAATAAGACCTGATACATCTCGAATATATCCACCTAATCTATCTACAGTTAACACTTTATTCGATAACAGATAGAATTCCCATTCTACGCCATCAGTAATAATCCCATACACAAAATCTTGTTTAAATTTTTTTGTTGTGGCATACATTTCAGCAAGGCATTGGCCAATTCCCTTGCCTATTTGAGTCGGTTTGACTTCAACTATAGATATAATTGGCCTAATAAGCTTATAGGCATGTAGACTTAAAGCGCAATCATATTTTCCATTTAATTGATGTGGTAAAGCAGGAGTGGCTGTGGGTTCTAAAGCAATTGGTGGTTCAAAAAATGCCCCAATATCATTAACAATACAGGCACGAAGTAAGATTGGTGTTACTAATAGATGGCTGCGCGTTGCGTCGTTAGCATCTTCGTTAAGTGCGAAACGTGTCCTAATTTCATCTACTGTTTGTTGAGTTTCCAGATATTCAATGCCACTAGGATTAAGTTTTTCAAATAGGTTGCCTCGAGCGGTTTGTATATTAAATATTGCTTCGAGTTGGTCAATTGAATATCCTTTGTATTCGCTAAATGCCATGTAAATTTCTTTAATTAGCAAGATAGAAGCGTTTAATGGATAAAAACACTTCTATTTTCATTAGGTTAAGTGATGGATTTCGCTTCGCTCTACCCATCCTAAGAATTTGTTAAGGCATTGTTTGTCCATGATGCCAAAGTTTATATTCACTTAGATCGATATCTTTTGTTTCAATATTAGACATTATTCGAAACCCCAATTATCGTATTATGATTGCTGGCTTGAAAGAGGGTTTCGAATAATGTCTAATAATGATGAACAAAATTCCATAAACCACGCGCACCTTTTTTATTTTGAGAGCCTAGAAAAACGCCAACAATTTCTAAAGCGGTACAGATGCCAACAAGGTGCCTTGGTAATGATCTGCAAAAAAACCAGGTGTAATAACCTGGTCATCTTGATTAACTTTCAATAACCTTGATACAGAATCAATTTTGGCGTATTGGACTTCCAATAGAATTTTTCTTCGCTAACTTTTGTGAACTAGAACGCTTTCCAGAACTAGACTTATCTTGGGGATCTTTAGGAGGACGTGGCTCTCTATCCTGCATAATATCATGAATTTGCTCATTATTAATAGTTTCAAAGCGAATCAAAGCATCGGCCATAGTATGCAGACGTTCCATATTAGACGTAAGGATATCTTTGGCACGTTGATAATTACGATCAATAAATGCTCTGATCTCTTCATCAATAGCATGAGCTGTATCGTCAGATATATTTTTGTGCTGCGTTACAGAGTGACCCAAAAATACCTCTTGTTCATCTTCACTATAGCTTAATGGGCCTAAACGATCCGATAATCCCCAACGAGTTACCATCGCTCGAGCAATTTCAGTAGCTCGCTGAATATCACTAGAAGCACCAGTAGTTACCTTTTCTGGGCCAAAGATCAATTCTTCAGCAAGACGACCACCAAACAAGCTAGATATTTGGCTCTCTAAATGCTCTTTACTGTGGCTATGTCGATCTTCTTCAGGCAAGAACATGGTGATACCTAAAGCCCGTCCATGAGGGATAATGCTCACTTTGTAGACTGGATCATGCGATGGAACGGATAAGCCTACGATAGCATGTCCTGCTTCATGATAAGCGGTAAGCTGCTTTTCTTCTTCACTCATCACCATAGAGCGTCGTTCAACACCCATCATGATCTTATCTTTGGCCTTATCAAAATCAAGCATGTCTACTAAATGTTTATCAGCTCTGGCTGCGAATAATGCGGCTTCATTTACCAAATTGGCCAGATCAGCTCCAGAAAATCCGGGGGTAGCTCTGGCAAAGATTGATACATCTACATCTTTATGAGCTTTGATTTTACCTATATGGATTCTAAGTATTTGCTCCCGCCCGCGCACGTCTGGTAATGGTACTACTACTTGGCGATCAAAACGCCCCGGACGTAATAAAGCCGGGTCTAGTACATCAGGACGGTTAGTGGCAGCGATAATAATCACCCCTTCATTACCTTCAAAGCCATCCATTTCAACTAAAAGCTGATTTAAGGTTTGTTCCCTTTCATCATGGCCACCGCCTAGACCAGCACCACGATGGCGGCCTACTGCATCAATTTCATCAATAAATATGATGCATGGGGCATGTTTTTTGGCCTGCTCAAACATGTCTCGCACTCGAGAGGCTCCTACTCCAACAAACATTTCAACAAAATCAGCACCAGAGATAGTAAAGAATGGTACTTTGGCTTCTCCAGCAATGGCTCTGGCTAATAGGGTTTTGCCAGTCCCTGGTGGTCCAACCATGAGTACGCCACGTGGGATTTTACCTCCAAGTTTTTGGAATTTACCAGGATCTCTTAAAAATTCAACAAGTTCAGCAACTTCTTCTTTAGCCTCTTCTACGCCAGCCACTTCTTGGAAGGTGATTTTAACTTGGTCTTCATTTAACATGCGAGCACGGCTTTTGCCAAACGACATAGCACCACGTCCGCCAACTCCACCTTGCATTTGGCGCATGAAGAAGATCCATAATCCAATTAGTACAAACAGAGGGAACCAATTGATTAAGATTGACATTAACAGTGATGGCCTTTCGGGTGGCATGGATTTGATAACTACATGATTGTTTAACAAATCGCTAACTAGGCCATTATCACCGGGGCTATAAGTAGAAAAGCGTTCTTCAGATACGGATATCCCATTAATAGTACGTCCGTCGATGGTTACTTCACGTATTTGCCCTTTTTTTACCGCACTTATGAATTTTGAGTAGGTCATAATTTTAGGTTTTATTGGGGTTGTGGTGAAGTTGCTAAATACGGACATCAATATGATTACTATAATTGCTAATAGGACTAAATTTTTTAATAAATCGTTCAAGTGTATTCCCCCTGGTTTTGAGACCCATTGCTATTTTGAAGCCAATTTGTTAATATATCATATTTTCTTAATTGTAATTAAGTTTTTAACTTGTGCTTATGGTATATACATGATCTTGCAACATAGTTTTCTATTAGTATGTTGTTATTGGGTTTATCGTGAGGTATTATGTTATCGTTCCCACTCTCTGCGTGGGAACGCATCCTAGACCCTCTGCGTCATAATGACTCATAACGCTTCCACAACTTAATAGACGTATCTATCAAATTTAGCATTATTATAGAACACAAATGTCAATTAGTTATTTGAAAAAATATATAATATTTTTATAAAATTATAATTATAATTTATAATTATAAATCGTAAAATAGCCTCAATTTTTAAAACCTCGTGCAACCAAATAAATCTCCCGACTTTCTTTTCGAGATGCTTTAGGTTTTCGAGTGCTTACGCGCTGAAATGCACTCTTAAGGTTTCGGAAATATTCCTCAAATCCAGAACCTTGAAATACTTTGACCACAAAAGTACCATTTGGTTTCAAAACATTATGACAAAAATCCAAAGCTAATTCACATAAATAAATTGCCCGTGGCTGATCTAACGCCACCATACCAGTGACATTGGGAGCAAGATCTGATAAAACAAGATCCACAACTTGAGTTTCTAATTCTTTATATAACTGCTCCACAGTTTCTGATTCTTTAAAATCTCCTTGAATAATATGTACACTTGATATTGGGTCTATAGGTAATATATCTAACGCTATTATTTTACCACTGTTTGGTTGCCCATTTGTGTAGAGTATATTGGCCGCTACTTGAGACCAACTACCAGGAGCCGCTCCTAAATCTATAATAGAATACCCTGAGTGTATAATACGATCCTTGGCCTGTATTTCGAGTAATTTGTAAGCTGCACGGGAACGATATCCATCAAGTTGAGCGCGTTTAACATATTCGTCTTTAAAATGGCGTTTGAGCCAGTGGTGACTACTTGAGCGTTTTTGGGAGTGAGCCATAAATTTAATCGTATCTACTAGGAACGCATCTTGCAATTAATATGAATGATGCATTTGAGCTAATTGAGCTAAAGCAGTCAATAGTGCAGTATCATTGGCACCATTGGCCTGAATTATCTTACTAAAACCTAATCGTTTAGCCTTAAGCTGTAAACGCTCACTTACAACTATCAATGAAGTATCTAATAGTTTGGGATAGCCAATATCGCCTAATAATACCAGTAAATTATCCAAGATTTCCCCACTAGTTACAATAACAGCATCTATCTTAGATTCCCAATTAAATATAATATCCGTAAGAATTTTAGGGCTAATATTTGGCAATATACGTCTATATACTTCCGCAATAGTAACAATAGCCTTACGTTGTTTCAATACATTGTTTAGCAAAGCACGACCTCCTACTCCACGCATAATAAGTATGCGTTTGCCAATCGGTTTAGCAAATATGGGCAAGGTTAGTAACCCTTCACTATCCTGACGCACTGGTACAATATCTGGGGTTTTACCTAATAGTTCAAGTTGTGTCGCTGTGGCTTGGCCAATAGCAATAAATGTTGTAGCTTGCGGATATTTGTTTTCAGGCGTTAATTGCGCTGCAAATTTTACCGCATTAACACTAGTATAAATTGCTATATCCCAACTTTGGGATAATAAATCTTGCGATCTTACAGCATTAATTACTGGCTCAATGGTTAAAGCTGGTAAGTGTATGGGGCGACCATCATACTTCTGTATCAAAGCACATAGTCTAGTAGCCTGCAAGGTAGGTCGTGTTACAAGAACTCCTAAGCCTAATAAATCAATATTATTAGATGGTAAATGAAACATTATGATAGTAATATAGTCTAGTTAAAAATACTTTCAAAAAAATCTTGAAAAACCTAATTATACTTTGTCAAATTAAAACACCATACTGGACATGTATACAAGTTGTGGAAAAGTGAGTAAACTTTATGAATTGGGTAAAATTTATATGGAATTGGTGCAAACCTATATTGAGATTATACAATGGATTGTAGGTGGACATTGTTAATGCTGTAGAATGGGTATTGCCTACGCGCTCACGCCATAGCTTCTTAAGAAGTTATAATCTTTCAAGTTATTACCTTGAGAATTAATTACCATGCCAACCTTATGTATTGCCACTAGAAAATCCACTTTAGCTATATGGCAAGCCGAACATGTAGCATCCAGGCTCCGCCTTATGTATCCAGAAATCCAAGTAAACATAATAGGCATTAGCACCCAAGGTGATAAAATTCTTGATACCCCACTAGCACATATTGGCGGAAAAGGGCTATTTGTTAAAGAACTAGAGCATAGCTTACTTAATAACCAAGCTGATATAGCTGTACACTCGATGAAAGATGTACCGGTAGCTCTACCAGAAGGTTTAGTCTTAGGAGCTATACTGGCTAGAGAAGACCCTAAAGATGCTTTTGTATCCAATCAATATAAAAATTTAGATACGTTACCTTTGCATAGCATTGTTGGAACCTCAAGTCTGCGCCGTGAATGTCAAATACGCTCTTTACGTCCAGACCTTAAGATCTTATCCTTGCGTGGCAATGTCAATACACGTCTTAAACGGCTTGATGCAGAACAATATGCAGCGATTATTTTAGCCTGTGCTGGTTTAAAACGTTTAGGATTTGATACTCGAATCCGTTGCCAATTAAGTCCAGAGCAAATTTTGCCAGCCATTGGTCAAGGTGCTATTGGTATCGAATGTCGTCAAGATGATGCAGAAACTATTGGATTAATCGCACCCTTAGCAGATCCGGAAACAACAGTATGTTTGCAGGCTGAACGGGCACTGAATACGCATCTTAAAGGTGGTTGCCAAGTTCCATTGGCAGGATATGCAGTTTTAGAATCAGAACAGATATATTTGCGAGGTTTGGTAGGAACTCCTGATGGTAAGCAGATTATTCGTGCTGAGGCACATAGCTTAATACCTAAGGTAGATGACTTCAATAATTCCTTAACAATAGCCCAAAATTTGGGTATTCAGGTTGCAGAAAAATTGTTGTCCTTAGGGGCTAAGAAGATATTAGATGAAATAATGTAGGTAGAATTGTAGGCATCCTTCATTTTCCAGTTTACACTTTTTTCGTTTCCACTCAGAGGGTGGAAACAAACTTTATGGAAGCAAATGAAGGATGCTTATTACTTTTTAAGTGCAGTACGCATCATGGCGATGCGCTTTGACACTATATTCATCCTTTATAGTGTCATTTTAAGTTATCACTTAGCTGCTGCAAATTGTTCTTTCAACCATGTCATAGCAGTATTTTTACTTTTAACTATTACTGAATCATGATCTGCAAGCCAATAAGTTTTGGTTTTGTATTTTAATATCCCTTTTCTTTTGAGAGCTTTTATGTAGCGTAACCGAATTGCCAAAGGGAAAAGAGGGTCTATACCTCCAAAAATCAAATAGGCAGGGCCAGATGCATTCATTCCCAAACCACCAAATGTTATAATAGAGTTTACCCAATTGGCGATGTTTGTATTGGACATATAATCAGATTGACGCACTTGGTCAGATTCAGGATGTTGACCAATAAACATACCCATCCAATTATCAAAGCACAAACCTTCAGCCAAGTTACCCAAAGGCACAGAAACTCCAGGAGCTATTTCTATGGTTTCAGAGAACAATGGGCCAAGAATAGCTGTTGTGTCAAATGTAGAATCAAGTACCCGAATTGCCTGTGCACCATATCCCCAGAACGGGAATAAACGGTAATCACCTACAACTTTGGCAACTATTTTAGCAGCTAAAGTATTTTGCGTTAAGGTCTGTTCTAAGAAATCTTTTGAAATGTTGGTGTTATTAAATCCAGCTACCTCTACGGAACCTACAAAAGTAAGCTCAGGCGCAGTATCATTTGCTAATACGTTAGCAGCCCTGGCTGCCATAGCACCTTGAGAATGTCCCCAAACACCCCAGCGATTAGTTGTAGTAAAGCCTCCTACGGCAGTTGCAAGATTGCGGTAAGCCCGTATTCCATCAATAATGGTATTGCCAGCAGATTCGTGATGGAGCCAAGGATGCAAACCAGGTGTACCTAGCCCTTCATAATCTGGGGCAACAGCAGCATAACCATTTTCGAGAATTGTTAGAATTATCTCGCCGTAATTTGGCCATTCGTATACAGGATATAGCATAGGCCATTTTGATGGGGCACATTTGTCAGCTACACCAACAGTACCATGTCCCCATGCGATTGCGTTTAACGCATCAGTGGTATTGAGCGGAATGAATATCATGCCAGTTACGGCAATTTTGGCACCAGATGATCCCTTGCTTACATACATGACCCGATAGGCAGTTCCGTATGCTTTTAAGGCATCATTCATATTGGATTCTTGTTCCCAGCGAATGAGATCGCCACGATTATATTCAGTTAAATCAGTAGGTGGCTGATAAAATGTCTCATTACCAATTTGGGCATATTCAGCCCTAATATAATCTGGAAAAGCCAGGATCAAAAAGGCAATTAACAACCATACATAAAACTGCTTATAGTTTTTCATAAGACCTGCTCCAAGGAAGCCGAGGCAGAACCTCGGCACGAGAATGTAAAGTTATAATCTTAAAAATTTTATACATAATTTTTTAAAGATAGCTTATCTTTTTCAGATTTGCAAGATTTTTTATATTCAACACTCTCCAATATTCTTTATGAATTCTATAACCAATTGATTAACTTAAGATTATAGTTATTAAATTTGTGATGCCGTTCACTATTTTTACTATCACCAGCTAATTTCAGCAATAGTAGTAGTAAGCATAACGTACCTTTTCTGACACGCCTACAAGTTGTGGAAACCATATAAATTATAATAACGCATAGCATCCAGGATGGGTTCCCACGCAGAGTGTGATAACGATAATTTATGATTCCCATAACTTATTAGACATATCCGCCCACAGAAACCGGTAGAATCAGATATTACTATATAGATGGTTACAGATCCTGCGGTCTTGGCACCAGATTCCATACCTCTTAGCATCCTGGCCTATTGCCCCACAACAATTTATGCAATTGTATTTGCAGACGTACTGGAAGCTGATCCCTAAGAATCCAATTTGCTAAATCAGAAGCTGGTAAAATTTCAGCTACTGGAGAAAACAGTACCTCACAACTTTTAGCAAGTTGGTACGTTTGCAGCTTGATTTTAGACCATTCATAATCTTGGCGATTACAGATTACGAATTTAATTTGATCATTAGAAGTTAACAACTCAATATTAGAATAGCAATTTTGGTTCACTACTCCTGATCCCGGAGTTTTAAGATCCATTACTTTGCTAACCCTGATATCTACCATACTAATATCCATAGCACCATTAGTCTCTAATGATACGGTATAATTTTGATCACATAAATTAGTCAATAATTCTAAACAAGCAGGTTGAGCTAATGGTTCACCGCCAGTTACGGTAACATAAGGCACTTTATAATTTGCTACTTGAGCTATAATAGCCTTTATGCTAATTACAGTACCACCTGTAAAAGCATAATTAGTATCGCAATATTGACAACGTAATGGGCATCCTGTAAGCCTTATGAAGATTGTAGGAATGCCAACGGTTCTAGTTTCGCCTTGTAGGGATAGAAATATTTCACTAATGCGTAAATAGCTCATGTAGCTCGACTATCCAATTTTTTAATTCAACAAATTTGTAACTTTTCAAAAACGTATACCTATGGTTCGCCGATTTAATTTTAAGTTTACAAAATTATACCTAAACCAGTATAGATAGATTTAGAAATTTACTGATTCTACCGCTTTTTTAGTATATAACCATTTGATAATACTAAATAAAATTATGATCCACAAACGACTTATATTCAAAAAAGGATTGTAAGTGTATACTATCAATATTTATAAAGCTACTTATACTTAGGAAATTATTACCCACAGAAACCGGTAGAATAAGACTTTTTTAATAACGTATGGCATCTGGTGTCGAAACTTAAGCCTTAATGGCCAAAGTTAAGCTACCATGAGTTATTGATAAGTTACGAATTATATGGCGCAATGCCTATGAAATTTGCGCCCTACCGCTATATATGGGACTATTACTATGAGTGAAATACCAGCAGAGTATCTTACTACTAAACCTAAAGAGCTTACATATCGCGGTATGGAAGACAGTATAGAGCAATTCAAAGCAGCTATGCTGGCTGAAGGCATTACTCCACCAAACATCATTATAGCTGATGGCCAATTAAAAAGATTTTCTACTAACGGTAAAAAATCTGATACAGCAGGCTGGTATATGCTCCACAACAATAAAATACCAGTGGGTAGCTTTGGTGATTTTCGCTTAGGCATCAGCATATCATGGCAGGGCAATATAGGTCGTCCCCTGACCAATATAGAGGAGAAAAAATATAGATCTGAAATAAACGAAATACGTCGTATTCGTAAATCCGAAGAAATAGAACGTAGATCTGAAGCACAAAAACAGGCCTATAAGATTTGGAATACCGCCCAACCTTGCACTAAACATCCGTATTTGGAACGTAAAGGCATCAAAGCCCATGGTACTCGAATATATAAAGAATCCCTACTTATTCCAGTGATGCTAGGCGACGAACTACATTCCTTACAATTTGTTTATGCCGATGGAAAAAAACGCTTCCTACCAAATGGCCGAATAGTAGGCTGCTATTGCATGATTGGTAATCCCAAAAGTTTAGAAAGTAAAGCATTGTGCATAGCTGAAGGCTTTGCTACTGGTGCTACTATATTTGAGGCTACCAACTATCCAGTTATTATTGCCTTTAATGCGGGCAATTTAGCTCCTGTAGCCAAAACCATACGGACTCTATTTCCAGAATTACCCATAGTACTCTGTGCTGATGATGATGCTGGCACACCTGGAAATCCAGGCTTAACCAAGGCTACTAAAGCGGCATTATCTATCGGCGGCTTGTTGGCTATTCCCAATTTTAAGGATAAACGTTCGCCTAAAGCTACTGATTTTAATGATATGGCTCAAGTACGCAATTTAGAATCAGTACGCCGCGTAATTATGGAGGTTGTAACCTCAGCTCCAGTGGAAATTGTGCCTACAAAGGCTATAGATATGGATATAGCTATGGCAGATGCAGATGAGATACAGGTTCCGTTACCACCAGATAAAATATTGGCAACCTCTAATACAGTAGCAGATAAAAAGCAATTTAGCTCTAATCTTCATACTAATGTGTCTTTAGATGTAATCCCAGACGTTCTCCCTAAAATTACTTCTAAAACAGCTTATTCTAACCTAAACCCAGTCCCCAAATTTAGCCCAACCTTATTACCAGAACCATTACGTAGATGGGTGCTAGATATTTCTAAACGTCAAAGCGTTGCTGCTGATTATGCTGCCGTAACTGCCCTAGTAGCGATATCTACAGTGATCGGACGCAAGGTACGAATTTATCCCAAACGTTACGATGATTGGTTAGTCGTACCAAATCTGTGGGCTATGCTCATAGGTCGCCCTTCTGCTGGTAAGACTCCAGCCATGCGTGAAGCTCTTAAACCATTACGGAAACTCACTGATGCGGCACTTCAGCAATTCAAACTGGATACTGATAAATACAAAGCCACCTTAAAATTACAAGAATTAAAGGTGAAATCTGCTGAAAAAAATGCCCGTAAAGCTTTAGAAGATGGAGATGAGTTATTAGCCATGCGTTTTTTAACCGAAGCTACCTTACAACCGGCACCAACGCAACCTCGTTACATAGTCAATGATGCTACAGTAGAGAAGCTAGGGGAATTATTAAAACAAAATCCTAACGGATTGTTATTAGAACGCGATGAGCTATATGGTTGGCTACGCACTTTAGATAGGGAAGATAGAAGCAATGATCGTACCTTTTTCCTTGAGGCTTCTAATGGTGATGGTACTTACACGTATGATCGTATTGGACGTGGAACAATACACATCCCAGCATTATGTCTATCTATAGTAGGTGGTATCCAGCCAAGTCGCTTGCAACCCTATATATCACAAGCAGTACGCAGTGGTTATGGAGATGATGGATTTATCCAGCGGTTTCAATTGGCGGTTTTTCCAGATCCACCTGTTTTGCAACGTACTGATGATCCACCAGACGTTGAAGCACAAGATAAAGTTCATAAAATTTTTGCTACATTAGCCGCTCTTAAACCGCCGCAAGGTGATCATATTGCGTTACGTTTTAGTGATGATGCCCAGGAACAATTTTATCAATGGTTTGATAGTAATGAGAGCATTATCCATAATCAATCGCTAAATCCTATGATGGAAAGTCATTTAATAAAATTCCGTAGTTTGATACCCTCTTTAGCACTTATTATAGAATTAGTACAAGATCCAGGTGCCGAATCGATAAGCTTAAAAGCTATAAATACTGCTTGTGCTTGGGGAAAATATTTGAGGTTACATGCAGATCGTATCTATAGCTTAGGCAATTTAGCATAATATACTGCACATCCTGATAATCCCGTTACAATATGCGCTGACAATTCAACCAATAATACAAGGTTAAACGATATGAAGGACTATAACGACTATAAAGATACCCTAAATTTACCCAAAACAGAATTTCCCATGCGCGGTAATTTACCTAAACGCGAACCTGCCATGTTACAACACTGGGAAAAAATAAAACTATACGAAACAATTCGCACTAATTGCGCAGGCCGCCCCCGTTTTATTTTACACGATGGCCCACCTTATGCTAATGGCAATATTCATATTGGCCATGCTGTCAACAAAGTATTAAAAGACATAATCGTCAAAAGTCGTACCCTAGATGGCTTTGATGCCCCTTATGTACCAGGATGGGACTGTCATGGTCTGCCTATAGAATTACAAGTAGAAAAAAAAGTTGGCAAACCTGGTGGCAAAGTAACTGCGGCTCAATTTAGAACCGCTTGTCGTAATTATGCCAGCAAACAGCTAGAACAACAGCGCAATGATTTTAAAAGGCTTGGAGTTTTAGGTGCCTGGGAAAATCCATATAGTACTATGGATTTTAGCTTTGAGGCTAATACTATTCGTGCCTTAGGCCGAATCATAGCTAATGGCCATTTGCTGAAAGGCTTTAAACCTGTACATTGGTGTATTGACTGCGGTTCTGCCTTAGCTGAAGCCGAAGTTGAATACATGGAACGCAAATCTTTTAGTATTGATGTTAGGTTTCAAGCCACAGATGCACAAGCCTTGTTTAAACGCTGTCATCATGTCCCTACCGAATACGGAACTGGCCCCTTAGCAGTGGTAATCTGGACTACAACTCCCTGGACTCTACCAGCTAACCAAGCAGTAGCCATGAATCCTACATTGGAATATGCTGTAGTGCAGTGTGATCGACCAGAAGGGCCAGAACGCTTTGTAATAGCAGAAGCCTTACTTAAGGATACCATGCATCGTTGGGGTATTGAACACTATAATGTTCTAGCTTATGCCAAAGGTGGTGCATTTGTAGGCTTAATGCTTAAACATCCATTCCTAGAACGCACAGTGCCAATCATTTTAGGTGAGCATGTCACGTTAGATGCTGGAACGGGAGCGGTCCATACCGCCCCAGGACACGGTTTAGAAGATTATGCTGTAGGCTTACGCTATAATTTATCCGTATATAATCCAGTAGGGCCAGATGGACGTTTCATCCAAGGTACGCCAATATTTGCAGGCCAACATGTCTTCACCGCCAATGAACAAGTTATTGATGTATTAAAATCTAAACATGCTTTAGTTCAAGAAGCGCGTTTCACTCATAGTTACCCACACTGTTGGCGCCATAAAACTCCCATTATATTTCGAGCCACTCCTCAATGGTTCATCAGTATGGAACAGAATGGCCTCAGAACTGCGGCCTTAAAAGAAATTACCAAAGTACATTGGACTCCTGATTGGGGACAAGCCCGTATCCAAGGTATGGTAGAGAAACGCCCGGATTGGTGTATCTCCAGACAGCGTACCTGGGGGGTTCCAATCCCCCTATTCGTCCATAAAGAAACCAATGAACTGCATCCTGATACGCCTAAATTACTTGAACAAATCGCCCAGCAGGTAGAACAGAAGGGTATTGAAGCTTGGTTTGAACTTGATCCTGCGGAGTTACTAGGAGTCCTAGCTCCACAATACCAAAAATCTACTGATACTTTAGATGTCTGGTTGGATTCTGGTGTCACCCACACCTGTGTTTTGGAACAACGCACTGAGCTGCAAACCCCGGCGGATATATATTTAGAAGGGTCTGATCAGCATCGAGGTTGGTTTCAATCTTCGCTTATGACTTCAGTCGCTATGTATGGACGTGCTCCATATCGAGAGGTACTAACGCATGGTTTTACTGTAGATTCTGATGGGCATAAAATGGCTAAAGCTTTAGGCAATGTAATAGCTCCTAATGAGATTTGGAATAGTCTTGGAGCGGATATCATGCGTCTTTGGATAGCAGCTACTGATTACCGTTCTGAGATGGTAGTATCTGATGAAATCTTGCGTCGCACTGCTGATACTTATCGTCGGATCAGAAATACTGCTCGCTTCCTGTTAGCCAATTTACAGGGCTTTGATCCTGTAAATCATTTGATTCCAACTGGTGGCTTGTTGGTATTAGATAGATGGATCCTAGATCGAGCTTATAATTTGCAACAAGAGATCATTCATGCCTATCGAGAATATCAATTCCATCTAGTAGTGCAAAAATTACATAATTTTTGTGCCAATGATTTAGGGGGATTTTATTTAGATATCATTAAAGATCGGCAATATACAACACAGCCAAACAGTCCAATCCGTAGAGCAGCACAAACTGCTATGTATCATATAGCTGAAGCCTTTACTCGTTGGTTAGCTCCAATCTTAAGTTTTACAGCGGATGAAATCTGGCAATATTTACCCAATAGGTCCAAACCTTCGGTATTCTTAGAAGAATGGTATTCAGAACTATTGCCACTAAATACCGATGCGTTACTTAATCCTGCTATGTGGGAGCAGGTATTGCAAGTCCGCAATATAGTCAGTAGATACCTAGAAGATGCGCGTAAAGAAGGGCTGATTGGGTCATCTTTGGATGCTGAAGTAGATATTTATTGTGATGCAACCTGGCAAAGTGCTTTAGAAACCTTGCAAGATGAGCTAAGATTTGTGTTAATTACCTCTTATGCTAGAGTACATCCACTACAAAGTGCTCCAGAATCTATAGTTATGAAGGCTCAATCTGATAAACAGAATGTTGAAAAAGATACCTTGCCTGAGGGATTATTATTGGCTATTACGCCTTCTAAGCACCCTAAGTGTATTCGGTGTTGGCATCATCGTGAGGATGTTGGTGCTGATACAGAGCACCCGCAACTTTGTAGCCGCTGTGTAAAAAATGTTGCAGGTGAAGGTGAGTATCGACAATACGCTTGATCATTACATTAAAAGCTGGCGATAACTCAGATAGGGTGGGTGGGCACAGACTCATCGTGCCTACGCAGAATTACTTGTAGTTTGGTATACGTGGGCAAACGATACGGCTGTTTGCCCACCCTATCTGGCTTAACGTTAGGACACAAAACATGGCAATTGAAATTTTCCCATCGTCATTTAAATGCGATTGTGGCAACGAATCAAACTTTTTTGAAAGTACGATTAGGGATATGAGTAAGATGAGTAAAAATAAAAAGGTTCACCTGGGGTGATAATAACAAACACATAATTGTATTCCATAAAGGAAAAGCTATCGAAATAAAATGCCCAAAGCTAGGTATTTGCAAAATAACAGGATAAAATTTTGTGTAGGCTAATAAACAACACACACAAAACTAAACTACAACATCAAAGTTACCTAACTTTCAGCTTCAAGCGATTGCCGAGAACTAACTCGTAGGATTGGTAGAGCGAAGCGAAACCCATACCATTAAAAACTTTCAAAATGATGGGCGGCACCTATCCCCATCCTACCGTGCTCAGTCGCATTTTAAATAAACTGTCTCAAGATGGCTATGTTGTAAAGCAAAAGCAAGGACGCTTTACTTTTTATATCGTTCCCACGTAGAGCGTGGAAGCGATCAATGATTATGATAAATAACGAGAATTTTAATGCCATACGGAAAATTTGAAACTATCGAACAAGTAGCCGACACGTTTTCTATAAAGGTAAGACGAACCCCTTTTATTAATATTTTGGAATTGATTGTAGATGAGTTCTTTATATCCAGAATGCAACGCGCATTACTAAAAGATGTCAACTTTATTAATGAAGCCGCAATTCGACAACATGTTATTACTCCAGTATTAGACATAGTCGCAGAACAATATGAAAATTTAGAAATATGGTCAGAAGTAACATACACAGTGGATGAAACTAAAAACTTAGATGGAAAACCAGATTATTTGATAGCACCATACGCCGATAATGGTGGCATGGCTATACCGCCAATTTGTGTTATGGAAGCCAAAGAAAAGGATTGGAAAAAAGGTTGGGCACAAGCCTTGGCAGAAATGTATGCTGCATCCATTCAAGGGGCTAATATTTGTTATGGAAGTGTCACCACTGGAGAATTTTGGCAATTTGGAAAATTGGAAAATGGTGCTATATTTATTAGAGATCCTGTTAAATTATCTGCTATAGAAAATCTACAACGAGTATTAAATACCTTGAATTGGCTATTTGATCAGGCAAATACTCAAACACAGCTTATGTATAAATAAGTTATAATTTTAACGTTTTTATCGTTCCCACGCTCGGCGTGGGAATGCAGTTGGTGACGCTCTGCGTCACAAAAAAAATTAAATTATTTACTACTTTTCTATCGAAATGAGGGATGCCTCTTTTTCAAATTGAAATATAACTCGACTATCCAGTTTTCTGATATTGACTTTTAGCTTCGTATGATATATGTAGGGCGGGAGAGCGAAGCGATCCCGCCTTTTTTGAAAATGTCACTATTTTTCATCTAAGTACAGGACAAAAATTGTAACTTACTGATTTTAGGTTATATCGTAACACCATAAATCAAATAGTTATGTTGACCATTTAGCTTTTTGTCCTGTACAGAGATTTTTCACATTGCTATTTCTACCCAATTTAGGCATTATTTCAAAGCAGTAAATTTATATAGAAGGCGGGATCGCTTCGCTCTCCCGCCCTACAAATTTACCAAGTAAAAAACTGGATAGTCGAGTA
>LFCU01000043.1 GCA_001044195.1 Candidatus Achromatium palustre
TGGAATAATCGAACCATCAGCAAAACTGGCGAAATCATGATCATAGGTCAGTATTGTCTCTTTGGTGTAAACAGTTCCATCACGATAAAAATTTCCAATGGATTCTTTTTTCTTTGTATCCATGCTAATCACGGGATTTCCCGCAGATTCATAGCTTGTGCGTAATTTTTTGATATTGTTGAATTGTTCGTCTCTGTTTTTGATTCCTGATTTCATGGTCAAACGTTTTTGCGCTTGAAGTCGACGATAACCGTGTTCTTTCAATAAGTTACGTACTGTCCAGGCACTTACTTGAATATATGCTTTCTTCCAAAGCAACGAAATAATTTGACTGATCGACAAATTGGTCCAGCGAACTGTTTCATCCATAGGATCGCCCGCTGTAAATTCTTTTAATATAGCCAAAAAGTTTCGATCTAATTCTGCTTTGCGAGCTTGTTTACGAGATTTGCGTCCGCCGCCTTCTTTACGAATTCGAGGAGTTTTTTTCTTGGTTTCTTTGATTCGTTCATGAACTTCACGTCTTGAAAATTCACTGACTTCGCAAGCACCTTTAGAAACGGTATTGCGACTACATCCTAGTAAGGATGCGATGTAAATTCGGCCTCCATGACCAAATTTAAGGGCTTCAGAACCAGCGTAGAGTCGACGTTGTTTTTCATTGAGTGTGGAGTAGACATATCGTATAGAGGCTTCTACTTCGGATGTATATGGTTGCACAGTAGTGATTATCTTTTATCCTGTTTGGTAAGGTTGAAAAATTATATTGTAGCTATGTCTTTGTGTTGTTGTCAAAGATTTTTCAAAAAAACATGAAAATTGTTTTTGATTACTTGCTATTAATCAAAAATTATCATTAAATTTCAATACTTTATTGGCAAATGCACAAACTAAAAAATCCTGAATCCTTAGGGATTTTGAAAAGGAAATTTGGCGGGATGTCTCATATTTTGCGCATATAACACTGACCGGACAATCTTTCTAGCTACCACTGGCTTTCAAAGCAAATGTTTGACAAACTGACCGGACAATCTTTCTAGGTATCACGAGCTTTCAGGTAAATATGTATTTGGCTGTCCGCACAATCTTTTTAGATGCCACGGGCTTTCAGAGCAAATATTTGACAAACTGTCCGCACAATCTTTCTAGGTATCACGGGGTTTCAGGTAAATATGTATTTGGCTGTCCGCACACTGTCCGCACAATCTTTTTTAGCTACCACAGGCCAAAAAATATGTCTCAACAAGACAACCAATTGACAATCGAATATGAAAACTTACTTCAATAATTGAAAGATATTTTAGCCATAGGACACCATGCAGCCTATAAAGCAGTTGATAATTTTCGGGTGCAAACATACTGGCAGATGGGAGAACGTATTACCAGAGAAGAGGTCAGACATCAAAACCGGATTGATTACAGTGAATATCTAATTAAAAATTTATCAAAAGATCTTGATCTACATAAAAGGCGGCTATATGAAATTGTTAAATTTTATAAGGTGTATCCAATTGCAGGAACACTATCCGCACAATTAAGTTGGAGTCATTATATTGAATTAATCGGCATTATTGATGATAAAGAAAGGGACTTTTATGAACGTCAAATCATCCTACACTCCTGGAGTGTTAGAGAGTTACGAAGCCAGGTAAAACAACGACTTTACCAAAATACACCGCAACAAGAAATTGAAGCAAGCTTTCAAACCAATCTACCAGCAGTTACAAACAATGAGATTTTCAAAGATACCTACGATTTTAACTTTATCAAGTTACAGCCTACTGAGGAAGAAAAAACGTTAGAGGATAAAATCTTGCATAATTTTGAAAAGTTTCTTCGTGAGTTGGGTGAGGATTTTGCAATTCTAGGACGGCAAGTACCTATCAAAATTGACAATCAGGCTCATTATATTGACTTGGTGTTATACCATAGAGGAATACCATGCTGTGTATTGGTCGATTTAAAAATAGGCAAATTAGACAGCCGAGATATAGGACAAATGAACAAATACATTGGCTATTATCGCCGCAATAAACAATATGAACACGAAAAAGATACAATTGGTTTAATTATTTGCAGAGAAGCTGGGAAAGAAGAAGTTATGTATGCGCTAGATGGCCTGGAAAAGAAAATTTTTATATCCAAATATAAAATCAAACTGCCAAGTGAAGAAAAAATTAAAGAAGTCATTCAGCATTTATAAATGAAGCCAGGCTTAATAACCAACAGGCATTGCGCCATTAATACTTATATTTAAATTGGGTTGGTGATTTTGAAAAGAAAATTTGGTGATTAACGTTAAACTACAAGTAGTTATTTTATTGCAAATAAGTTTCCAAAATTTACATCGAACAGTTTAAAATTAGGGTTGTGGCCCAAAGGTTAGTGATATTTTTCTGTAACTAGTTTGATTTTACTTATATTTTGTATCTTTAAATCACTAACGCTTGGACCACTACCATTTCCTGTAATGTTACATGTAATCGTATATTTTGAACCATGATTTGCTCGATTAACCAGATTTCTATGATGCGCAATCGAGGTTAATCAAGAAAATATTGCGAATCATGGTTCAGACAATAAAATAAGCTCGTAGGTGCGATTACACTTTGCTAATCGCACCTACGGCCCTAATCGCACCTACCGTGCTTTATAAAAATAGGTAGCCGCTTAAATCCTATTGATATAGTATGATATTACACCAGTAGGATTTAAGCCGCTACCAAAGCAATACCTCAAATGGGTTACCAATTACCACCGAGTCGCCCAAATTAATTCTTCCAGGCTAGCAAGACCAGCTTTAATTTTAAATATTCCAGATTGACGTAGATTGATCACCCCATCATCAGCGGCCTGATCGGCTAGCTGATAGGAATTGCCACCCTGCACAACAAGACTTGATACAGCTTCAGTTACCGGCATCACTTCAAATACGCCGACGCGTCCCTTATAACCACGTTTACATTGGGTACATCCATGCGCACGATATAACATTACCCCATTACGTACATCTTTCTCACTAAACCCCTCTTGCAATAGTACATCATTTGGTACGTTTTTCACCAAAACCTTACAATATTTACATAAACGAGGTAACGTACGTTGAGCTATAACCAGTAGTACCGTTGAAGCTATATCACAAGGTGGCACGCCCATATTAGCCAAACGAGTTAGAGTTTGAGGAGCATCCCTAGTATACAAAGATAAAAGCACCAAATGCCCAGTTTGCGCTGCTGTAATGGTTGTCTTTAGTGTTTCTGGATCCTCAAGGCCATCCAACATAATGATATCTGGATCTTGAAGTAATACAGATTTTAAAGCTGTAGCATAAGTAAGATTTGAGGAAGATAAGCCAACTTGATTAATACCAGGTATTGCTAACTCTATTGTTTGCTCAATCGTACATATATTTACTTCTGGTTTATTCAAGAAATGTAAAATAGCATATAGACTGACGGTTTTGCCTGAACCATGATGTCCAGAAACGATAATCATTCCAGATGGTTGTTTAATAGCCTGTAATAAGATTTCTCTCTGTGCATTGTCCATCCCCAATTCTTTTATCCGTAGATCAGCTATACTTATATTCAAAAGATGCAGTACGATTTTTTCACCATATGAGGTAGGTAACGTACTGATATTAAAATCTATATTTTTAGTGAAAAGCTTAATCTTTATCAATCCATACTGCGGTATTCTACATTCTGCAATATTTAAATTAGACATTGCTTTAAGCTTAGTGATTATGAGCTGAGATAAACATGCAGGTGGTGAAGCAATTTCATATAATACTTGCTCTTTACGAAAACGAATACGCAGTTTATTTTTATAAGGTTCGAAATGAATATGTGAAACATCCTTTTTTATAGCACTCATTAAAATCTCATTCACATAGCGCATAATAATGGTGTTCGTATCATTACACATAATTTTTCTCCAAATATTTCTATCCCACACCTGGACTGTAGCTTATACAGCAAGGTAGAGGGCCGTAGGGCTGGAGTATCCCGCCATAAAGATTCGTATGATTTATGCTGTATATAATTTTTGAAGAGGCGAGATGCTCCCGCCCTACCTGGCTAACCATAATTTAATGATTTAGAAGGTGCGCAATGCGCACCCTACCTTGGCTGACAGCAACCAACCTACTCTGCTATATCTGTAATTTCGACGATAGATTCGCCAGCATCAAGAAGTTGCAACGCTGCTGGAAGTGTTTTACTCAGGATTTTTCGGACATTTTGATTCGATGTATTTCCACAAGTAAGCCATATAATTTTAGGTGGAGGCCCATGTTGTTTAAGAAGATGAAAAAAATCAGCATCCTTTGTCAATACAATTGCTCTAGCCTCTTTAGCCGCTTGAAAGATGTGGAAATCTTTTGCTTCATGAAAGCCTAAATCTCTTATAGCTTGTGATGGGATATTGAAAGTGTCAGTTATCCATTTTGCTAATGAGGGTGCAAGTTGGGCATCAATCCAAATTATCATGCGGCTAGTACTGAGTGGTTAAGATACTGTGACACATATTGCAGACATGCCTTTAGATCCTCTTCTTCAAGATCAGGCATTTCCTCAAGAATTTGATTTGCGGTTAGTCCAGCAGAATAAAGGTCTAACACGTCGGTTACTCGAATGCGCATGTTGCGGATACATGGACGACCACCACATTGCTCTGGATCAACAGTTATTCTTTTGCTTAGATATATCATTAATTTTTGCTCTTAAAAACTTTAATAATTAATATAATAGTTTGTAACACGTAGGTACGATTAAAAAATTTATTTAGGAATGATTGGAATAAACTCGGCGCAATGCCCGTTGGTTATTGCGCCCTACCTCGCTATGGTTATGCCACTTGTTTTGATATTTGCAATAATTTGGCTTGAGTAGATTCTAGTATTGAATCTCTTAAAAATGAGCTAGCACTTGTAATTTCAATACCTATAAGTTCACCGCTTTGGTTTAATTCAGCGGTGATGTTTGGAGTTATTTCAACACTTCCAGATTCTTTTTCTGTAGATATTGTAAGATATAAAATATCTTCTTTTTCAAAATATGACAATTTTGGTTTATTCATTTTGAAATCTTCCACTCCTTATTCTGTAATTGATTTGTTGACGACTTGTTGCATGTATTGTGATTGGTGTAATTGTATTTTCATCTTTATATTCATGAGGAATCATTATCATAATATTAGCATCTTTTCCAACGACTACAAATCTACCTGTAGCATTATCATAATACCTTTCATTACTATATCTAATGATTTCTTCAACATGTAATAGATTGAAGCCTCGCAGTTTTACCTTGTATTTGAAATAATCAGTCCAAATTATTTGTTTCATAATTATTTTATTCAAAAAGTAATGGCGTAAATTGGGCTGCCATATTTTAATAAAGTGAACAGCCTACATTCAGCCGTACGAGGTACCTGGCTACATTCCCACCGTACGAGGTGAGTGGTTAAGATACTGTGACACATATTGCAGACATGCCTTTAGATCCTTTTCTTCAAGATCAGGCATTTCCTCAAGAATTTGATTTGCGGTTAGTCCAGCAGAATAAAGGTCTAACACGTCGGTTACTCGAATGCTCATGTTGCGGATACATGGACGACCACCACATTGCTCTGGATCAACAGTTATTCTTTTGCTTAGATATATCATTAATTTTTGCTCTTAAAAACTTTAATAATTAATATAATAGTTTGTAACATGTAGGTACGATTAAAAAATTTATTTAGGAATGATTGGAATAAACTCGGCGCAATATCCGTTGGTTATTGCGCCCTACGTGCTACCTGGCTGTAGATGGGTAGAGACGCAAAATTTTACGTCTCTACCTATGATTTTCTTATATCGTTTCCACACAGAGCGTGGGAACGATAAAACTCTACCGTGCTACGTGCTTTTCATGCAACTAGTTCTTCATTTTCCCTCCAACCAGGAAAAACCAAAACGGCTGGATGGCATTTTAAAGCTTTGGCTAATACCTTAGCTCTTTCTACTCCTAAGTTGATTTTATTATGTTCAATAGCTGAAAGTGTTGATTGAGGTATCCCTGTCATTACAGATAACTTATGTTGGCTTAAGTTTTGAAGTTCTCTGAGAATGCGAACTGAATCGCCAATTGATACATCTATTGTTTTTTGAGCTTCTTGATAATCTGTGTTGTCATTTTCTGCGATAGTCATGTGCTGTTACCTTTTCAACTTGAACATAAAAACTCTCACCTTTAATTTTGTATATAATGCGATATTGAATGTTTAAACGAGATGAACGAAAGCCTTGCCAATTACCTGTCAGTGCTTCATCATTGAAACCTCTAATTCTCTTTAGACCTTCAGGGCCAGATAAGATTACAATATCTTTCCATTTTTCATAACGTTTACGAATTTCAACTGGTAATGATTGTAACTGCTTAACAAGTTTTTTATGTTCATATATTTTCCACATATCAAATATATATAGATATTAAATTTGGTGTATCAAATTTTTTGCATTGGTTTGCTCTACTCATCCTACCGTGCTTGGTTTAAAATTCATTTAACCATCGTATTTGATTTTTCATTTCTTCTGCTGTTATCGATTTAAAGAAATTTTTTAATTTATTAGTAATTTCTCCAATTGTATGTTTTGTTGTGAAGAGCAATCCATAATGTTCTTTTCCTGAAATGGCATATTCATTGTGTAATCTAACGAAATCACCAAAATTATTTGTTAACAAAGTTCTTTTTTCAGATATTGCAAATTCAAATTGAATATCATCATCTTCGGCATTCATGCCAACTTCATGAGAGCTTATAACATCATATCCATATTCTCGCAAAGCCTTGGCAATTTTCCAGCTTAAATTTTCGTTAAGATATATTTTTAATGCGCTCATGAGCCGTTTTTTCTATAATTGGTTGCCAATATTCATAAGATGCTTGTTCAAGTAGGATATCCATTGTCTGTTTGTGATCGTGATAGTAAGATAAGGCATCATGGATTTGGGCGGATGATAATTGTGGAAAATCCCATAATATATCTTCTATTGAACTACCAAGTTGATATTGTTCAACAATTGTTCGCACCATTATACGAGTTTTATTGATAATAGGTTCTCCATTTCCGATACCTTTGACTTTTATGATGTGAGGATGGTTGGTTTTTTCAATAGGTTTGTTATGATATAGGTTATCCATATTAATTTCCTGTAATGTTACATGTAATCGTATATTTTGAACCATGATTTGCTCGATTAACCAGATTTCTATGATGCGCAATCGAGAAAATCTTGTGAATCATGGCCCAAACAACAAAATAAGAATATAAACAAATTAGTATATTAGCAAACTCTGGAGTAGCGTTGAAATTTGCAAAAAAACCACCGCAAACCTGCCTTAAGCCTTATCCACTCCACTCCGTTCCGTGGAACAAGGCTTAAGTCTTGGCTTGCTGGTTCCTGCTTTACCTACTGACCTAGGACGAGGCGAAGACCAATGCCGTCGTACCTGTCGCCAGGCGTGTACCTGCTGCGATTAGCAGCACGAGTGCTAGCTGCGCGGTAGTACCAGGAACCACCGCGAACAATGCGGTAGGAGCCTACCTTAGGACCAGTAGGGTTATTAGGTGGAGATTTGGCGTAGTAATCACTTCCATACCAATCACTACACCATTCCCAAACATTTCCATGTACGTCGTGTAAACCCCAAGCGTTAGGGGGATAAGAACCAACTTTTACTGTTTTTTCTCGATATTGACCCTTAGGACAACCAGAATAAGGATAATTACCATCATAATTGGCCTGGTCTGTGGAAATACAATTACCAGTGTGAAACGGCGTTGTGGTACCAGCACGAGCTGAATATTCCCATTCAGCTTCCGTCGGCAAACGATAATTCTTACCAGTACGGGCATTGAGCTTGCGTATGTATCCTTGTACATCATTCCAACTAACCGATTCTACTGGACAATCCAGACAATTTTTAAAAGAGGATGGATTAGAACCCATTACCGCCTGCCATTGCCGTTGCGTTACCTCATATTTGCCGATCTGAAATGCTTTTAGGCATACTTGATGTTGTGGCCCTTCGTCGCTACTTCTTTCTTTTTCTGATGCTGGACTACCCATCTGAAAACAACCGCCAGAAATAGCGACCATTTCTGGCTCAAAGACCATACGATCCCGAATCTTTGCTTTATTGCGCCTCGCTTGTCGACGCAATTTTTCGTCTTGATTTGAATAAGGATTATCATCAGCATAAGTTGTTAAAAATCGCTCCCACGCCGTGCGACGGGAACTAGGAGAGCCACTAAACGCTGTTGCCTCATCAAAAGCCGCCTGCATCTTACCTTGCCACTGCTGCCACTGCTTACGCCGTTGCTGTTCAACACGTTCATGTTCTGCTGCCGTTAAATCTGCTAAAGAAAACTCCCCATTCGATGGTGCATTAGGTAATGGCCTTCTAACTACAGGTGGACTAGCTTGAGACCGCAATAGATCTCGACATGGCTCTTTAAAACAAAACTTACCAACGATAGAATTATTATCCCACGGTACCTGCATAGCACCAGTATCCAATGCTACTTTATTCCGCACCTGTTGAAACAACACTGGAATCTGCACATCAGCCAACGAACGCAAAGAATCTAATAGATGACCTGTAAAGATACTATGCCGTCCGGCCTTATTACCATGAGCAAACTTACCTGGTCCAGTCGCATAACCAATAAAACTCCCTTGCCCCTGCATAGCTGCAAAGCCATTATCTTCAAATCCCTTAGCTTCAGCCAATTCATTCCGACAGGCATCAAACAATAATATATTAGTCCCGCCACCACGTAACGAAATAGCCTGCAATATCCATTGGGTAGAAGTTGGTCGAGCTAAAGAAGCATCACACACATCAGCCTTACCATGAATTCTGCGTCCTACTGGTAATAGATAGTTTTGCTTGACCATAGAATTTGGATTACAGGACAAGGCTACACCATGCCCAGAATAATAAACCAAGGCTACGTCATTTTTACGGAGACTATTGCTAAAATCATTCACAGCTTGACGTAACCCAAAGGCATCTGCATCTAACACCAACTTAACTTGAAAACCGTATTGTTGCAATTGTGCCGCTAGATCCTGGGCATCATGCAAGGGGTTAGTTAATGGACCAGCTAGATTAAACTTCCGACTCCGTGGATTTTTATTAAACTTCGGATAGCTAGCATTACCAATCACTAAGGCTTTACGTTTCCTAGTTGCTGTTGCTTGTGCAGCATAATAACGAGCATTATATGCTGGCGTATCATAGCCAGATGATGGCGATTTAGGCATCATATTGGAATCAGTTGGCGATTCTGTAGGTGGCGAACAACCACCAATCAATATAAGTATAACGATTACTGATAACCAACGCTGTAACATATTTCTAATCCTCAAACTAATATTTATCGTAACTACCTACTACAACCATACCCAAAAAAAATTATAGGGTAGAGACGCAAAATTTTGCGTCTCTACCTATTTCTTACAATTATGGTATATGCTTAATAACAAAGGTAGTTCGACAAGCGGTACCATGTTGACAAATAACGCCATAACCGCCACTCTCTACAGTCCGGCCATCAGTATCTACCGTAGGTGCCACTTGAGGTTTTACCCTAGATGCTACTGGATCATCCGCCATTGCAATATCCTTAGTCTCTAATACCATACCTTTAGCAACATAATGCTGCACAGCCGTATTTGTCAACCATTTATTGCGATAATGTTGCATTAACCTGTGTAACGGCTGTTTAGACACTATAGTATGAAAGGTCTCGGTTCCCGTTGGTGCCTGCAAGATAAAATGCTTATTCTTACTTGGTAGGTCTATAGTTTGCCCTGCTTGTAAATAATTATCTTGCCCGGCCCATGAGATTAATTCATGCAAATTCTTGCTACTATCAAAATGCATCACGTATAAATATAGTGGACGTTTAGCCTGGATCTTAATAGTAAAGCAATCACCAGTACGCATAATAGCATTATTGCTTAATTCCCAACGCTTACCATCCCCATTGGCATTACTATACCGATAACGGATACTAACATCACTAACAGTTGGTACATTTGGCGGCGTATTAATCGCCATCGTATTACAAAGAACACCAACAGGACAAATTTTAGGTCCTTGAGCCTGGATAGATAGAGACTGTACCAGTAAAAAACTAGCCAAAAGGATAATTCTCATTGGTGTTAATAAATAGGTCATAATTTGTTACCTGATGCGTTTAAATTCAACCCGCCGATTAGCTTCGCGCCCAGCTTCCGTCTGGTTACTGGCTATAGGTTGCGTTTCACCATAACCCTGGGTTAGCAACCGTTCCTGTGCAATTCCATGCTGAGTTACAAGATACATCTGCACCGCTGCCGCTCGCCGTTGTGATAACTGTAGATTATACGTCACTGATCCAATAGAATCAGTATGCCCTTCAATAACCAAGACAGCATTGTTTAAGCCATCATGCAACGCCTTACCCAATTCATCCAGATCAGGATTAACATGTGGCCGCACTGTTGCCGTATCAAACTCAAATAATACATTAGCTGCAACTGGTGGATCCTGATGTATAGCTAGATTCTTAGGTTGGTAAGCAGGTGCGCCTAGTCCCTTAGGCTCCAATTGTATTACCCGAGTTCGCTTAACGGCAGGTGGTTGCAAGGCTTGTGTCCATTCTTGGGCAGAACGAGGATAGATTGGAGAGGCAGCTTCGGCTTGTAATGGTGTCATCTTTATTAAAGCTACACTAGATATGATTATAGTCCAAAGTACGTACTTATTTAACATAGTTACGCTCCAGATTGGTCATTTAAGTATTTTATATAGTATAGCCAGGGAGGTTGCGCATCTCACACCATAACTACAATTTAATGATTAAAAGATGCGCATTGCGCACTCTACTTGGCTAAGCCGACGGTAGCTGCGGCTCCACCCTGCGCAGAGCGTAGGAACAAATGTTAGCGTATGTTAATAAATCAGATATTATCTGTCAACTCTAAATTATGTGCAATTTCCCAATAAGTGATGGTATTTTTTAGATTAAGATCTGGTCACAAATAATTTTGAACATTCCCACCTTCGGAATTGCAAAACACTACTTGGTTAGCGGCAATACTCTTTTTCCCAGACAATTTTACGGGTTCTTGGGCCTCTAGCATAACAAGAAGGACGAGAGGAAGTTTTTGGTCGTTGTTTTTTCTTATGATATCTACGGCAAGGTGTTTTTGAGCCATTAAACACAATTTTACGGGTTTTTATGCAAGGGTCAAGCACAATTTTACGAGTGGTTACTGTGTGTGTAGCTTCTGTTGTGTTGGGAATTGATCCACCAACATCTGCTGCGTATGTCTGTTGGGCGGTTATTATAAATAACCAAGCAACCAGTAAATGGATATATCGTTTCATATTGAATCTCTTGTAAATAACAATCATTTTCTGCATCGGAGATGTGGTATTGGTAATACTGCATTGCATTAAAGTGTTAGAGTTTTTTTATAACTAAATTGTTCCCACCTTATAACGAAAAGATTTCTACGGGTACCTAATAGATTGATAATACTATGTAAAATTATGAACCAAAATCAACCTATAGTCAATAGATTAAGAATATTATTACCCACAGAAACCATTAGAATCAGAAAAAGCTCTTTTGATCTTTAAAAAGCGGCAGAGCCGCCATATAAAAGGTACTTAGGCAGATTCTCGGCACCAGACTGTAACCATTAAAAATATATTACTTTCATATTTTATGGTAAAGGTCAAGCAGAAAAAACTGGATAGTCTAGTTCACTATCTATATTGTTGGTATGATTCATTACTATTTCTCAATCTGCAAAAGCTATCAAAGTAGATATTTATGAGCAATCTCAATCCGCGCCAACAAGCCGCTATCCAAACTGTAAATGCTCCCTTATTAGTACTAGCTGGAGCAGGCTCTGGTAAAACTCGAGTCATTACACACAAAATCGTACACTTAATTACTCAGAATCTTTATGCAGCTTCACATATTACAGCAGTAACCTTTACTAACAAAGCAGCGCGGGAAATGAAAACCAGGGTAGGCAAATTGTTGCGTAGAGAACAAACACGAGGATTACGCTTATGTACCTTTCATGCCCTGGGATTAGATATTATCCGCCGCGAATATCAACATTTAGGACGTAAAGCAAATTTTAGTCTATTTGACGCTACAGATAGTGCATCTTTAATCCGCGAATTGCGCTATAAACTCCCAGAACATATTGGAGTTACTGGAGATTTTTTTGCTGAACGCATTTCAGCATGGAAAAATGCACTATTAACACCAGAACAAATATCAATAGAAATTAGTACAACTAGTGAATCTAGTGATAGCTTAGAATCTCAAGCCCTAAGCCTATACAATGAATACCAACGCAGTTTACGTGCCTATAACGCTGTAGATTTTGATGATCTTATTACTTTACCAGTCCAACTATTTAGCTCGCACCCTGAAGCATTAGAGTATTGGCGTGGTCGGATCCGCTACCTATTAGTCGATGAATATCAAGATACCAATGGTGCCCAATACGAATTAGTCCGCCATTTAGTAGGCATAAGAGGCCAATTTACCGTAGTTGGAGATGATGATCAATCAATCTATGCCTGGCGTGGTGCCCGTCCTAAAAATTTAGTGCAATTACAGCAAGATTTCACCAATTTAAAAGTAATCAAATTAGAACAAAATTATCGCTCTAGCAAACGAATATTGCAACTTGCTAACCTATTGATAAAAAATAATTCCCATGTTTTTGAAAAGCAACTTTGGAGTGATCTAGGCTTGGGAGATCCTATCAGGGTGTTAGCCTGTAGAGATGAACAGCATGAAGCAGAAAAGATTGTGACGGAAATTTTACACCATAAATTAACCACTAATAATAAATATACTTTTGGTGATTACGCCATTTTATATCGCAGTAACTACCAATCACGTCCATTTGAAAAAGCTTTACAAGAACTTAATGTCCCATATTATTTAAGCGGCGGTACTTCATTCTTTGCCCGTACTGAAATCAAAGATCTGATGGCATATCTGCGTTTATTAGTAAATCCAGATGATGATGCGGCATTTTTACGTATAGTTAATATACCAAGACGCGATATTGGCCCAGTTACTTTAGAGCGTTTAGCAGCTTATGCTCAGGAACGACATAGCTCCCTTCTAGAAGTGTGTAATGAACTGGGGCTTAGTGGACGTTTAGATGAAAAGGCGCGATGGAACTTAGGTAAGTTTGCTGAACTGATCGAGACCTATAGCCGCAAAGCTGAAACCAATGATCCCCTGCATACGATTCAAGAATTAATCACTGAAATAGACTATTTTGCCTGGTTAAAGGAAAGCAGTAATAATGCCAATGCTGCTAAAAGGCGCATTGAAAACGTTACCGAACTAACAGAATGGTTAGCACGAATGCGTACTGGTGAATACGCCGATGCTACTTTATTAGAGTTGATCAAACGGTTAACCCTATTTGATGTTTTAGAACGCCAAACGGAAAATGATAAAGGGGATCGAGTCAATCTTATGACCTTACATGCAGCTAAGGGACTAGAATTTTCGCATGTATTTATAGCTGGTATGGAAGAGCAATTATTGCCGCATCGTAATAGTATTGAGTTGGATACCAATGAAGCTATGGAAGAGGAACGGCGTTTGGCTTATGTGGGGATTACTAGGGCGCGTCGTACCTTGACATTTTCTTTAGCTGCTCAAAGACGTTATGCAGGTGAAATGATGAGTTGCGAACCCAGTCGTTTCCTAGCGGAATTGGAAGAGGCGGAATTGATCTGGATTGGAGAACGTTCTGAAATCTCTAAGGAGGAAAAGCGTAAACGTGGTGCCTTGCATTTGGCTGAGTTAAAAAACGTTTTTGGAGATATTTAGCGTAGATTGAATTTGTCGACAATGGAACATTGCATCGTTCACACTGGATACTTCTTACCATTCAATAATAATCTCTATGCGATCGTGATAACGGCCAGCCTTGCCTAATTGATTAGCTGGTACTTGAGCATAGATTATATAGCGACCTTCTCCTGCATGAAGTACTTTACTACCGCCAAAACCATTGCCCCAAATAATCTTATGCTTAGGATCTAAATATAGGTTATAACGTATCACACTATTAGTATAATTGCTGCGCATGTTACGTTTTGTAAAACTTCCATTACTATTGCGCCCGGCATTAAGTTTTATTTTTATAGGAGTGGTTGCACAGTTTTCCACAACAATTTCGCCCCTAGTTTGCAACCTAGCTCCTGAATAATCCCCAAATTGTACTGGGTATACTGTAATATTACAGGCTTCTGATGTATAGGGCAGCAAGAAGCATACAAATAACACTATTTGCAATATTCTTAATATTCTTAATATTTTCAATATTCTCAATATTCTAAATATTCTATAGATCTTCACAATATATCTTTCCTAATGATTGCATAATCTCTGTACTTTCTGGAATTTTTAAAGTAAATTTACAAGCGGCAAAAGGTAACTTACCATGATGCGTTCCAACCGGCAAGTTTTCAAAATAAAAATAGCCTTCTTTGCCAATTATACCCTCAAGAGTTTTTGCACCTACTTGTAATTGTAAAGGTTGTTGCTCTATTGCCTGTTCTTTAGAACCATTACGACGGTACAGATAGCCATCTACAGCACTAATTCTATGCAAAGAAAATGGGACTAAAGTACCGCTGCGATAACTAGGCATTATATAGTGTGTTGCATTATCAACGGTCATATTAAGTGGCAGCGTCTTTACCGGAATCTGCAAACGATTTTCATAAAATGAACTGATTTCGGGAATCACAACGTAACCTGATGTGTTGGTAACTCCTAATTGTTCGCTACCTATATTTATTGGAATATCAGGTTGTTCGGTTACCACCAAGGCAAAGCTATCATAAATAGGGCGACTGAAATGCACTCCATGCCCTGGAATCCAAGCAACAGCACCACTCCAACTTAACCTACCATCATCTTGTTTAGCAGATTTTTGGATGGCTGTATCCAGGCTACCATAACGCCAATGAGATTGCCAACGTCCAGCACTACGCCAACTATTAATAGAATCCTGTTCCATAACGATACGATAGCCATCACTTTCAGAACGCTTTGGTTGTTTAGATAGGGTAAGCTTATGTCGCTGTCTATCTGGCTGTAAGTTGCTACTTGTTGTTAGGTGCCAATTATTGTCTAAATGATAATTGATAGTTAAAAATGCAGTATAGGTGTCACTGCCAATTGGTTTTTGATAACTTAATAGTAAATGCCAATTTTGGCCTATTTGGCATTGGTAATTGAAAGCATAAGTCTGCTGTGCTGGTATATCCCAAAATTGGGATTTATTATAACCAAGAAATAGACTTCCCCATTGGCTACCTAAATTAAAAGATATATTAAGTGTCTTACTGTCCTGTAAGGCCGTATTAAGAGTTTCATTGTCACTTGCAAAATAGAAACGACTATAATTCTGATACATAAATGCAATATCAAAACGATTATAATGCAACTGGCTAGTAAATTGCGTACCATAATTGGCATGTTCTGGTCTTTGTAAATAATGCAAGCTAAACTGATTTTGGACTCGCCCTCCTAAAATCCAAACTATATCTGGAGACATATAATAATTATTTTGGGTAAGCTCAAACTCAGCTCCTAAAGTTATATAATCACTGATACCGTAGCGATGTTGGCCTGAAAATAGGATATGACGATATAAAAAAGCCTGCTTATCTGGAGCAATGCGTTGCCAACCCAATGAATATTCAAAATCATGCAGACCAGTTTCGAGCAGTTTTGTGGTAATAAGATACGGATAAATATAGGTCTGTTGCTGGCCCAAACTATTTTTTACATTTAGTTTTACTATGCCTTGGCCTGTGGCTGGGATTAAATCAGTAAATATTACTTCGCCTGGCCACAGTGCCCAAGTGTCAATTTGCTCAGAATCGTTAAGACCCACTCCTATTGATGCTGGCAGCGGTAAAGGATGCCTTATTTGCAGTTTGGGATAGCGTGACATATTTGGTGCAAGATTAAAATACTTACGCCAAGAAACTCCACCTATAATTTGGGTACCACTTGCTACATTAGTTGCTGGATAAAAATCACCAAATATTAAACGTTGGCGTGAATCTACTCGATCCCAGATAAGACTGGTTGCAGAACGTTGTAATATGTGTTTTTGATTATAGTATAGATTGGTAAGAAAAAGCGTTTGGTGGGCCTTAAAACCCAATTCTAAAGGCATAGCAAAAGTCTTATTTGTTGCAGTAAACGTATTGTCCAATCTATAGTTAAGAAAACTGCTATAAGGGGCAGGTGTTATAAATTCCTTAGGCGATTTAGCATGTCGAGGCTGCACTGCGATTATTTGGGGTTTTAAGATCTTAGGATTTACGGTCAGGTTGAGACGCAAAGTCATCATATCGAGTTTGCTTTTGATATCGGGTTCTAGCTCTGATAATGGGATGTTTTCCTGATCTTTCCATTTGGCTACGAAACTCTCTTTCATCTTAAGATCAAGCATAGTTTGAGGTGTAATATATATGGTTTCGTCAGCTCCGTAGGAAAAAAACTGTTCACCGAATTTGTATTGATTGACCCAAGTCTCTAGTACCACAGGTTCCAGATCAGTAGTTTCCAGATCGGCAGGAGCGGTAGCCGCTAATCCAGAATTTATTATGCAATGGCAGAATAGATGAGTGATCAATAACGATGCATAGAGTTTATTTGACATCGCCTAAATAGTAGGCTATGATACTTTGTAGTTGTTATGTTGTGTATTTGCTATGGATCTGGCTGATAATAACTTCCCGAAAAAAGATTATTTTACCAAATAACACTCGACATCCAGTTTTCTAATATTGACTGTTAAATTAATTTAGCTTCGTATGATAGATGTAGGGCGGGAGAGCAAAGCGATCCCCCTTTTTTGAAAATGTCACAATTTGTTACATTGCTATTTTCTAACCAATTTAGGCATTATTTCCAAGTAGTAAATTTATATAGAAGGCGGGATCGCTGCGCTCTCCCGCCCTACAAGTTTATCAAGTCAAAAAACTGGATAGTCGAGTAATATAACCAGTTGTAAAAGATTTTGGGAAATTATTAATGGCCAAATCCTTAGTATCCAAAAAGTAAAATTTGTTACCACTCATTGCGCATTTTTCTTTGTTCTTTAATGGCATTACCTTGCCATTGTAATTTTCCAGCTACATCAGAAAAATCATATTTTTGTTTTTTTTCTAATCTTTCAGGTACTAAAACTATTACTTTCATATATTGTGAATATAATTTGTTATATTGAACCGGAATTTCAATCAAATTATTTTTAGCTTTAACTTCAAATTTAAATGCTTGCATCTTTCTATTATCCTAATCTAAATTGCCAATTTGTAAATTTATAGATTCAGTAATCATCCAATCTTAAATTTACTTCGAAAACTTCAATCATGCCCTTAAATAGCATGGGCATAATCAAGTGTTTTCGTAATCCATTCATTTACGGTTGCATCGTTGCCACTCTTAAAAGAAACTTTTAAGAAAACGTTGATAGCTACCCTGAACGCTTCGAACAGCCACGAGGATTAAGATTAAAGCGTTTTTGCAACTTGGAGCGTTGCGCTGTAAGCTCTATCTTCACTGAACGTACTTGATGGCATACATTAGTGGGTACAGCTAAATCAAAAAACACTTGACTTTTAGCTAAAACACGCCCACCTGCATCAGTTTGTTGTTTAAGTAAACGGCCTCGTTGATCATAGATTTGAGCCTGAATCTTATTAATAGCTACATGTTGGGTAGCATTATTACGGATAGTAAGGCGGATCTGACCATTTTCCAGAAATGCTCGGATTATAGAAATGTTTACGGGGACAGCAGCAGCCTGATTGCGTACAAACAGCGGGATACTAAGACGTACAGGAAAGATTACTCCTGTTCCAGATTTAATATTTATATCAGGCAATTCATCAGCAAAGATCCTAAAGCCTCTTTCAACTCTAGGCCAACGCCCTCGAAAGCCAATTCTAATGGGACGTTCGCGTCCAGGAGCAATCTTTAATATTCTGGGAAATACAATAACTTCTCTACTATTCCTAAGCTGCATCTTCCCGCCTTCACTCTGTTTCCAGGACTTGAAAAATATCTGCAAAGTAACAGGTTTATTAGCAAGGTTAGTAAAATTTAATGCCGCAGTACGTTGTTGCGGATGTAACACTATGCTAGTTGGAGTTATGGATAATTTTGCAGCATAAGCTGGAATATTAAGCATACACAGCAATAGTACATACATAAAAATCGCCATACATCATTTCCTTAATTTAAATATATTCTTAAATAATATTATATTATAAAATTAGTTTAAAGATAAATATAAATGTCTTTTATATCTATAAGATCTCAATATAAAATTGATTGATCTGGATCAATTTTTATATTGAGATTAACTTATGAAACGTTTAGGTGCAACATTTATATTAATATTTTTATTGATTACCACTGTGAACAATAAAGTTTATGCATTTAGTATTGCTCAATCCAAAATGCATATATCTATAACCCTAGTTGCAACATGTATGGTTGCCACTCAAGAATCTAAAGCAGCAGCAGTAGATGTTGATTGCAGTAAGGACCATCTACCACCAAATATTGTTGTAAGTCCTGCAATTAAGACTAATTCACTACGTATGCAAACCGTAACTTTGCATTTTTGAATAGCTATAGCTATAGCTATAGTTATAGTTATAATATTGCTGGGGATAATCGAGTATCAATAGACATTATCCGAAACCCATCATTCCTGCGAAAGCAGGAATCTATACTTTAACAATAGCCTTATGTTTGTTAATCTGATAGAGGGTTTCGGATAATGTCTAATATATCGAAATTATTCCAGTTCCAGATCTAGGGCTGATGCAATACGTCTGGCAATGGTTTGGGCTTCTTCAGAATCATAATCTAGGATAGCTTCGTTTAGGTTTTCACATTCTTCACGAATAGGCTCTACCATAAGCAAAGGACGTAATTCTTTGTAGGCATCCCGTGCTTTCTGGAAATCCTGTTCTAAAGAATTGACTAACTTTTGTAATAATGGCAATACTTGTTTAGAATCGATTGCTTCAGTTGCTGGTTTGTCTTCAGTTTGTACAAACGCATCTAAGCTAGCTATGCTGTTTAAGACTAATTCTAAAGCCTGGATAAAATCTGTTATAGCTGATGATTCTAAAGTTACAGTATCTGTTGCTGCTAGCTTCTGTTCTAAGATTTTAGCCATTTCCATAAGATTATTAGCACCTAAATTACCAGCCACACCTTTAATGCTATGAGCAATACGCTGTGCTTCATCCCTTTTATCAGCAGCAATTGCTGTTTGTAAAGTTTTAGCAAGTTTTAAATTGCGTTGCCTAAATTGTAGCAACAGGCGTTGATAGAACTGCCAACGTCCATTAGCGCGGTGTATACCTTGCGCAAGATCTAAACCAGGTAAAGTATCAGGCATAGTAAGCTGCGCATCAGCGTCTATATTTTTTGTTTGGGATAATCCAGATACTTGCTTACTTTCAGGAAGCCAACGCATTAAAGTAGCATGGAGTTCTTCTGGTTCTACGGGCTTAGACACATGATCATTCATACCTACATTTAAACAGCGTTCCTTGTCGCCAGTCATAGCATGAGCAGTCATGGCTATGATAGGTATTTTTTGCCATTTTGTTTGCGCACGGATACGTTGAGTGGCCTCAAAACCATCCATCTTAGGCATTTGCAAATCCATTAATACTAGATCAAAATTATCCCGCTCAAGAGCTGCCAGAGCTTCAATACCATTGTCGGCAATTATTGCCTTAAGTCCAAAGCTGGTAAGCAATTCAGCAGCTATTTGCTGATTGACTTCATTGTCTTCGACTAACAATACCTGAGTACCCTTCATCCAACCTATTGCCATTTTTGAGCTAGTATCTGGAATATCTACAGACTGGGTTGTGTTGTTAGCATCTCTATCAGTCTTATATTGAAAGAAAGCTAAAAGTTCTTCTGGATTTATGGGTTTACTAAGTATCTTTTTGAAACCCATCTGGTGCGCTTGATCCACTAAATCTTGATCATGATAGGCCGTAACTAAAATACAATATGGATTAGGAACGATTTGTGAATCAGTGGTAATTAAGCGTAAAGTTTCTAAACCATCCATATCTGGCATTCTAAAATCGGTAAACACTACATGAAATGCTCGGTTTGCTTGACTGGCTTCACGCAGTTCAGCGATGGCTGCTTTTCCGCTACCTACTGTTACCACTGTAAGGCCAAAATTGGTGAGCATTTCATCTAGGATACGCCGTGCTGTTGGATTATCATCCACTACTAAACAGCGCAAATCTTTGTTAATAGAGCTAGAAGTTAACTGGCGTTTATCAGCTTTAGTTTGCCAGGCTTGGCTTATCGGGAATGCAAACGTAAAACTAAAAGTAGTACCTGCGCCTTGCCTGCTTTCTACGAATAGTTCACTGCCCATCATATTAAGCAAGCGTTTGGAGATGCTAAGTCCTAAGCCTGTGCCACCATAACGTCGAGTTATAGAGCTATCTGCCTGGTGAAAGGATTGGAACAATTTGGTTTGTTGTGCTTGGGACATGCCAATGCCACTATCACACACACTAAAATCAAGTAAGGCTTGATCAGTGTCGATGTCAATTGCATCTACGCCTAAGACTACGGCTTTATTGTCCTCCGAGAATTTAACTGCATTGCTTAGAAGATTGGTTATTACTTGGCGCAGCCTTAAGGCATCACCCATCAATTCCGGTATATCTCGAGGCGCATCGACTAAAATCTCCAGGAATTTTTCCTCAGCTTTTGGCAGTACGACATTACAGCAATCCTCTATTACTTCATTAAGCTGAAAGGGAATGGCCTCAATAACCAGTTTACCTGCTTCAATTTTGGAAAAATCTAAGATATCATTGATAATTCCTAAAAGATTTTGGCCTGCATGTAATACTTTACTGATATAGTCACGTTGCTTTTCATCCAGATTAGTTTGGAGAGCAAAACGACTTAGATTAATCACGGCATTCATAGGAGTCCGAATCTCGTGGCTCATATTGGCTAGAAAATCACTTTTAGCCTGGTTAGCGGCCTCAGCCTGTTCTTTGGCCTGCTTTAATTCCGTTTCTATATGTTTGCGAATACTAATATCTCGTACTACACTAACAAAATGTCGCTTAGTGCCATATTGTATTTCT
The DNA here is from genome assembly GCA_001044195.1 of Candidatus Achromatium palustre. Classification (GTDB taxonomy): domain Bacteria; phylum Pseudomonadota; class Gammaproteobacteria; order Chromatiales; family Chromatiaceae; genus Achromatium; species Achromatium palustre. Next base: position 21,289 of record LFCU01000043.1, read on the forward strand.
GATACAGCTAGATCTAATGGAAACTCTTCACCAGTTTTGCGTTTTCCTACGACTTCACGACCTATACCAATAATATTGCTTTGGCCTGTAACAAAATAATTGTATAGATAATTGTCATGTTGACTAGCATAGGGTTCTGGCATCAACTGGCTAACATTATTGCCAATTAATTCATCTTTATGATAACCAAAGATTTGTTCTACTGCTGGATTAACTGATTGTACTATGCCATGATTATTGATGGTGATAATTCCGTCAAGTACTGTATCTAGCACTGCTTGTAGATAAACACTCTGTTCTTGAACAGTCTGCATTGCTTGCTGTACAGAGGCACGGGCTAATTCACGTTCTACACAATCAGCCAAATCACGTAAAGTAGTAAGCTGGGCTTTAGTCAATTCTCTAGTTTGTGTATCAATAATGCATAGAGTACCAACCTTAAAATTATCTGGGCTATGCAGAGGAACACCAGCATAAAAGCGTATCTTAGGTGGACCTAATACTAATGGATTATCAAAAAAACGCTGGTCTTGTAAGGTATCTGGAATATATAAAGTCGTTTCGGTTAAGATTGCATGACCACAAAACGAAATATCTCGTGATGTTTCCGTTGCATCCAAGCCTTGACGCGATTTAAACCACTGCCTAGCTGTATCTACTAGACTTACTAGGACAATAGGTACTTGAAAATGTACTTTGGCAATGCGCGTTAAACTATCAAATCGTTCTTCAGCAGCAGTATCTAATACTTCAAGTCTACATAACGCTGCTAGGCGCTGTTGTTCATTGGGGGGAATAGTTGGTGTTTGCATATAAACTTTTTTTGAGCATCGAGTTTTATACTCTTGCTATGTGATATAATAGATCTAGGTATTTTAAAATACATAACCAAGTAAAATCACTATGAATGCAGAATTATTACGCAAATATCTAAAGATGCACAGGAAGCATATCACAGAATACCAAGATGCGACCGTAGTGCATAAGGAATTGTGTCAATCACAACCTGAATTTTATATGGAATTGTTGAAGAATAATCTAACTCACTTAAGCCATAAACAAGAGATATTCCTAAATATCATTAGCCTAAGCTGTAATTCTTTAGCTGGCCCTCAAACTGCTAAAATTGTCACATTTTTACAAGCTTTACCAATCGAACAATCCCTGCAATTAATCGATATTCTGCCGAAAATAAAAGTAAATTGCAGCCGAATACGCAACTTGGGTATGAATTATTTGCTGGGACATGAAAGTTTTGCTACTTTAGCTGCTACGAAAAGCCTTAGAATACAACGTTTGCTAAAACATTTTTTAGGGGAACGTACTTGGTCTGCTTGCAAACGGTTTCTTAAAAACCCTGGAACCCATGGTAAGAAATTTCTGCATCACAAACTATGGCGTTATGCTAATAATATAGAAACAACGCATGAGGCACTGTGTTTTCTAGCTAAAGTACCCTATAAAACTCAAGAACCATTACTTACTAAAAGTCTAGCAGCACGTAAATCCCTAGAGCAGGGTAAAGGTCTGCCGCTAGATACTTTATTTGGATTACGAGGTACTTTGCATCCATCTACATTAGCCAGCAAGGTTCGTTCATTAGCAGCCAGTATTTCACGCATTAATATAAAAGATAACCCACTTACAACACTTTATAAAGAAGTATTATCTACAAACATAACTCAAGCGGAACATTACGACAGATTGCCTGCATGTTTGGATCATGCTGTAAAAAATTTGCCTATTATGGACCAAAAAGTGGCAATAATTTTGGACATCTCAAGTTCTATGGCTTCTTCTGGAGAACGTAGCCAGCATCCGGCGGGCCTAGGCCTGGCGTTGACTCGTATATTACAAAAGCAATTTCCTGTCACATCCTTATATCAAGTAGGTGGTACCGATAATTTAGTAGAAGCTGCATTTGCATTCCCGCAAGGACAAACCGATTTAGCCAGTGCCTTGCTTGAGGCCGTAAGTTGCAAACCAGACAGCGTCATGTTTATTACTGATGGCTATGAAAATACGCGCCAAGGTGATGTGGCGGATGTGGTTACGGGTATGAGGCAACTTGCCATTAATACTCCTATTTATCAAATTGTGCCTTTGTTTACGCATACTGAAGATTTAACTCAAAGAACCTTAAGCGCAGACATTGAGGTTATTACCATAGCACATGAAACTGAAATCAGCGATCTGTTTGCTCATGTATTATTGGAACAGACCCAAGATGTCTCTCCTGATAAACTTCAGTTATGCAAACAGCTATTGACTAGGAGCTAAAAATGGCAGTTCTACAATTAAATCAAATATTTACAGGGTTACTTTCTGGGCTAATCCCAGGTAAATTGCAATCCCGAGGTTTGCTAGAAATTTTAGCATTATTTCCAATACAGCATAATTCGCGATCACAATTTGTGCCACCTTTACAAAATTTAAAATTGGTAGCCGTGCCTGATTATGGCAAAATGACATTTCGTAATACCACGTCCAAGGGCTTATTGATACTGCCTATGCACATAGGTTTTTTTCAAGATGGGGCACAAAATCATGCTACAAGTCGCGCCATGGTATTGGATGCACAAGAAGATTTAACAGCAACTGATTGTTTTTGTATCCAAGAAACTCAGGGTGGACTGTTAGATGAAGCCAATCAGCGTTTTATTGTATTGCCATTAGGCTTACGCCCTAGAGCCTTTGTAGAACGTGATGAAGAGGACTTTAGTCGCTTATGGATTCATATAGAAAACTATACTCGCAAATTTGGGGTATCTAAAAGTGGGCATTTAGAACGATTTATACGTCCATATTTCCCTAAGTTACAAACTTTTCGCCATGCCTTTGAAACCGAGCCAGGACAAATAGGAGCGGTGTATTTTATAGCAGGACAGCTTGTAGGTATCGAAGTGGCACCTAATCCAGAGTACTGGCAGGATCTTTGGCCTATCTTACTTATATATTGCTATGGACCTGAGGTATTTTTAGCTGAAAATCTTCAATCTAAATCAGCACGTACTGCGATGGATCTGTACTATATAGAAGATCTTGAAGATTTAAGGCATGAGCTTCGATCCAGCCGTCGTACTGATCTTAAGGCACGTATTAAGCTTGTGGACGAACTTTCTGCATTTGAATGGAAGCATGAGGTAGACCGTATTCAACATAAATTGCGTATTGTTAATCTTGAGCATCAAGAATGGGCTGGTCAAATGGTACAAAAAGACTCCGAAATACTGTATTTGTCATTATTTAGAAACAAATAATGGTATATATGATTTTGGAACTAAGGCTATAAGTTATTTCTATAGCCTAATAAAAAAATTCTAATTGCATAGACAAATATCTTTGTAATATAATATCCAGCATATCGGGACTTTCTGGATATCTATTAGGCTTCAACACCTAAGTTGCCAACTGCACAAGCTAAGATATTCAGATGACTACCCGATTTTTTTTTGCCTATAAGTAGTAGTCCAAAAATATTTTAACATTTTTAGACCAAGTATCTTATTGATTTTTAATGAAACAAGTGTTAAAAGACTTATGGATGTGATTATTTAGGTATTGAAATTGTACACAAAGTACTATAATTAAATTTTATTTGAAAGTGTTAAAATATTTGTAAATTAATACTTATAAATCAAATATAATTATTCGGTTTTAAACCAATTTACAAACTATATTCAATAAAATCAATCAAATAGTGTCTAATCTAGCAAGGTATATAAATATGAACGTAATTCACTGTTTTTGAAAGGTTCGTTTTTTGATTGAAAATGTTAAAATATTTTTGGACTACTACTTAGTATCGTTAAAAGTTAGTTTAAATATCCTATAAATAAGGAAAATTTTTTATGAACATGGGCAGCCCTCCCAAAATAATTCAATTGGCAGTTTTTCTTGTTTTGTCCACTTTGAATACATTGTGTCTGGCTGAATTATCAGTTGAAGCATCACAAACCCCTGCATATAGAACAGCGTTGGCACTCAACTATGCCCATGCTGCTCTTTATACCATTACAGATTACAATGATAGAGTCGTTTTAGATCAGGAATATAGAGAAATATTAAATAACATTAAACTTTCTGCTATACAAGACGAAGAAGTGATTGATCTTTTAAAGAAATTATTAGATACACTCAATCAATATCTTTTGAGCGATCAAGAACAGGAAGTGGTAAAAGCTATCTATCAAAATAAAATTGATGAGGCTTTTTATGAAAGCCTTTCAACAAGTTCCATAACAGGATCACTTGGAAATGCTGGCGGTGCATTAGCTATACCACTACCTGCTGGCTCTTTTATAGCTGCTGGCATGGTGGTATCAGATTTAGCTGCACAGATGGTGAATTACCGTGAGCATGTGGAAGAATATAGAAAAAAAATAAATCGGGAGACTTGGGAATTAAAAAAGGAGCAAGCGATTCAGTTAACTAATCTCAGAAAACAATTCCTGATGTATTATTGGAACTTGATGCGTAAATATAAGATACCAGATCAGTGGAGAATTACAGAAAAACAATTTGCAACCCTTTTAGATATTCTAAAGGATACAGACAAAAATAGACAATATCGACGATTGGATAGAATCAAAGGGCAATTTGAGGCATATCCTCCTTTCTGGTATTACCTTGGTAAAGCAGCACAAACCTTAAAACGTTATGATGCTGCACGGGCAGCATATGATTTTGTTATCGATAGACATTTCGATTATTTTCGTGATGACACTATTTACGCATCTATACTTTTAAACCGCATTCAATTATATAGTTATCCAAAAGACAAAGAGATTATAGAAACGTTACTGGATAAAATTGTTAAAGTAAATCCTAGTGATGGCTCTAAAATGCTTGCGGTTGCTTTGTA